>JBBRIE010000055.1:0-15092 GCA_038221545.1 Lysobacterales bacterium
CCCCGGGCAACGCGAAAGTTGCGTTGGCCGAGGCGGTCGTGGCGGAAGCCGCCGGCGACGACGCGGGTGCGCGCACCGCGCTCGCGCGCGCGGTGGCTGCCGACGCCCGGCACGCCGGAGCGCAGCGTCGCTACGGCGACCTGCTGTTGCGCTCCGGCGACGCCGGCACGGCGCTCACTCACTACCTCGCCGCCGCGGGCGCCGCCGGAGAAGTCCAGGCACTGGCCTCGGCCGTGGCCGCGGCATCGCTCGCCAACCGATGCAACGCCGTGCTCCCGGTGCTGCGCCAGACCTCGGTCCAGCGTCCCAACGACGGTCGGCTTGCGCAGATCGAAGTGCGGGCGGTAAGCAGTTGTCCGATCGCCACGGCTGCGCAGAAGACACAGGCGTTGACCACCGCGCAGGCGCTGTATCGACAGAATCCCGACGGTGAGCATGCCGAGGCACTCGCGATGGCGCTGGCGGCCAATACCCGCGCTGCCGAAGCGGTCGGCTACGAGGCGGAGGCGATTTTCGACGCCACCAAGCGCGGTGACACGCCGAGCCTCGAGGGCCGCCGGGCCTGGGTCAGGCAATTCGAACGCAAGCAGCCGGTTTCGCGGCCGTGGCCGGATGGCAACCTGTTGTTCGCGCCTCCCGCAATCCGCGCGCAGAGCGCCGGCCCCGTGACCGCACCGCCCTCGTCCTAGGACTCCTTCGGGTGGGCGCCCCGCAGCGTGGCGCCGTGCGCAGCGACCGCGCCTTGCCGCGCGACGAACCTGTTGAATCGTCGCGCGGCAAGGCGTCCCGACCGAACCGGCGCCTGTCAGCGCGCCGCGTTCGCGCTCATCGTCGCGTTGCGACCCGAGTCGGCGGTTTGTGCGGGATCGCGCATGCCACTGGTGTGGCACTGGCCGGTCACGTGGCCGCGGTTGCTCGCACCGGGCAGCTGTCCGTAGGCCTGTTCCGTGGTGCCGTCCTCCGGGTCGCTCAGCACCAGGTCCGTGGCGGCGTGGCAGTAGTCGTTAGTCCACCAGTTGGTCGTGCGGAACGAGGTCGTGTAGTAGTTGACCTTGGCGCGCGACGAGGTGGGGATGCCGGCCATCCACGATGCGGCGCCGCTGTAGCTGAGGTTGCTGTTGGTGCCGCAGCCCGCGCCGAACCAGGAGCCGAGCGTCGCGAGGATGCCAGCGAGGTTGGTGCCCTGGTAAGGCGTTCCCACCGACTGGATCAGGCGCGCGCCGGTCGCGTTGTCGAGCCCGCTCCAGTAATAGTTGTAGAGGTGCAGCGCCGCGGCGCCGCCCTGGCTGTGCGCGACGATGCCGAACGAATTCCACGTTGCGCCGAAGGTCTGGATCAGGCGCGCGAACGCATCGTGCGTGCGGTTCTGGTTCGCATCGAGGAAGGTCGATGCGGTTGCGAATTGCGAGGCCGGCCACACGCCCCCCGAGCAGTAGCCGTGCACGAGCAGCAGGCGCCGACCGACGCCATTGATCGAATCGTTGGCGCGCTGCGCAAGCGCCGCGGGCTTGATCCCCATGCGCATGCTCTCGTCGATCGCACCATCGCCGTAGGCTGATTTGCGGCCGATGCTGGGCAGGTCGAGCGCGAGTCGCGTCGCACCGGCCACGTTGACGAAATGGTCAGCGTCCTCGAGCCGGAGATTGCGTAACTCGAACGGCGCGGAAGCGCCGGCGCGCGCGATCCAGCGCGCGTCGAGCCCGAGCTGGAGCGAGTCGTCGGCAGGCGTCGTCATGCCGCCGATCCACGCCACGGGAATTGCCCGGCCCATGCCGTCGCGCCCCCACACTTCGGCATACGCGCGGTAGTGCTGGCCCCGAATGCGCGATGCCACGGGAATGGACAGGGTGAAGCGATCCGGAGCCGACGCATCGCGAGCAGCGAACGCACGTGCTGCCACCACGTCGATCGAGCGCGCGACCACCGGAACGACGTGTTCGCTGGTGCGCACCAGCGGCTGGCCGCGTGCGTCGGTGCCCTGAACCTCGATCTGCGCGAGGTACTGGCCGATGGTGCGTGCGGTGAAATCGCCACCGAACACTCCATCCGCGGCAGCGCCGTCGCCGTGCGCGCCATCGTCGTGCATCCGCGCGACCGTCTCGGCGCCCTCGGGCGAAGTCACGCGCAGCAGCGCCTGCGTGATGGTGCCTGCGCGGAGACCGAGCGCGACGCCGCCGCTGGCCGCGCCGCCGGACAACATCGTCACGAATCCGATCCGCTCCCCGGGCCACTGCCGTCGATGCGCCTGGTAGGACGTGAGCTCCGTGGACTGGTCGCCCTCGATCAACAGGAAGCCGCGTCGATTCGTGCTGCCGGCAGCGCTACGCAGGGTTATCTCCCAGGCGCCGCCTTCGATGTCGTCCAGCGCATACAGGTCGGCGCCGTGCTGCAGGTTGTCGATGCCCATCGACGTGCGGCCCGCAGACCGCAGCGGCGACGCCGCGGAGCGGGCTGCCACGTCGGAAGGACTCCTGACTTCCACCTGCCAGGCGTCGCCTTCACCTGCAAACACAAGGAAGCGCACGCCGTTCGACGCCACCGGCAAGCGACCCGTCCAGCTGTATCCACCCGCGCGCCCCGCGTCGAGCACGATCGGCAGCAGCGCCGCCTTCGAATGGATGCTGGTCGCATCCACGCCGATCTCGCGCATCTCCGCGAATTCCTCGGGCGGCCCTGCGAGTTGCTTGGGTGACAATGCATCGGTTGCAGCCAGCGCAACCGGGGCGATGACGCCCAACGCAACGCAGCACAGTGCACGCGGCACAAGTCGAGACAGCATGATGGTTCTCCCCGGACGGATGGATGTCAATGCGACGAGTCGACGAAAGTGTTTCGTTCAACGGCCCGCTGATCGCCCCTCGCATCCCCATGCGCGGGCGTACGGACCGGCGGACTGTACGCGTGCGAACGCCCGGGAGTGTTGCGCAGCGCAGCATTCAGGCGTCGTGCGCGCAGCGGCGACGCTCAGCCGGTCGCCGCGAACCCTGTGGCGCCGACGGTCAGGATTCCTGCTCGCGGGCTATCGCGCGCCAACCGATGTCGCGGCGATGGAACTCGCCCTCCCAGCGGATACGGTCCACGGCCGCGTAGGCCTGCGACTGCGCGGCGGCGACGGTCTCGCCGAGCGCGCACACGGTCAGCACGCGGCCACCGGACGTCACCACGGTGCCCGACGGATCGAGCGTCGTGCCACCGTGGAAGACCTTGCAGGCGGCCCCCGATCGTGGATCGAGTCCGTCGATCGCGTCGCCGGTCCGTGGCGATTCGGGATAGCCGGCAGCGGCCATCACCACGCCGAGCGCCGGCCGTTCGTCCCACACCGGCGAGATGCGGTCGAGTCGGCCTTCGATCGCCGCCTCGATCATGTCCACCAGGTCGGAGCGCAGGCGCAGCAGCAGTACCTGCGCCTCGGGATCGCCAAGGCGTGCGTTGAATTCGATCACTTTCGGTGCACCGCCCGCATCGATCATGAGTCCCGCGTAGAGGAATCCGGTGAACGGCGTACCGTCCTCGACCATGCCGCGCACGGTCGGCTCGATCACTTCGCGCAGCACCCGCGCGTACACGTCGGGCGTCACCACGGGTGCCGGCGAGTACGCGCCCATGCCACCGGTATTCGGACCGGTGTCGCCTTCGCCCACGCGCTTGTGGTCCTGGCTGGTCGCAAGCGGCAGCGCCCTCGCCCCATCCACCATGGCGATGAAGCTCGCTTCCTCGCCCTCCAGGAACTCCTCGACCACGATGCGTGCACCCGCGACGCCGAACGCGTTGCCCGACAGCATGTCGCGCACGGCCGCCTCGGCTTCCGCGAGCGTCAACGCGACGACCACGCCCTTTCCCGCGGCAAGTCCGTCCGCCTTGATCACGATCGGCGCGCCGACGTCGCGCACATGCTGCAAGGCCAGTTCGGCGTCGTCGAACACCACGTAGTAGGACGTGGGAATGCGGTGGCGCGCGAGGAAATCCTTGGCGAAGGCCTTGCTGCCTTCGAGCTGGGCGGCGGCAGCGGTCGGTCCGAAGATGCGCAGGCCCCGTGCCCGGAAGCGGTCGACGACACCGGCCACGAGTGGACCTTCCGGCCCCACCACGGTCAACTCGACGCCCTCGTCGAGTGCCAGCTGGAGCAGCCCGTCGATATCGCTGGCGCGCACCGGCACATTGCGGCAGCGCGCCTCGCGGGCGGTTCCGGCATTGCCCGGTGCAACCAGCACTTCGGCGACACGCGGCGACTGCGCCAGCTCCCACGCGAGCGCGTGCTCGCGCCCCCCCGATCCCACCAGCAGGATTTTCATGCGCACCCTCGCGACGAAGGAGTGCGCATCATGAAAGAGTCGCGCGCGCCCGGCTAGCCGTCCGTTTCAATGGCGGAAATGGCGGACGCCGGTGAATACCATCGCAATGCCGTGCTGGTCCGCGGCTTCGATCACTTCGTCGTCGCGCATGGAGCCGCCCGGCTGGATCACGGCCTCGATGCCCACCGCGGCCGCGGCGTCGAGGCCGTCCCGGAAGGGGAAAAACGCATCGCTCGCCATCACGCTGCCGGCGACCGGCAGCCCCGCCTCTGCGGCCTTCATGGCCGCGATGCGCGCGCTGATCACGCGGCTCATCTGCCCGGCACCGATGCCGATGGTGCGTGATTCGCGCGCATACACGATGGCGTTCGACTTGACGTGCATGGCGACGCGCCACGCGAACAACAGGTCCTCGAACTGCGCCGGGGTGGGCGCACGGCGGGTGGCCACGCGGCAGTCTTCCACCGCAAGCGTGTCGCGATCTGCGGACTGCACCAGCAAGCCGCCGGCGATGCGCTTGAGATCCAGCGATGCCGGCTCGTCGCCGAACCTGCCGCATTCGAGCACACGCACGTTGGGCTTCCTCGCGAACGCCTTGAGCGCGGCGGGCATGATCTCCGGCGCGATCACCACTTCGACGAATTGCCGCGCGAGGAGGGCCCGTGCCGTCTCGCCATCCAGCGGGCGATTGAACGCGACGACCCCGCCAAACGCGGAAGTCGGATCCGTCGCATGGGCGCGGTCGTACGCAACCTGCAGGTCCGGGGCCATGGCCACGCCGCAGGGATTGGCGTGCTTGACGATGACGCACGCCGGTGCACCGAAAGCCTTGACGCATTCGAGCGCGGCGTCGGCGTCGGCGAGGTTGTTGTAGCTCAGCTCCTTGCCCTGGAGGATGCGAGCGGTCGCCACGATGCCCGTGCCGGGGGCATTGCGCTCGAGGTACAGCGCGGCGTGCTGGTGCGGGTTCTCGCCGTAGCGAAGTGCGCTGGAAAGAGCGAGGGACGCGTGCAGTGTTCGGGGCCAGGTCGACGGCTCGTTGGGCGCACGCGCGCGCCGGGACAGCCATTCGGCGATGCGGCCGTCGTAACCCGCGGAGTGCGCGAAAGCGGCGGCGGCCCATTCGCGCCGCTGCGCCGCGGTGGTGCCGCCGGCCTCGAGCGCGAGCGCCAGTTCCGCGTAGGCGGCTGGCGTGACGACGGTCGCGCCCCGCGCATGGTTCTTGGCCGCAGCGCGCAGCATTGCGGGGCCGCCCACGTCGATGTTCTCGACCGCCTCGTCGTAGCTGCAACCCGCACGATCCACCGTGGTCTCGAAGGGATAGAGGTTGACGACCAGCAGGTCGATCGGCGCAATCCCGTGCGTCGCCATCACCGCGTCATCGATTCCGGCACGCCCGAGCAGGCCGCCATGGATGCCCGGGTGCAAGGTCTTGACGCGTCCGTCCATGATCTCCGGGAAGCCGGTGACCTCGGAGACATCGACGACGCGGAAGCCTCCGTCGCGCAGCGCGCGGGCGGTGCCGCCGGTCGAGACCAGTTCGACGCCACGCGCGGCGAGCACGCGGGCAAGATCGAGCAGCCCGGTCTTGTCGGACACCGACAACAGCGCCCGGTGGACCTGCATACGATCACTCATCCATGGTTCCTCACGCCGCCTGCCGCCATCGGCACGACGATGTGCTCGTCGCGCAGGACATCAGACGTGGTGCTCGGCCAGCTTCTTCCGCAACGTGGCACGCGTGATCCCGAGGATCTCGGCCGCGCGGGTCTGGTTGCCCTCGCAGTGTGCAAGCACTTCGACCAGCAACGGCGCTTCCACTTCGGCGAGCACCATGCGGAACAGGTCTTCGGTGCTGCGGCCGCGTGTCGAGACGAGGTACGCGCGTACTGCGCGTGCCACGCACTCGCGCAACGGCGGCTCGCGGCGCGCGGCGTCTTCGCCATTGCCCTTCGACACGCGCAATGCTGCATTGCTTTTCGCGCGACGAACGGCGGCAGGGGTGGCGGCGGTGCTCACGCGCTGGCGATCCGTTGCGACGGGTTGGCGATCATACCGGCAGTCAACCCTTCACGTTGCGGATTGTCATGCAGGAATGCGCAACGCTTCACCGGGCTCGGCAGCAGCTGGGGCGGTGGGCGGCTGAGGCGAAGGTCATTAAGATGCACACTTGCCGGAACCGGCCTGCGGAATTCTTGCCCGATGATCGATTCGGCTCCCATGTTCGCGCTTGGAATCACGCTGGCCTGGCTCGCCGGAGTGCGCGTGTACCTCACGGTGTTCGGCATCGGGGTGGCGGCGCTGTTCGGCTGGGCCAGCCTTCCCGAAGGACTCGAAGTCGTCCAGCACCCACTGGTGATCGGAATCTCTTTCGTGCTGGCCGTCGTCGAGTTCTTCGCCGACAAGATTCCCGGCGTCGATACCGGCTGGGATCTCCTGCACACGCTCGTGCGCGTGCCCGCGGGCGCGTTCCTCGCGGCCTACGCGCTGGCGCCCGCCGGCGCCGACCCGGGTCTTGCAGTGTTCGCGGCCGGCGGCGGAGTCGCGCTAACCAGCCACTTGCTCAAGAGCGGCACGCGTGCGCTCCTCAACACGTCGCCCGAACCCGTCAGCAACTGGAGCGCGTCGATTGCAGAAGACCTGGCAACGCTGTCGATCCTCGGCATCGCTCTCGCCTACCCCTGGCTCGCGCTGGCCTGCGTCGCGGTCCTGACGATCCTGCTCGCGGCCGCGCTGTGGTGGGTGGTGCGCTGGTTCACGCGGCGAAGGCGCGTCGTCGCGACCGTTTCGCGTGTCTAGGCGTCCGGACTGCAACTGCGTCGTGGACGGCCGCACGAAACGCCGTCGCGTCCCGCATGCCGCGTGGGAACGGCCTCGATCGATCGTATCCATCCACCCTCGGCAGCGGCGCTGCGCCGCTGCCGACTCCAAGACCGAAACATCCAGGGGATAGACGCATGCTTTGGCTCAAGGCGTTCCATGTCGTGTTCGTGGTCACTTGGTTCGCAGGCCTGCTGTACCTGCCGCGCCTGTTCGTCTACCACCGCCAACTCGCAGCCGACGAAGCGGCGGCGCACATGCGCTTCGTGACCATGGAGCGGCGACTGCTGGCGATCACGCACCTCGGCGGCGTACTCGCCCTCGCGCTGGGACTTGCACTCATGTACTGGTGGATGCGCAACGACCCGGATTTCGCGGCGCAGGGCTGGCTGCACGCGAAGCTGACCCTGGTCGGACTGCTCATCGCCTTCCATGTCTGGTGCGTCGTACTGGGCCGACGTTTCGCCGCCAGGGCCGGGTTGCCCGGCGTAACCTGGCTCAAGTGGTTCAACGAAGTGCCCGCGCTGTTGCTGATCGGCATCGTGATCCTGGTCGTGGTCAAGCCGTTTTGAACCAGGCGCTACCGATGCGCGGTCGCGGCAATTTCGCGTGTTCCGCGACCGACGGCGTCGGCTTGCGATAGGCGGTTCCGCCCCAAGGCCCGCTCGCCGCAGGGCTTCTGGCATACTTTTACAGAGGGATTGGGCCGCGGTCTGCGGTCTGCGCATCCTTGGGCGAAAGGGGGCGGCATGTCCAATCCGATGGATGTCACACAGAACGTCGAGCTCAAACTCGCGTTCCTCAAGCATTTGCCGAAGCGACTCGAAACCTTGTACCGACGGGTACAGCGGTTGAGCCAGGGTGGCTGGGACATCAACGCGATGTCGCAGCTTTTCAGCGACGTGCAGGCCCTGACGGGTACCTGCGGCCGCTACGGCCTGGTCGAACTCGGCCAGAACCTGTATGCGCTGGAACAAGTGCTCGGCGAGCTCAGTCGCGGCGCGCGGCTGCCCGACCCGATCGTCGACCGCCAGATCCTCGATCTCGTCGACGAACTCGCCTGGCGGTCCGACAGCGAGTCGCAGACGTTGACCGAGACCAAGCAGGCCGCGACCGCTCCGGCCAGCACCGAGGCGTCATCGGCCGGGGTGGCTCCCGCGGAGGCATCCCAGCCGGTAACCGTGTCGGCGGAAGAAGTCGCCGCAGTGCCCCCTCCTGCGCCGACCCCGCCACCGCCCCCGACTCCGCCGGCGGCGATTCCCGCGCCGGTGGTCGACGACGACGCGCGCGCGGCAGCCGCGCGCCTGCTCGGCAGCCTCACCCCCGCGTCCGCGCCGCTGTCGGCCGCCGCGCGCGCTCGCGCGACGGGGGGCTTCCAGCCGCGCACGAGCGCACTGCGGATCTACCACCTCAGCAGCGGTGACGGTCCCGCGGAACTGGCGTGCGCCGAACTCGCGGCCGCGGGTGACACTGTCGAGACGCTCGACGACCCCGAGGAAATGGCGGAGATGATCGGTGCCATCGCACCGCACCTCGTCATCGTCGACACGGCGTTTGGCGAGGCCTTGCCGCTGCTCGGCGCCGCGATCGCGGCGGCACGCGAACACACGCGGCACCGGGTCTTCATGATCGTGTTGGCGGCTCGCCAGGACGTGACGCTGCGACTGGCCGCGATGCGCGCCGGCGCGGACGTGTTCCTGCCGCCGCCGGTCGATGCCCGCGACGTCCTGGTGCGCGCCCGCGCCCTGCTCGATACGCGCAACGAGGCGCCATTCCGCGTACTCATCGTCGAGGACGACCGCGCGCAATCCATGTTCGCGGAGTCGATCCTGCGCAAGGCCGGCGTCGAGACGCATGCGGTCCTCGAGGCACTCGAAGCCCTCGACGTGCTCGAGCAATTCGATCCCGAGCTCATCCTGATGGACCTCAACATGCCGGGTTGTGACGGCATCGAGTTGACGACCCTGATCCGCGAGCGCGAGCACTTCCTCAACACGCCGATCGTGTTCCTCTCCGGCGAACAGGACAGCGAGCGCCGCTTCGACGCGCTCAACGTGGGTGGCGACGACTACCTGACCAAGCCCATACGGCCCAAGCACCTCATTTCCGCGGTCACCAACCGTATCCGCAGGGCACGCCAGCTGCAAAAGCGCGTGCAGACGCGCGAACCGCGCGACGAGGTCACTGGCCTGTTCGAGCGCGCCTACCTGCTGGACCGCATTTCCGAAGTGCTGGCAGGCGATCCCCGCGAAGTCGGCACGCTCATGTTCTGTCGCCTGCATGGCGCGGAAGGCGAGCGGGAAAAGCATGGCGTGCTCGCGTTCGACGCGTTGATCATTCAGGCCGGCGCGCTGCTGACCTCGCAGTTCGCAACGACCGACCTGGTCGCGCGCTTCGGCGAGGACACGTTCGTCATCTACCAGCCCGACGCCGAGCCGAAGCATTCGCTGCAGTTCGCCGCCAACCTGCGCGACACCGTGGGCCGGCATTTCTTCGATGTAGAAGGTCGCGCCGTGCTGCTGCGCGCAGCCATCGGCATCGCGCCGTTGGCGGTGGGCTGGACCGACCTCGGCGCGCTTCTCAACGCGGCGGATCGCTCCGCCACCAAGGCGTCGGCAGACAGTAACCTGACTCCGGTGCTGTTCGCGCAGCCGGTGGCCACGCGCGACTCGCCGGCGCTCGACATCGTCGAGTTGATGCGCGATGCACTCCGCTACGACGCGTTCCAGCTCGTGTTCCAGCCGATCGCTTCGTTGCGCGGCGAGACGGAGGAGCAGTTCCAGGTCCTGCTCCGACTGGCGGCGCCCGACGGTCGCATGCTGCTCGCTGCCGACCTCATCCCCGAGGCAGAGCGGTCGGGCCTGATCGCCGACATCGACCGATGGGTTCTGTCGCGCACGCTCGCGATCCTGCAGGAGCGCAGTCGCAACCTCCGGCGCGCCAGGCTGTTCGTCAGCCAGTCCGCGCAGGCATTGCAGGATCCGGAGCGCGTGCAGGCACTTCAGCAGATGCTGGAGGCTCGACGCATCGAACCCGAGTTGCTCGCGATCGAACTGAAGCTCGCGCTCGTGGCCAACATCGCGCGTACCGCGACGGCGTTCACCGCCGCCGTGCGTGCGCTCGGTTGCCGCGTGTGCCTGAGTGGCGTCGAGGCAAGCCCTGCCCACCTCGAATTCGCCGAGCAGCTGAGCCTCGACTACGTCAAGGTGGCGCCGATGTACGTGGTCGGTGCCAACCGCGACGCCAGAGGGCGCGAGGAACTGCAGAAACTGGTCAACTTCGCCCGCGAGCGCAGCCTGCGGGTGATCGCCCCGATGGTCGAGGATGCGTCGACCGCGGCGCTGCTCTGGTCGACCGGCGTCGATTTCATGCAGGGCAACTTCGTGCAGCAGGCCACGCGGACGATGGACTTCGACTTCTCGGCCGGAGCGCTATGAGCGCGAAGTCGAGTTGATGGCCGCGGTCGGTTGGCAATCCCGGATGCAGCGAGTGCGCCTGTTGGCGCTGGTTGCGCTGTTGTGCTGGCTGTTGGCGGCCGTGGTCGCGTTTGTTGGTGTCCCCGCGGCGATCAGCATCGGCATCGCCGTGCTCGGCGTGGCGCTTGCGGGCGCGGTCTGGTATTCGCTGGGCGCGCTCTCGGCAGGCGGAGAGCCGTCGCCGACGGGCGACGTGGGCGCGCCCGGCAGGGTCCTTGAAACACTGGATGCCACGGCGACGTTCGAGCGCGAGAGCGAGGAAATCGAGCGACTGCGCGTGGTCGAGAACCAGCTGCGGCTCGCCAAGCAGGAGGCGGAGGCGGCGACGCTGGCAAAGGGTGAGTTCCTCGCCACGATGAGCCACGAGATCCGTACGCCGCTCAACGGCATCGTGCCGCTGATCGACGTGGTGCTGTCCTCCTCGCTCAACACCGACCAGCGCCAGTGCCTCGAGACCGCGTACGCCTCGGCCCAGCAACTGGTTTCGATCGTCGACGACATCCTCGACTACTCGAAGATCGAGGCCAACCGCCTGGAGCTCGAGAGCGTCAGCATCAACCTGCGCGAACTCGTGGACTCGGTCGCCCAGCTGATGGCGCACCCGGCGCAGGCGAAAGGCGTCTCCCTGAGCGTGCGATTCGATCCGAATCTGCGTCCCATCCATCGCGGCGATCCGGTTCGACTGCGGCAGTTGCTCACCAACCTGGTCAGCAACGCGGTGAAGTTCACCGAGCGCGGCAGCGTCACCGTCCAGATCGGCCGGCGCGGGGAGACCGCGACGCACACGCAGATCCTGTTCGCGATCGTCGACACCGGACCCGGCATCGATCCGGAGGCGCAAAAGCGGCTGTTCCAGCCATTCACTCAGGCCGACAACTCGGTGACGCGCGTGTTCGGTGGCACCGGGCTCGGACTTGCGATCTGTCGTCGCCTGGTCGAGATCATGGGCGGTGAGATCGGACTCAAGTCGGCGGTCGGGCACGGCTCCACGTTCTGGTTCAGCGTGCCGGTGCTCAAGGCACCCGGCGACATCGCCACGGTGGAGCAAGGTGTTTCCGGAGGACGCGCGCTGGTTGTCAGTGCTGATCCCGCGTTGATACGTGACCTGGCGGCATTCTTCGCCAGCGCGGATATCCAGCATACGCAGACCAGCCTATCGTCCGACGCGGTCGCCCGCCTGCGCGGCAATCCCCATGCGCCTCGCGGCGTGCAGACCGGTGGCTACCAGTTCGTTTTCCTCGACTGGACGGGCATGCGCCTGACCGCGCAGTCGATGGCACGCGGCCTGCTGCGCGATCCGTCGCTTGGACACTTGCGCATCGTGTTGCTCGCGCAACCACAGGACGAAGTGCCTGACGACCTGCGCCGGCATCCGCAGGTGCTGGTCCACCCACGCACGTTCGAAGCGCCAAAATTGCGCGCGGCCCTCGACGCCGACGGCAAGGATTCGCCGCCACTCAAGACCGTCGACGACTTGCTGCGCACCGGGTCGAATGATGCACGCGACGTCATCGTCGCGCCTTCGCCATCCGCGTTGTCGGGCACGGAGCCACCGAGGCGCCGTGCCGATGACGCGCAGGCCCAAGCCTCGGGATCGTTCGGCGACCGGCAAGTGCCGTCATCACCCGAGCCTGCGGCGGTTCAGGTCGCCCAGGGCGCCCCGGGTGCAGGCATGGACCCCAGGCCTCCGGCGGCCTCGCAGGCCGGTCCGCGCAGGGTGCTGCTCGTCGAAGACAATCCGGTCAATCGCCAGGTCGCGCAGCGATTGCTGACGATTGGCGGACTGACGGTAGAGGTCGCCGAGGAAGGCGCGTCGGCGCTTGCCCAGCGTTTTGCGCTGCCGCCGCCGCTGGTGATCCTGATGGACTGCCAGATGCCAGTGATGGACGGTTACGCGTCGACGCGCGCAATTCGCGAGCGCGAGGCACGAGAGGGACTGCCGCGCATACCGATCATCGCCATGACCGCGAACGCGATGCTCGGCGACCGCGAGAAATGCCTGCAGGCAGGCATGGACGATTACCTGTCGAAGCCGCTCGATCGAAAGGCGCTTGCCCAGACCCTGGAGCGCTGGCTTGCCGTATCCGAAGGCCGCACTACGGTGATGGCCACGCGGCGCGAGGTCGTATCGCTGGACGCCAGCGCGGAGGCGTTCGCGGCCGGGCCCGCCGCAGGTGCAGCAGCAACGGCGGTCGTGCAGTCCCCGCGCCCCACGCCTCCCGTCGTGGTCGCGAGTCCTGCAGCAACGCCCGTTGTCGCTTCGGCGGCCGCGTCGATAGCGGTTTCCGTCGCACCGGCAACCGCGCCGCAGGCCATGCCGGCCGCGGAGGCGATGTCGCCGCTGCGCGCGCTCGACGCCGAAATCGTCGACGACCTCATCGACATGATGGGCGACGACTTCGCCGACCTGGTGCGGATTTACCTGCACGATGCCCCGGTCCACGTGGCGGAAGTGCATGCCGCGGCGCTGCGCAACGACCTGCCGGGACTGGTCGGTCCCGCGCATATCCTGAAATCGTCGAGCGCAAACCTCGGCGCGCTGCAACTGGCAGAACACGCACGCCGTATCGAGGCGGGCGCGCGCCAGGGCCAGATGCCGCAGTCGGCGATCCACATGGCCGAGCACCTGGAACAGGTCTACCTCGAAGCCAGTTCGGAATTGACGAAGCTGCTCACGCTGCGCGGCGACTGATCGCCTGCGATGTCATGGCGCGGGGATGCTACCGCGCTTGCCTCCGGATCAGCGACGGTGCGTCGCCGTCAATCGTTCAACTTGCTCTGCAGGTACAAGGGCTCGCCCAGCTTCGCGATCAGTTCGAGCTGGGTTTCCAGCCAGTCGATGTGCTCTTCCTCGGACTCGAGGATATGTTCGAGAAGTTCTCGCGACGTATAGTCCTGCACGGATTCGCAGTGGGCGATTCCCGCGCGGAGATCGGGCACCGCCATGCGCTCGAGCGACAGGTCGCATTCGAACGCCTCGCGCACGCCTTCGCCGATCTGCAGCTTGCCGAGGTTCTGGAGATTCGGCAGTCCGTCGAGGAACAGGATCCTCTCGATCAGCTTGTCAGCGTGCTTCATCTCGTCGATCGATTCCTTGTACTCGTGCTCGCCGAGCGCGCGGAATCCCCAGTGCCTGAACATGCGCGCATGCAGGAAGTACTGGTTGATCGCGATCAGTTCGTTGTGCAGCGCCTTGTTGAGGTGCTGGATGACGCCGACGTCGCCCTGCATGTTCGTGCTCCAACGCGAGACAGTCGCCGAGTGTAGGCAATCGCGCGTGGGCATGAGGGAACGCTAATCGCTCGCATTCCAGAAGGCGCGCGCACGCGTTTGCACGCGCCACGCGCGGTCACGCGGCGATTGCGATCCGCAGATGGAAAGCGCGAGCGCGCGTCACCGGCTGCAGCGACAAATGTTCGTCTAGGATGGACTGCGCGAGGTCCGCGCACGAGCCGCACTGGGTGGCGCAACCAGTGGCCATGCGCAAAGAAGTCAAGTCCGAGGCACCGCGTTGCGCGGCTTCGCGGATCTCGCGGTCGGTCACTCCGGTGCAGAGGCAGACATACATGCAGTGCATTCAAATGCAAATGCGAATGATTGTCAACAACCTGTCAAACTGCCACGACCAGCGCTTCCGGCATTGCGGGACCGAGGGCCGCCCCCCACGTCGGTTCGCCCATCGTGAGCGCGGTAGCCCGTTCAGCTTTGGGCACCAGCTGGCGCAAAGCGCGCAGGTACACCTCGCGCTTGAATACGACCACATTGTCGACCGGATACCAGAAATCGACCCAGCGCCAGGAATCGAATTCGGGGTGGTCGCAGGCATCGAGTCGCACCCGGTCTTCGCTGCCGACCAGGCGCAACAGGAACCACACCTGCTTCTGACCGACGCACACCGGTTTTTCGCGTCGCCGCAGGTAACGGTGCGGAAGCTTGTAGCGCAGCCAGCCCGCAGTGGCGCCGAGCACCTCGACGTCGGCCGTCGCAAGCCCCGTCTCCTCCTCGAGTTCGCGATACATCGCCTCGAGTGGTGTCTCGTCGGTACGCATCCCGCCCTGCGGGAACTGCCAACCGTCGCGCGCGATGCGTCGCGCCCAGAACAACCGCCCATCGGCATGCATGAGCACGATGCCGACGTTCGGTCGGTAACCGTCCGGATCGATCATCCGACGGACCCCCCCAAATCAGATGTATCGAGTCTCCCACACCGCCGTTCAGGCTCACAACAGGCAGGACACTATTCCGCTGCCGTACGTCCGGGCAATCCGCGCACCGAACGCCTGGATCCACTGCCCGCTGTCATTCCTTGACACACCGGGCCGCGACCGGAAGAATCGCCGCCCCTCCCCCGCCTTCGTGCCAGCCGGCACGCAGCGCATCGTTTCGCCCTTTTGGCTATGTAGCTCAGCCGGTTAGAGCACAGCACTCATAATGCTGGGGTCGGTGGTTCGAGTCCACCCATAGCCACCAACTCCGCGGGTCGCATCTGGACCCGCTGCCATCG
>JBBRIE010000056.1:0-15012 GCA_038221545.1 Lysobacterales bacterium
CCGGCGATCGCGCTGTTCCCGGTGACCGCACCCGAAGCCAAGTCGCTCGACGCGGCTGCGGCCTGGCGCGCGGACGGCCTGGCCCAGCGCGCGGTGCGCGCGGTCAAGCAGCGTTTCCCCCAACTCGGCGTCATCACCGACGTCGCGCTCGATCCCTATACGACACACGGCCAGGATGGACTGGTCGACGCCAGTGGATACGTGGTCAACGACGAGACGGTAGAGGCGCTCGTCCGGCAGGCCTTGAGCCACGCCGCGGCCGGGGCGGACATCGTGGCGCCGAGCGACATGATGGACGGGCGTGTCGGCGCGATTCGCGGCGCGCTCGAGGATGCCGGTTTCGTGCACACGCGCATTCTTGCCTACAGCGCAAAATACGCGTCGAGCTTCTATGGCCCGTTCCGGGACGCGGTGGGTTCCGCAGGCGCGCTCGGCGGTGGCAACAAGTACACCTACCAGATGGACCCCGCCAACGGCGACGAGGCGCTGCGCGAAGTGGAGCTCGACCTCGAGCAGGGCGCCGACATCATCATGATCAAACCCGGTTTGCCGTATCTCGACATCGTGCGGCGGGTAAAGGACGCCTTTGGCGTGCCCACGTTCGTGTACCAGGTGAGCGGCGAGTACGCGATGTTGAAGGCGGCCGCGGCGCAGGGCTGGCTGGACGAGCGGGCCTGCGCCCTCGAGGCGCTGCTGGCCTGCAAACGTGCCGGCGCCGACGCCGTGCTGACGTATTTTGCCCTCGATGCCGCACGCTGGTTGCGCGCCCCCGCGTAAGCTGGCATTGCTGCACCGCCCCCACGCAAAAATGGAAAGATCGTGACCTGCAAGCAATACGCGTTGTTCGGACAACCGATAGAGCATTCCCTGTCACCGCGCATCCATGCGGCCTTCGCGCGCGACTCTGCGGTGGCGATGGAGTACGTCGCCCACGCGAGCAGCGCGGCGGATTTCGAGGCGAAGTTGCAGGCTTTTGCCGACAGCGGCGGTGACGGCGCCAACGTCACCCAGCCGCTCAAGGCGTTGGCGGCCACGCTCGCGGAAACGCTGTCCGAAGTGGCGCAGCGCGCCGGCGTGGTCAACACGCTTACGCGACGTGGCGGCCAGTGGCACGGCGACAACACGGATGGCGCCGGCCTGGTGCATGACCTGGCCGAACGCCTGCGCCTCGACCTGCGCGGGCGACGCACCTTGATGCTGGGCGCGGGCGGCGCGGCGGCGGGTGTGCTGCCGGCTTTGCTCGACGCCGGCGTCGAGTCGGTGACGATCGTCAATCGCACGCCGCAAAGCGCGGAGCGCCTGAGCGAGCGCCATGACGATCCGGGCCGCGTCAACGCGCGCTACTGGAAGGATCTTGCAACGCTCGGAGCGTTCGATTTCGTCGTCGATGCGACGTCCGCCGGACATTCGGGGGTGGCGCTCGAACTGCCCTTCTCGATCACCGGCGCGCGCACGCTCGCGGTCAGCCTGAGCTACGGCGCCGCGGCGGCACGATTCCTAGCCTGGGCCCGGGCCGCCGGATGCAGCGACGTGCAGGACGGTCTCGGCATGCTGATCGAGCAGGCCGCGGCGAGTTTCGAGATATGGCATGGCCTGCGTCCCGACACGGATCCGGTGCACCGGGAGCTCGGCGCAGGCCGCGGCGAAGCCGCGTTGCTGGGCAGCGACTGACGTCGAGCTGCCCGCGAACGCGGGAGCCGCCGCCCCGGTCAGTCCGCGTCGGGGGTCGGAGTTCCTTCGAGGTACTGGTTCTTCAATCGCACGTAGTTCCGCGCCGAGTAATACAGCTGCTCGACCTCGGCGTCGCTCAGCAGGCGCACGCAGCGGGCCGGATTGCCCAGCCACAGTTCGCGCTCGCCGACCACCTTGCCCGGTGCCACGACGGCGCCCGCGCCGACGAAGCCGTGCCTGCGCACGGTCGCGCCGTCGAGCACCGTCGCATGCATGCCGACGAGGCAGGCGTCCTCAAGGGTGCAGGCATGGATGACTGCCGCGTGGCCGATGGTGACGTCGTCGCCGATGAGGCAGGCGAAGCCGTCGCCCGTGTACGGACCCGCATGCGTGACGTGCAGGATGCTGCCGTCCTGCACGTTGCTGCGCGCGCCAATGCGGATGCGGTGCACGTCGCCGCGCGCGACCGCGCCCGGCCAGATCGAGGCATCGTCGCCCAGTGCGACGTCGCCAATGACGATCGCGTCCGGATCGACGTAACAGCGGGCGCCGAGGCTCGGCCAAGTGCCGCCGAAAGCACGCAGGGTCATGCGACGTCTCGTTACGAATCAGGCCGACAGCGTAACGGAGCTGTCCGGATCAGGCGTGCCTGCGGGCCCTCGCGGCGCCGGGTACGCAGCGAGCCGGTGCTAGCATCGGCTCGCCAAGCAGTGGACCTCGAGAGCCCGGTGACGCCTCAGCACCCTTTCCTGCGGGACTCCGATCCGACCGGCGGCGCGGTTCCATTGCGTGTCCGCCTCGCGACCATGCAGGCAGCGCAGCGCGCCAATGTTCCCGACTACGCGCAGCGAATGGATGACCTTGCGCGGCTCCGCGGTGCGTTACGCGGGCGGCTACCCGCATTCGCCGCCGCCACCCATGCTGATTTTGGCCAGCGCAGCCGGCACGAGACGCTGCTCGCCGACGGTATGACGGTCCTGTCGGAGATCGACCATATCCGCTCGCACCTGCGCGGCTGGATGCGTTCCGAACGGGTGGCGACCAGCGCCATGCACTGGCCCGGCCGCAACGAGGTGCGTAAGGTGCCGCTCGGCGTGGTTGGCGTCCTTTCGCCATGGAATTATCCGGTAAACCTCGCATTGATTCCGCTGGCCGGCGCGATCGGGGCCGGCAACCACGTGCTGTTGAAGCCGTCCGAGCACACTCCGCGCACTTCCGAGCTGCTGCAGGAGCTGATCGCCGAAGTATTCCCTCCCGAGCGGGCGGCCGTGGTGCCAGGCGACGCGGAGCTGGCGCAGGAATTCGCGGGCCTGCCCTTCGACCACCTGTTCTTCACCGGATCCACATCGGTCGGCCGCAAGGTCATGGCCGCTGCGGCACCGAACCTGACACCGGTGACGCTCGAACTCGGCGGCAAGTCGCCGGCATTCGTGAGCGCCGCGTGCGACCTCGAGGAGGCTGCGCTCCGCATCGCCCAGGGCAAGTGCTTCAATGGCGGACAGACCTGCATCGCTTCCGACTACCTGCTGGTCGAGGGCGATCGCATCGAGGCACTGGTGGCTGCGCTGCAGCGCGCCGTTTCGTCCTACTTCCCGGCCGGGGCGACGGCGCCGGACCTGACCGCAATGGTCAACCAGGCCCAGTACGAACGCCTTCGCGGCTGGCTCGACGACGCGAAGGCGCGCGGCGCCCGTCTGATCGAGATCGGGCCGGGCGATGCGGCCCGCCGGGTGCTGCCGCTGACGCTGGTGCTGGACGCGCCGGACGACTGCGACGTGATGCGTCACGAGTTGTTCGGCCCGGTGCTGCCCCTGCTGCGGGTCGCGGACGCCGGTGCCGCCATCGACTACATCAATGCGCGGCCGCGCCCGCTCGCGCTATACCTTTTCGACTCCGACATGCACCGGGTCGACGATTTCCTTGCACGCACCCCGGTCGGCAGCGTCGCGATCAACGACACGATCGTGCAATTCGCGCAGGTCGGACTGCCGTTCGGCGGCATCGGCGCATCGGGCCTTGGCCAGTATCACGGCCGCTATAGTTTCGAGACGTTTTCCAAGCGCCTGCCGGTGTTCCGCCAGGCCGGTGCGTTTGCCAGCACGCGCCTCGCCCGACCGCCCTATCGCCGCTTCGCGGACCTGCTGGTACGGCTCATGACGCGCTGAAAGCGCGATCGCGTGCGCCCGGCGCGGCATCAATGAACCCAGCGACCGCCGCGACGCCGGGGGACCACCCGCTCGCTGTCCTTGTCGCCCGGCGCGTCGGGCCCCGATTCCTCCGCGGAAGCCGGATGCTCACGCCAATACTGCTGCACGTCGAGTACCGCCGCGGCGATGCCATCGAGCGCGCTTTCGTATTCGGTTTCCGAAAGCGGCGCGACCGCCACGCCGTCGCCCAAGTCGAAGAGGTCTTCATCGGCCGCGAGCTGCACGATCGGCCCGAGCAGTTCCAGCAGTTGCGGATCGGCCTGCATGCGCTGCTCCCAGGCTACGCCGCCGAGGTCGACACCCGCGGAAAAACCTTCGCACCAGCCCGCCGCGCTCACGTGCGGGGAGCCGTCTTCTTCCTCGACATGGCCGAGTATCGGCTCGTATTCGAAGCTCTCGAGCTCGCGCAGCACCGCCTGGTGGAAACGCAGCAGGAGCGTGATCGTCTGTCTTGCCTCGGCCTCGTCGGAAAAAGGCTCCTCGCTGTCCAGCACCGCCGACAGCCATTGCTGCGGACCCACTTCGCCTGGACCGATGCTTACGGCGGTGAGCAGGCCATGCACGCCGTCCAGCAGCAGGCCATCTTCGCCGGCGCGTTCGGCCAGCCGCTCCCCGAGTGCGTCGAGCTCATCTTCCTCCAGAGGGATTTCGGGATCGTCGATCACGCCGCGAGCTCCAGCCATACCGGCGCGTGGTCCGACGGCCGTTCCCAGGCACGGGGCACCGCGTCGATCCCTGCCGCGATGCACGCCCCGCGCAGCGCATTGCTGACCAGGATCAGGTCGATGCGCAGTCCGAGGTTGCGGCGGAACGCCGCTTGCCGGTAATCCCACCAGCTGTAGTGCCCGGCTTCCTCGTTGAGCAGCCGGAAGCTGTCGTGCAGTCCAAGGTCCAGCCAGCCTTGCAGCGCCCTGCGTTCCGGGGTCGAGCACAGGACCTGTTCCTGCCACGCGACCGGGTCGTGCACATCGCGGTCGTCCGGGGCGATGTTGAAATCGCCGAGGACCACGAGTTTCGGATGTCGCGCCAGCTGCTCGGCAAGGAACTCCTGTGCAGCGTCCAGCCAGGCGAGCTTGTAGGCGAACTTCTCGCTGCCGACGGCCTGACCGTTGACGACATAGAAGTTGATCACGCGGATGTCGCCGAGGGTCGCGGCAAGCACGCGTCGCTGCGGGTCGGGGAAACCAGGGAGGTCGGTGACTGCATCGGACCCGGGCGCGCGCGTCAGCAGCGCGACCCCGTTGTAGGTCTTCTGGCCGGAAACGAGGGCGTGGTAGCCCAGCGCTTCGACTGCCGCGCGCGGAAACCGCGCCTCCTCGAGCTTGAGTTCCTGCAGCGCGAGGACGTCGGGCACGCGGCCGGATTCGTGTTCGAGCCAGCGCACCAGTTGCGGCAGACGGACATTGAGCGAATTGACGTTCCAGGACACGATGCGCATTGCCCGATTCTACGTCGGTCGGGGTAGATCGCTGTCATCGCACGCAGGGGTGGCGGGTGCGACTCCCGCGCATTGGCGAAAACGGGGCGCGCGGTGCATGCTTGCGCCATGAGCTCCGACATGTCCGCGTTGGGTGGCGAAGTCGCGTCTGCGCTGCCCGGCTATGCCGAGCTCAGCAACGAAGGTCGCGCGTGGCTTTTGCAGCAGCTGCGTGCGCTGGTTCTGCCGTCCGGCCGCATCCTGTTCCACGAGGGCGATCCGGGCGACGCGCTGTATCTGCTGGTCGCCGGCAGTCTCTGTGCGTTCCGGCGGGCGGTCGATCGTCCGCGGGTACTCGGCCACGTCAGCCCGGGCGAGACCGTGGGCGAGACAGCGCTGTTCACGGGCGCAGCACGCAGCGCCACGGTGTACGCGTGCCGCGACAGCGAACTGCTGATGCTCGACCGGACGGCGTTCGAGGCGATGGCGCTGCGCGAACCGGCCGCGACGCTGGCGCTCGCGCGACACGCATTCCGCCGACACAGCCGCGTGGCGGGCGACAACGCGCTGCATGCGGGTCCGCGCACCATCGCCCTGCTCGCCGGCAGCGAGGGCACCGAACTGGACTCGCTGGCCACCGGCCTCGCGCTCGCCTTCGGCACGCGCAGCAGCACGGCAGTCGTGCGCTTCGCGGAAGGCTCGCGGATGACCACCACGCAGTTGCATGCGCTGGAGCAGAGCCACCGGCGTGTGCTGTACGTCGACGAACCCGGCCAACGCGGATGGCGCACGTTGTGCAAGCGCCAGGCGGATGTCTGGCTGCATGCCGTGCGCGCGGATCGACCGCCCGATCCACGCACGCGCGACCCGCTGACGCTGGACTCGAGCCCGGTGCCGCGCATCGAGCATTTGCTGCTGGACAGCCAGTACGGCAACGCCTGTTCGGCGGCGTGGAGCCAGTGGTACGGAGGCATGCTCTCGCACCAGTTGCGCTCGCCGGCGGACCTGCCGCGCATCGCACGGCTGGTCGCCGGCCACGGTCGAGGGCTGGTGCTGGCCGGCGGCGGCGCACGCGGATTCGCGCACGTAGGCGTCGTGCGCGCGCTGGCGGAGTTCGGCGCGTTGCCGGACGTGGTGGCCGGCACCAGCATCGGCGCGGTGGTCGCCGCGCTGCTCGCACGCGATGTACCACTGGACGAGGTGCTGCGCGTCATGCGCTACGCGTTCGTCACTCGCAGGCCCCTGGCCGGCTGGACCCTGCCGCTTTACGCGGTGAACTCGGGCAGGCGCGTGTCGGCGCTGCTGCGCGAGGTGTTCGGCGAGGAACGCATCGAAGAAACGGCGTTGCCGTTCTTCTGCATCAGCTCGAACCTGACCGACAACCTCGTGCACGTCCATCGGCAAGGCGTGCTCTGGCGCGCCCTGCGCGCGTCGGTGGCGATCCCGGGCGTGCTGCCGCCAGTGATCGAAGGTGGCAAGGTGTTCGTGGATGGCGCGGTACTCGACAACCTGCCGGTCGGCGTGATGCGGCAGTGGCCGGTCGATGAAACCATCGCAGTGGACGTCGGCGCCGAGCACGGCATCACCGCCATGGCCGACGAGACCGAGTTGCCACCGTGGTGGGCGCTCATCCCCGACCTGTTCCGCAAGCGCACGCGTCCCGGCATCGTGCAACTGCTGCTGCGCGCCGGCACGGTGGGCGCGACCGCGGCGAGCCAGCGCGCGAGCGCGAGCGCGGACCTGCTGATCGCGCCGCCACTGCGGGACATCGACCTGCTCGACTGGCATGCGCACGAACGCGCGATGGAAACGGGCTACCGGCATGCGCGGGAAGTTCTCGCGCGGCGTGCCGCCCTGCCGCGCGGACCGGATACCGCGCACTGAGCCGCTATTCGACTCCGAGCCAGTCGCGCGGCTGCAGGAACTCCGCGAGTCGCGCCTCGGGGGAGTCGGGATCCGGTGCGTAACCGTACTCCCAGCGCACGCGTGGTGGCAGGCTCATGAGTATCGACTCGGTGCGGCCTCCCGATTGCAGGCCGAACAGCGTGCCGCGATCCCAGACCAGGTTGAACTCGACGTAGCGGCCACGCCGATACAACTGGAATTCCCTCTCGCGTTCGCCGAACGGCGTGTCGCGGCAGCGATCGACGATCGGCAGGTACGCCGGCAGCAGACCGTCGCCAACCGCCTGCAGGTAGGCAAACGCGGTGTCGAAATCGGGCTCGTGCAGGTCGTCGAAGAACAGCCCGCCAACGCCGCGGGTTTCGTCGCGATGCGGCAGCCGGAAATAGGCATCGCAGGCGCGCTTGTGCGCGAGGTAGCGCGCATCGCCGCCGAACGGTGTGCATAGCGCGCGCGCCGCCGCGTGCCAGTGCCGCACGTCCGCCTCGTTCGGATAACAGGGCGTGAGGTCGAAGCCGCCACCGAACCACCACGCGACGGTCGAACCCTCGCGGGTCGCGCGGAAATGCCGCACGTTCATGTGCACCGCGGGCACGTATGGATTGCACGGATGGAACACCAGCGACACGCCGACCGCGCGCCACGCCGCACCCGCAAGTTCCGGCCGCTGCGCGGTGGCCGCGGGCGGCATGCGGGCACCCGAGACATCGGAATAGCCGATACCGGCCTGTTCGAAGACGGCGCCGTCGCGCAGGATGCGGGTGCGGCCGCCACCGCCTTCGGCGCGCGCCCATGCGTCTTCGCGAAACGACGCGGCACCATCGCTGGCGGCCACGGCGTCGGTGATGCGGTCCTGCAGGCCGCGCATCCAGAGCGCGACGGATTCGAACTCGGGAAGCATGGCCTCGCCAACGCGCACCACAAAAGACCCGCGATGATCGCATGACCGCACGGACGGGCGCACGCGATCCGGGCGGGTTGCCGGCGCAGGTTTCCGTCGTCGCTCCCCGGCACCACTAAACTGCGCGCCCTGCCGTTGAAGACCCGAACCTGGTGCCGATCGATCCCAACGACCCAGCGCGTATCGCGCGAACCTTGCCCACCGCAAGCGGGTGGTCGTTCGTGGTCGACGCGTCGGCATCCGGCGCGGGCGCCATTGCGATCCCCTTGCGCTGGCTCGGCGGCAGTCGCCGGGACGAACCCTGGTTCGGGGATGCGCCTGTATTGCACGAACACCACGATGACCTCGCGCTCGTCGACGCGGGCGAACTGCTGTGCGGCGTGCTGGACGTCGCCGAACGCGGGCCGCTCGAACCAATCGTCACCGCGTTGTATGCGCGGGTCCTGGACGAGTGCACGCAACGCGGCTTCCCGCACCTGCTGCGCTTCTGGAACTTCTTCGGCGCGATCAACTCAGGCGACGGCGACGCGGAACGCTATCGTCGATTCTGCGTCGGACGTGCGCAGGTCCTCTCGAGCGCGCCTGCCGAAGGCTATCCGGCCGCCACCGCCATCGGCATACCCGGTCCCTCGGCACGCGTGCAGGTCGTGTTCATGGCCACGAGGCGCGCCGGCGAAGGGATCGAGAACCTTCGCCAGACCAGTGCGTGGAACTACCCGCGCGAGTTCGGACCGGTCGCACCGGGCTTCTCGCGCGCGATGCTGCTGCCGTGGCTGCCCGACCCGCTGCTGCTGGTCTCCGGCACCGCCAGCGTCGTCGGCCACGCGACAGTGCACTCGAGCACTGCGACACAACTCGAGGAGGCGCTGCGCAACGTGGGCGCGGTGGTCGATGCCGCAGCGGCGCGCCTGGATCGCCCGCTGGCGATGGGTCGCGGTGGCGCTCTGCGGGTCTACCTCCGCGACGCGGCAGAGGCGCCCGGGATTGCCGCGCAGCTGGCCGCAAGCCTGCCGCCTGACCTGGACTGGATGCTGCTGCACGGCGACATCTGCCGTGCGGACCTGCGCGTGGAACTGGAATTGCGGCAGCAGTGCGTGCCGCGTCGCTGAAGCGGGGCACCCGGATGCGTGTGTGCCGCCGCCCACGCCGTGTTCAGGGCGGGTTCTCTCGGCCCGCATAGAGTGTGGGGGACCATCGGCGAAAACGCCGCCCTCGAAGGCCCACTCCCATGCGAACGTCCCTGCTATTTCTCTGGCCACTCGGCGCGGCCCTCGCGCTCGGCGCCTGCGCCAGCAATCCCGACATGCCCAACACCTATCGAGGCAAGTCGCTGCATTTCGACGAGATGGACAAGACCGGCGACAACCGCCTGACTCTCGACGAAATCAATCCCGACCTCAAGCTGTATGCCGAGTTCGAACGCTGGGACCAGAACGGAAACGGACTTATCGAGGAAAACGAGTTCTTCGACTACGTCGAGGCGCAGTGACCGGCCTCTCGCGAGTGCCGCAATCGCGGCGCTGCATAAGGAGAATGCGCATGACACGTGATTCCCGTTCCCGGGCGAGCGCCGTTCCCGTCGACCGGCAGGGCAACCGCGATCCGTCGCCCGGCGAGTCGCCTGGCTACTCAGAACAGCAGCCGCCGACGGCGGCTGCCGCACGCCAACCCGGAGGCCGCGCGCCGCCCAATAACGAGGAAGGCGGTGTGGGTCGCAATACGGCAGCGCCGCCGAATGCCAGGTCGCCTGGCAAGCGCCGCGCGCGCGATTCGTCGGCCCGTACGCCGGGCAGCTGACGCGCTGCCCGCGCCACTGGATGCCCGGCATCGCCGGGCCGTGGATTAGACTGCGCGCCACGCCCGCGGACTGCCGACATGCCTTCCTTCGATATCGTCTCCGAAGTCGACAAGCACGAACTGACCAACGCGGTCGACCAGGCCACGCGCGAACTCGGCAATCGCTTCGACTTCCGCAATGTCGAGGCGAGCTTTGCGCTCGACGACCAGACCATCACTTCGTCGGCGCCGAGCGAATTCCAGTTGCAGCAGATGCTCGAGATCCTGCGTGGCCGGCTCGCCGCGCGCAGCATCGACGCACGCTGCCTCAAGGTCGAGGAACCCGAGATCAACCTGGCGCGGGCGCGTCAGCAGATCAAGGTGCAGCAAGGCATCGAGCAGCCGCTCGCGAAGAAAATCGTCGCGGCCATCAAGGCGGCCAAGCTGAAAGTCGAGGCACAGATCAACGGCGAGAAGCTGCGCGTCACCGCCAAGAAGCGCGATGACCTGCAGGCCGCCATGGCGCTGCTGCGCAAGGGCGACTTCGAGCAGCCGCTGCAGTTCGACAACTTCCGCGACTGAGTCCGCGCGCGGCGCCGATGGGCGTGGCGATTGCGGCATCCTGTCACGGCGCGAGCGCCGGGGCTCGCAGCGAACGAACCGCGGGGCGACGCGCGCCGCCCCGCGGTTTGCCGTGCGGCCGTCGTCTAATGCGTCGCCGAAGCCGCCGAGGCCTGCACCGCGGGGTCGTCAAGGTTCTCGGCGAGCCATTCCATGGAACGACGCACGCGGTCGCGGCCGCTCGGGTGGTCGTAGAACCAGAATTCCTCGAAGGGACCCGGATCGATCTTGCGATACGTGCTGAGCCGCATCGCGGCGGTGGCGAAGCCGTGCGCCTCGCGCGCCGAATCGAGGCCGAACATGTCGGCTTCGGCCTCCGCCTGGCGGACGATGGTGTTGTTGATGGGCGTCAGCACGAACATTGCCAGCGAGAGTACGGCGACCAGCAAGGGCAGGCCAGCGGGGTCGGCCCGATCGGCGATGCCGAACTTCCGCCCCCAGCGACTCAATGCCCCATTGAGGCCGATATGCGTCAGCCACAGCGCGAATGCGATCGTCAAAGTGGAGTACACGATCAGTCGCGTTGAATGATTGAGCACGTAGTGGCCCATCTCGTGGCCCATCACCGCGAGGATCTCGGGCTTCGACGTGCGGTTGAGCAGGTTGTCGTTGAGCGAGATGCGCGTGGTACCGAACAGGCCCGAAACATTGGCGCTGATGCGGGTGGTCTGTTTCGAGGCATCGAACGCGAAGACGTCGGTGGCAGGAATCCGGTTGGCGCGCGCAAGCGACAGCAGGTCGTCGCGCAGCTCGCCCTGCGCGAGCGGCACGTACTTGTTGAAGGCAGGAGCGATGTAGACCGGCGCGATGGTACCGACCAGCACGATGAAGCCGAACACGATGAAACTCGCCCACACCCACCAGCGATCCCCCGCACGGCGCAGCGCCGCGTACAGCAACGCGATCAGCGGCGCGCCGAGCAGCAACCCGAAGCCCATGCCCTTGGCGAGATCGCCGAACCATTCGGGCAGGGTTTGCGTGGCCAGTCCGTACTGGTGCTCGCGGAAGAAGTCCTGGTAGAGCGAGAGCGGCAAATCGAGCACGGTGCTGGCGACGAGGAACATCGCGGCGAAAATGAGCACGGACAGGAACGGACGCGGCGTGATGCGGCGCGCGCGATCGCGCATCCAGCGTGCGGCGCCGGAGGCGAGCAGCAGCCACGCCACTACGAGCCCGTAAAGCAGGCCCCAGAACTGCAGCCAGTAGCCGCCCTCGAAATAGGCATCGGACTTCGCGCGTTGTTCGGGCGTGAGCAACGCAATGTACGCCTCGGTAGCGAGGGCGGCGTCGAAACCCGGTCCGGGCCGCGCCGCCTCCGGAACGTGCAGTCCCGGCGGAAGGTCGCGGGCCAGCTCGCCATTCTCCGCGCTGTCCGCCTGAGCCGGCGTGGCATCGCCTTGCGCATACGCGAGAGGCACCGCGAACGCGAGCACCAGCCATACAAAGCATTGCAAGAGTCGACTACACGGCCCGTTCTGTCGCATGGAATTGCCCCTGTTCCGATCAGGCCGCAGTGTGCCGCATCCGAGCGCGTTCCGCGTCTGCCGTCGCCGCGGCTTCCGGGCGACTCCGGTGGTCCGCTTCTCCGCTAAGGTTGCCGCTTCGAATCCCGCGAGACTGCGTATGCGCGTGACCACTTTCGGCCTGGGCGTACTGCTGGCGCTCGCTGCGGGCGGGCTCGCAGCCCTGGACGGCACGTTGCCGGTGCCGGCAGGCGCTCCCGCCACGCGCGAACCGTTGGCGTTGCCGGCGGATTTCCGGTCGAAGCTCGACGGGTTTTCGGCTCGCGGCCTCGAGGACTGGAAGATCCCGGGTTTCGCCGTCGCCGTCGTGCACGAAGGCCAGGTGGTCTATCGGGGCGGCTTCGGCGAACGCACGCTGGGCGGCGCGGAAGTCGACCCGGTCGATGCCGACACGCTGTTCGGCATCATGTCGACGACCAAGGCCATGACTGCGCTGTCGCTCGCGATGCTGGTCGACGAGGGCAAGGTGCACTGGGACGATCCGGTAACGAAGCACCTGCCGTGGTTCGCGCTGGAAGACAGCTACGCGACGCGCGCGGTAACGGTGCGCGACCTGCTGCGGCACAACGCAGGCGTGCCCAATGCAGACTGGCTATGGCTGCGCGGCGACCTCGACACGCGCCAGATCATCGAGCGGCTGCGACTGCTGCCACCGGCCTATTCGCTGCGCGATGGTTTCATCTACCAGAACGTCATGTACCAGGTCGCCGGGGAAATCGTGGCGACCGCGTCCGGCATGCCATGGTCGACGTTCGTGCAGACGCGGATCTTCGAGCCGCTCGGCATGACGCGCAGCTATGCGACCCTCGGGGGCATGCGTGCGGCACGGCCCGACAACGTTTCGACGCCCCATTTCGAGATCGACCAGCGCGTGCGCGCGATCGTCGACGTGCCGGTCGATCCGGTGCCTGCGGCGGGTTCCGTGTGGTCGACCGCGAACGACATGGCGAAGTGGATGACATTCCTGCTGGACGGCGGTCAGGTGGGAGGCCGCGCGCTGGTCAAGCCCGACACGTTCGGGGAACTGTTCCGCAGCCAGTCGATCGTTCCGGCCGCCGAGTTCTATCCGACGCTCGCGCTGACGCAACCGCATTTCACCACCTATGGACTCGGCTGGTTCCTGCAGGACTACCGCGGGGAGTTCGTCGCGATGCACACGGGCAGCATGGACGGCCGCACCGCCATCCTCGGCCTGCTGCCCGAACGGCGCTTCGGCATCGTCGTGTTGGGCAACCTTGATCATGCGGAGTTCCGACATGCGCTGATGTGGCATGCCTTCGACCTCGCGCTCGGCAAGGGAGGCGGGCGCGACTGGAGCGCGAACCTGCTCAAGCTCTACGGCGATGGCAAGGCCAAGGGCGAAGCGGCACGCGCGGAACAGGTCGCGAAGCGGGTGCCCGGTACGCGTCCCAGCAAGCCGCTCGCCGACTACGTCGGCAGCTACGAGCACCCCGTGTGGGGCGACATCGTCGTCGAAGACCGGGGCGACGGCCTCGCACTGCGCGCCGGCACCTCGCCGGACACGCGCGGTCCGCTCGCGCACTGGCACTACGACACGTTCGAGCTGCGCGCGGGCGATGGCCGCTCGGGCACCTGGCCGGTGACGTTCGAACTGGATGCGCGCGGCAGCGTCGACAGCCTCAGCCTGTTTGGTGATCGCAACGCGTACCGCTTCCGGCGCGAGCGCCCGTCGAAGCCGGCCTCGCCGTAGCCTCGAGGTCGCGGCTGCGCGATTCGCAGGGGCCAATCGCCTGCAAATGGCCAGCGCGACGCCCTCCGCCCGCATCGCGGAATGCGTAAGCTCGCGGCAGTTCGGCACGAGACGATGCGTATGGGAAGCGGGCTGCGGGTGACCTTTCAAGGCGCGCTGGCCGTGCTGGCGATCGCGGCTGCCGCGCCGCCCGCCGCTGCGGGCGACACCACGCCGATCGACTGCGGCGCTTGCGAAAAGTGGAATGCGTCGATCACGCCGTTCCGCATCCACCAGGGTGTTTACTATGTCGGCACGCGCGGGCTGTCATCGCTCCTGGTCGATACCGGCGCCGGGCTGCTGCTGCTGGATGCGGCACTCCCGCAATCGGCCGAACGCATCGTCGCCAACATCCGCACACTCGGATTCGAACCGCGCGACGTCCGCTGGATCGTCAATTCGCACGAGCACTACGACCACGCGGGCGGCATCGCAGCCGTGGCGCGGCTGACCGGTGCGCGCGTCGCCGCCAGCCCGCGCGGAGCCGCGGCGCTGCGGACGGGCAGCGCAGCGCCGGACGATCCGCAGGCGGGATTCGGCGACGCGATGCGCTTTCCACCGGTTCGCGAGGTACGGGCGATGTCCGCTGGCGAAGCGATCAAGCTCGGTCGCGTCGCCCTGGTCGCCAGACACACGCCAGGTCATACGCCGGGTGCGACCAGCTGGACCTGGCGCAGCTGCACGGACACCGGCAAGGACTGTCTCGACTTCGTCTACGCCGACAGCCTGAACCCGGTGTCCGCACCGGGCTTTCGCTACACCGACGACGCCGCGCTCAAGCAGGTGTTCGACGCGAGCGTGACGACGTTCAAGTCGCTGGCCTGCGACGCGCTGGTGCCGGTGCACCCGGAGTTCGCCAGCGCGCAGGGCAGTCCCGCCGACTTCATCGGCAGGGACAAGTGCTCCGCTTATGCCGCGCGCGTCGAATCGCGATGGCGGCAGCGGCAACTCGACGAAGAGAGCGGTCCGACCCGGCCGTAAGTCGTTGCGGACAGGCGGGCCATCCCGACTTGAACTATTCCGCCGCAGTCGACCTGGTCAATCGCCAGACGACGTTGCCGACGTCATCGGCGACCAGCACGGCGCCGCGCCGGTCGATGGCAACGCCGACGGGCCGCCCGCGCGCGTCGTCGCCCACGCGGAAGCCCGTCAACAGGTCCTCGGGCGCGCCACTCGGGATGCCGCCGGCGAACGGCACGAAAATCACCCGATACCCGCTCGGCGGGTCGCGATTCCACGAACCG
>JBBRIE010000057.1:0-14913 GCA_038221545.1 Lysobacterales bacterium
AGGACCCGGAACAATTCGCGCATCGCCGGTGATTCGCCGAGCAGCTCGGCGATCGGAGCGCGCCGCTGGCGTGGCAGCGCCGCGGCCGCGGGAGCCTGCGTGCCTGCCGCCAGCGCGCGCCGTGCGATCGCCACGGCATCGTCGAGATCGAACGGCTTCGACAGGAATTCAAAGGCGCCGCCACGGAAAGCACCGACCGTGGAGGCAAGGTCCGTGAATGCGGAGACCACGACCACCGGAAGCGACGGCAGCCGCGTGCGCAGTTCGCCGAGCACGGCGATCCCGTCCCTGCCGGGCATCCGCACGTCAGTGAAGAGCAGGACAGGCGATGTACCTCCATCGAGCGCGGCCAATGCGGCGTCGCCGTGATCGAACTCGCGCACCTCGAAGCCCGCGTCGCGCAGTGCCGCAGCGAGCACGAAGCGCACCGACGCGTCGTCGTCGACCACCCAGATCCCGCTCATCGCATTTCCTCTTGCGTATCCGCGGTGGGCTCCGGTGCCGGCACCGGCAGCAGCAGCGTGAACACCGTATGGCCGGCGCGCGACCGGAACGACAGCGAGCCGGCATGCTCGCGCGCGATTTCCTGGGCGAAGGTGAGGCCGAGCCCGGTGCCGTCGCTACGACCCGAAACCAGCGGCAGGAACACGCGTTCGGCCAGCGCTTCCGAAACGCCGCAGCCGTTGTCGACGATGTCGAGCCGCACCGCCTGGCGGTGGGCGACGTCGCCGATGCGGACGCCGTGCTCGACGCGCGTGCGCAGCCGCACCTCGGATGCACGCGCCTCCAGCGCATTGCGCGCAAGGTTGAGCACCGCCTGGATCAGCCGGTCTGCGTCGCCGATGATGTTGGGGACGCTCGGATCGTAGTCGCGCACGATGCGCACGGCCCAGCCGGCTTCGGCCTCGACCAGGAAGCGCACGCGCTCGATCACCTCGTGCAGCACAACGTCGACCAGCGGCTGCGGCGGGCTCGGGGTCAGCAGGCGCTCCACCAGCGTGTTCAGGCGATCGGTCTCCGCCCGGATCACGTCGAGGTAGCGGCGTGCCTCCACGTCCTCGATGCGCCGCTCCAGGAGCTGCGCGGCGCCCCGCAGTCCGGCGAGCGGATTGCGTACTTCGTGGGCGAGGCCGCGCAACGAAGCGTGCAACGCCGCAGGCAGGAGTTGGGCGGGATCCTCGCCCGCGAATTCCGCGGCCGGCGTGGCTTCGACGAGTACCGCTCGACGCGGCCGCTCGACATCGCCCACCGCAGTCAGCGTGATGTCCGCGAAGTGCTCTGCGCCGTCCGCCAGCGCCAGTCGCGCGCGCGGCAACACGATGCGGCGGTCTTCCGCGCGCGCGCGTCGCGCAGCGTCGCAGAGCAGCGCCGCACCCGCGGTGTCCAGCCATTGCGCGGGGCGCTGACCGAGCAGTCGGCGTGGACTCCGGTGCAGCCACTGCGCCGTCGCCGGATTCGCGTAAACGAGCGCATCGTCCGCGTCCAGCAGCCACACCGGCAGCGCGAGCAGCTCCAGCCATTCGGCATTCTCTGGCACGGACACGGGATCTGGGGCGGGCATTGCACCATCTTAAGACTTGTCAGCGGGTTCTCCATGGGAATTACCCGCTGTTGGTGCAAGCCCGCTGTCCCCACCCCTGCAACCCGCGCTATTCGTAGCCGTTGAAGAACAGGGCGTCGGCATCCACGGTGCAGGTCGCCGAGCAACCCCTGCCGGCTTCGCACTGTTCGAGGCCCTCCAGCACGCCGTTGCCGCAGGTCGAGGCGGGAACCGTGCCGTTGACGCGCGCGTTGTTCCGCGGCGCAGGAAGCCTCGACACGAAATCGCTCGCGGACTGGTCGGTATCGTCGAACTGGTCGAGCACGGTCGGACTGCCGACGATGTCGAGACGGCGCACGGCCGCGCGCCCGAGGGGGAACGGGCCCGGCTGGGCGAAGGGGGTGCCGACGCCGACGGCGGATCCGAAATAACTGCCCCAGGCGAAGCAGTCGATCGGGGACGCGTCGAAACACAACTTGCCGCCCGTGATCGGCAACGGCACCGTCAGCACGAAGTCGGCAGTGATGCTGAAGAACGCCGCCGCCTCGGTGGTGGCGACCAGGATCTTGTCCTGCGACACGCCGTTGGCCACCCCGTTCGGGAAGACGACGGTGCCGATCGACGTGCCGTCCGCCGCGAAGACCGTGACGCCATGGGAGGCAACGTTGGTCTGGCCACCCGACCACATCTGCAGCACCACGTACTGTGCGTTGGGCGCCGCGGCGGCACCCGGGAACACCTCCACGACTTTCATGAAGTGGAAGTCGGCCTTTGCGGAAGCGCTCAGGGCGAGCAGCGCGAGTGCGAGTACCGTTCCAGCGTTCCGAGCGTGCATGGCAGTCTCCCGGCCCAGGGCCCGCGCAGGATACTCCGCCTGCCTGATCGTGAAGAGCCGCCCGCTCTAGTCCGGCAGGCGCGTCAGCGCGTACAGGATGCGCTCGTCCTCGGTGTCCATGACGTCCGACTCCATACCGCGGAAGCGAAGGTGGAACGCGCGCACCGCGGCCCCACGATCGTCGGTCGCATAGCCGAGGGTGCGCAGCGCCAGCCACGCATCGAAGCCGACCGGTGGCAGGGCGCCATCGCCGCTCGGCCAGATGCCGAAGCCCAGGGCGAACAGATCGCCCCAGGGAAACAGCGCGCCGGGATCGCGCTTGCGCGTGGGCGCGATGTCCGAATGTGCAACGATCTGGGTCTTCGGGATACCGTGCCGTCTGCACAGGTCATTGAGCAGCGTCACCAGGCTTGCGACCTGCGGAGCCGGGAACGGCGAGACGCCATCATTGTCGAGCTCGATACCGATGGACGCGGAGTTGACGTCGGTGATCGTGCCCCAGCGACCGGGACCGGCATGCCATGCGCGGCGCTCGTCCTCGACCAGCTGGTACCGGCTGCCGTCCCGTCCGATCAGATAGTGCGCGCTGACCGGACCACCGCTGTTGTGGCTGCGCAACGTGCGCAGGCTTTGCGCCACCGAGTTCTGCGTGGTCGCGTGCAGCACGATCAAAACAGGTTTGCGCGGCCCGTGGTTGGCAGACGGCACCCACTGCGCAAGCGGATTGCGCACAGGCGCCTGCGCGCAGCCTGCCAGCAACGCCAGCAACGCCACCGTCAATACCCCGCGCGCGCCCATGCGAGGCATTCCAACCGCAGTGCATCCGCGATGCAAGGCCGCGCATATCCCGGTCCCATCGCCCCGATGCGGGCGCCCCCATGCAGGAGCGGCGCAAGCCGCGACCGGGACACCTTCACGCTGCGCCATTGCGGCTCGCGGCGCGCCCAACGCCTGCTCGTCGGGCCGCCCTCATCCGGCGCTACGCGCCACCTTCTCCCCGCAACAACGGGGAGAAGGACCAAGGCGTCAGAGTGCGTAGTACATCTGGTACTCGAGCGGGTGCGTCGCGGCGCGGAAGCGCGTGACCTCCTGCATCTTGAGCGCGATGTAGCCGTCGATGAAATCGTCCGAGAACACGCCGCCGGCCTTGAGGAAGTCGCGGTCGCCGTGCAGTGCGGCCAGCGCCTGGTCGAGCGAATGGCACACGGTCGGGATGTTGCGCTCCTCTTCCGGCGGCAGGTCGTAGAGATCCTTGTCCATCGGCGCGCCCGGATCGATCTTGTTGAGGATGCCGTCGAGGCCCGCCATCAGCAGCGCGGTGAACGTCAGGTACCCCGAGTTGACCGGATCCGGGAAACGGATCTCGATACGTCGCGCCTTGGCATTGGTCACGAACGGGATCCGGCACGAGGCCGAGCGGTTGCGCGCGGAGTACGCGAGCATTACCGGCGCCTCGTAGCCCGGCACCAGGCGCTTGTAGCTGTTGGTGGTGCAGTTCGCGAAGGCGTTGATCGCGCGCGCGTGCTTGAAGATGCCGCCGATGTAGTAGAGCGCGTTCTGGCTGAGGCCGCCGTAGCCGTCGCCCGCGAACAGGTTCTGCCCGCCCTTGGTGAGGCTCTGGTGCACGTGCATGCCGGAGCCGTTGTCGCCGACCAGCGGCTTCGGCATGAAGGTCGCGGTCTTGCCGTTGCGATGCGCGACATTCCTGATCGCGTACTTCATCATCAACAACTCGTCGGACTTGCGCACCAGCGAATTGAACCTGGTGCCGATCTCGCACTGGCCACCGGTGGCGACCTCGTGATGGTGCACTTCGACGGTGATGCCGAGTTCCTCGAGCACGTTGCACATCTCGGCGCGCAGGTCGTGCAGCGAATCGGTCGGCGGCACCGGGAAGTAGCCGCCCTTGATGCCGGGTCGGTAGCCCGAATTGCCTTCCTCGAAGCGTTTGTTCGACGACCAGGCGCCCTCGCCCGACTCGATCTCGAAGCCGGCGGCCTGCATGTCGTTGCGCCAGCGCACCGAATCAAATACGAAGAACTCGGGCTCGGGACCGAAGAACGCGGCGTCGGCGATGCCGGTGGACTTCAGGAATGCCTCGGCGCGGCGCGCCAGCGAGCGCGGGCAGCGCGAATAGGCCTGCATCGTCGCAGGCTCGAGCACGTCGCAGTGCAGGACGAGCGTCGCGTCCGGCATGAAAGGATCGAGGTAGGCGCTGTCGGGATCCGGCAGCAGCACCATGTCCGATTCGTTGATGCCTTTCCAGCCGGAGATCGACGAACCGTCGAACATCTTGCCGTCCTCGAACACGGATTCGTCGAACTGGCCCACGGGGAACGTCACGTGGTGCTGCTTGCCGAGCATGTCGGCGAAGCGCAGGTCGACGTAACGCACGTCGCGATCCTTGATCAGCTGCAGGGCTTTGTTGTCGGCCACAGGGTTCTCCACTCGATTGGACTGGGCATTGCCAACGCAATCGCTGTGCCAGCGGAAGAAGTGCCGTGCGACGCGGTTTGACCGCCGTGCCGGTCGGCGCACGCACGCTTGGGGCGCATCCGCTGCACCACTGGCGGTCCTAAGCCCAACTCTGGTGCAAGACATCGGGCAGGACCGTAACATCGACACGATGACCGATACGCAAGCACTGCAACCGCTGCAGCGTGCGCGCGATTGCGCCCGGCGCGGAGACATTGCCGGTGCGCTGCGCGAGTACGCGCGCGCGGCCGCCATTCCGCAAACCGTGCTTGCCGCGACGCGCGAGGGTGCCCGCCTGGGCATCGCGCACGGTGTGCTCGGCAGTGCCGCGCGCCTGCTCGAGCAGGGTTTGCGGTCGCACCCTGCCGTTGCCGAACTGCATGCCCTGGTCGCCGTGCTGCATCGCGCCGCGGAACGTCATGCCGCGGCGGCCGCGGCGGCGGAACAGGCCCTGCGCCTCGATCCGGGCGAGCCGACGGCTGCCGCGGTACTGGCCGACGTGGCCCTCGCGCTCGGTGCGCCCAGTCTTGCGCTGCGCGCCACCGAAGCCGCGCTCGCGAAGCATCCCCGTGCAGCGGTGCTGTGGCGCGATCGTGGCCGCGCACTGCTCGACCGCGGCCAACCCGCTGCGGCGGTCGCATCACTACGACAGGCGTACGCGCTCAACGCCGGCGATCCGGCCACGCGCGGCAACCTGTGCCTTGCGAGCCTTTACGACACCAGCATGGATGCGGACGCCGTGCGGGCACTGCACCTCGAGGTCGCGGCCGCGCCCGTGGCCATGGCCGGGACGCAACCCTTCGCGCACCCTGGAGGGGCGCAGACCCGCGCCTCGCCGCTGCGCGTCGGCCTGCTGTCGTCCGACCTCCGCACGCATCCGGTCGGCGTCTTCATGGGCGCTTTGCTCGCGCACGCGGACGCCGCGCGCGTCGAGTGGTTCGCGTACTCCGGCAACACCCGGAGCGACGCGGTCACCAGCCGCCTGCGCGAGCGCGTACGCCACTGGCAGGACGTTTCCGCGCTGGACGACCGGGCGTGCCTGCAGCTGCTGCGACGCGACCGCCTTGACGTGTTGCTCGATCTTGGCGGACACACTGCGGGCGCGCGGCCCGGGGTGATCGCCGCGCGCGCCGCCACGCTCCAGATCGCCTACCTCGGCTACCCGGCCCCGACCGGTGCGCAGGGTATCGACGCGATGATCGCCGACGCGACGGTGATGCCGGCCGGGGCCGAGCAGGGATGGCCGGAACGGATCCTGCACCTGCCGCATGCGTTCCTCTGCTACGAACCGTACCCCGGCACGCCCGCCGTGGTGCCGCGAGCGCCGGAGGCGTCCATGACGTTCGGCAGCTTCAACAACCTCGCGAAGCTGGATGACCCGACGCTCGCGCTGTGGTGCCGCGTGCTGCACGCGACGCCCGGCTCGCGCCTGCTGCTCGGTGCCACCACGCTGGACGAAGCGGCGACGGTTGCCTTCCTGCGCGAACGCTTCGCGCGGCACGGAATCGGATCCGGCCAACTAACCTGCGCGCCGCCGGTCGCCGACCCCGCGCAGTTGCTGGCCAGGTACGCGGGGATCGACGTGGCGCTCGACCCGCCCAGGTTCAACGGCGGGACCACGACGCTCGATGCCCTGTGGCAGGGCGTCCCGGTGGTCACGCTGCCCGGCGAGATCATGCCCTCGCGCATGGCCGCAAGCGTGCTCGAAACGGCGGGGCTGGCCGACTGGATCGCGCGCGATGCGGATGACTACGTCGGGATTGCCACGCGCGCCGCAGCCGGGCGTCCCGCACTCGCGCAGTTGCGGGCGACAATGCGCGAACGGCTTGCCGGTACGACGCTGATCGACGGCGAGCGCTTCGCCGCGGCCTTCGTCGACCTGCTCGAACACGCGGCGCGGCCCCCAAGTCGCTAGTCTGCGCGCCACTGTCCGGGGGAGAAACGCGTGAGCGAGTGGCTGCAGGCCCTGTTGCTGGGCATCATCGAAGGCATCACCGAATTCCTGCCGATCTCGAGCACCGGCCACCTGCTCATTGCGGAACACTGGCTCGGCGCGCGCTCGGATCTTTTCAACATCTCGATCCAGGCCGGAGCGATCCTGGCCGTCGTCGCGATCTACCGGCAGCGGCTCTGGCAGCTGGTCCGCGCATTCTCGGGTGGCGCAGGGGCTGCCGTGGCGATCGAGATCCCGGGTGCCACCGACGCGCCGCAACCCGCCCGCGACTACGCTTGGAAGTTGATGCTGGCGTTCGGCGTCACCGCGATCCTCGGACTGGTCGTGAAATGGGCGGGATTCGAACTCCCGACGGAACTCGGCCCGATCGCCTGGGCGCTCGTCATCGGCGGCGGATGGATGCTGCTGGCCGAGCGCTTCGCGGCGCAGCGGGCCGCCGTGCTCGGCGAACGCGCATCGATCTCGTGGAACGTCGCGGCCCTGGTGGGCGTGGCCCAGGTGATCGCGGGCGTTTTCCCCGGCACTTCGCGTTCCGCCGCGGCGATCTTCGTCGCGTTGCTCGCCGGCACCACGCACCGCGCCGCCGCGACCGAGTTCGCCTTCCTGGTGGGCATCCCCACGATGTTCGCAGCGAGCGCGTACGAACTGCTCGACGTGCTCCGGGAAAGCGGGCCGGGTGGCGAGGACTGGGGTCTGCTTGCGATCGCGTTCGTTGCCTCGGCCGTCACCGCTTTCATCGCGGTGAAATGGTTGCTGCGCTACATCCAGACGCACCGGTTCACGGTGTTTGCCGTGTACCGGATCGTGCTCGGCGCAGCGCTCCTGGTCTGGCTTGCGCGCTGACGGTCGCTATTCGCGGAGGTCGCGGGCGAGCGCATCGAACTTCGCGAAGGCCGGTGCCAGCGGCTCCGCATAACGGCGCCAGGTTCCGGCGAGAAAGCGCGCAGCCAGCGTACGCGGCGGCTGGCGTTCGGCGGCGAAGCGCGCACCCGGCACCAGTGCCGGCGTGCCGAGCAGTTCGCCGAGGCGTCGACCGCAGGCTTCCGGATCGTCGAGCAGTTCGGCGGTGTTGAGCGCCAGCACCGGGAGACCGCTGAATCGCGCGGTCGCGATGAGGTGCTGCAACGCGGTGGACAGCCAGCTGGCAGCCGCAACGGGGTCCGGGATCGCCCAACCAGCGCGCGTGCCGAACGCCAGCCAGTTGAGCAGCGCTTCGCGCGGATCGTCGGTCGCGAGGATCAAAGGCAACGCGCCGAACACCGACTTCACCGGCACGACCAGGCGCGCGTCCCACGCCGGCAGCCAGTCCACCAGGCGCGCGTCGTCGGACAGGGGCAGGCGGGATAGCGCGCGGTCGTACTGGCGTGCGAAGAGTTGCGCATCGGTTTCGCTGATGCCACTCGCGTAACGATCGCCGTCGAGCTTGCTGAAGCCGTCATTGCGGCCATCACGACGGAACCGGTCGGAAAGTACGAGCTGGCCGTTGTCCGTCAGCAGCGCCGCGATGAGATCGGCGCCGCTCCCCGGCGTCCCGAGCAGCATCGCCGCCGGCGGGCGCTCGACCAGTGGCGCGGGCGTGGTCTGCCCCTGCGCGAGCCGCTCGGCCGCTTCACGGTCGAGTGTCCGCACGCGGGGAGGTCGACCCTCGCCCCGCGCGTCGTGCGCACGGCGCCAGTACCCGAGGGCCGCCGGCAGATCGTCGCCGAGATGGGCGGCGCATCCGGTCAGGCCCAGCCACGCCACGCGTCGCGGCGGTGGCAGCGTGAGGACGTCGACGCTGTTCGCGAGCTTCAATGCCACGGCGGAGTCCCCGCGCAGCAGTGCGGCATTCATCAGCAGGCCGGTGGCACCGGATTGCCCCGGGGCCAGCTCGAGCGCGCGCGCCGCCAGCGCTTCGGACTCCTCGTGTTCACCGCTACGCTCGAGCACCGCAGCCAGCGCCGCGAGGGTATCCGCGTCGTCGGGCTTGAGTTCGAGTGAGCGACGCAGGAACGGCAGCGCCTCAGCCTCCTGGCCGCGCTGCGCCAGCAGGCCTGCAAGCACGCGCAGCGTCATCGCGTCATCGCGCTCGCGGGCCACGTGCTCACGGCAGGCTTCGATCGCCGCGTCCACGCGACCGCTCTGGCGCATCACCGCGACCCACCGATGCAGTGCTTCGCGATCGTGGGGTTGCAAGGCGCGCAGCGCGCCATAAGCCTCGATGGCGCCGTCGATGTCGCCGCGCGCGAGCGCCAGTTCGGCACGCTCGGTCGCGGTGGCCGCCGCCTGGTCCGGCAGCGCGGCCAGGCGCTCCAGCACCGCTTCCGCGCCCGTGAAGTTGCCGCGTTCGCGGTGCGCGCGCAGCAGCATTTTCAGGGTCGCGGGCGAATCGGGGCGCAGACGCAGTGCATTCTCCAGCGCCTGTTCCGCGAAATCGTGTTGGCCATTTCCGATCAGCGCACGCCCGAAACTCGCCTGTGTCGCGGAGTTGTCCGGATCGAGCGTGGCGGCGCGGGACAGATATTGCACGGCGCCCGCGAAATCGCCGCGGTCCGCGAGCAGGTTGCCGTAGCCGAGCAGCACGTCCGCCCGGTCGCGCTCGGTCAGCAGCGCCCGTTTGAAGTGGTCTTCGGCACGCGCATCGTCGCCCTGGAGGCGTGCGATGTGTCCGAGCGCGCTGTAAGCGGACGTCTGGTTCGGGTCGAGGCGCAGCGCCGTCTCGAAGTCGGCGCGCGCAGCCGCCCACAAACGTGCATGGAACTCGATCCCCGCGAGCGTTATGTAGAAGGTCGCCTGGTCGGGCCGCAGTTCGACGGCCTGCCGCGCAAGCTGCAGCGCTTCGCCGATCGCCCCCCGCTGGCGACGCACGATCGCCAGCAGGTGCAGTCCGTCGGCATCCTCGGGATTGAAGCCAAGCCACTCGCGATAGCGGGCCTCGGCTTCGGCCAGACGGCCGCTCTTGTGGAATTCGTAGGCTTCTTCGAGCATCGGGGTGCGCGGCACGTGGCAGCGCGGTCGGGTCAAGTCGGGCCGCGTAGTTTGCCAGCTTTGCCGCCCGCGCCCGCGTGCACCGTGACCGAAACGCGCCGAACGAGGCGCTTTCGGCTACATTACGCGCCCCCCGCGCAGCCGGGTCGCGACGAAGGCGCTTGCGCAGACGTCCTGCTGTTGCCGCGCACAAGGTGGATGCTCACGCGCAGATCACTGGCGTGCGGGCCGAATGCCAACGAGTTCACCAAGGATTACCCGATGCGCAAACTACTTCCCGCCGCGCTGCTGGCAAGCATCGCACTCGCTGCGTGCAACAGTTCTGATCAGGCCGCGACCAGCGCGACGCCCACTACGGGCGCAACCACTGCCGCGACCGGGCCGTCTGTTGCGAAGAATGCAGTCACCGGCATGCTGCGCACCAAGGACGGCGCGCTCGCCGAACTGCCCGAGGGTGCGGTCGTGACCGTGCGCCTGCTCGATGGCACGCGCAGCGATGCACCACCTGCCGAGGTGCTGGCCGGGGTCGTGGATTCGACTGGCACCTTGCCGATGCCGTACACGCTCACCTTCGATCCGAAGACCGTCGAGCGCATGGCGACCTATCTGGTCGACGCGAATGTCACCTTGAACGGCCAGCTGCTTTTCCTGACGTCCGATCGCCTGCCGGTGCTTACGCAGGGTGCCGGCAACAGCATCGACATTCCGTTGATCCAGGGTCTCGCGCTGACGGCTCCGGCCACCGAAGCGGACCAAGCCAAGCGTCTCTACGCCGATCTCGAGGCGCAGCTCGGTGCCATGCGGCGAGTGGTAGGCGATCGCATCGTCGGCGACACCACGATCGGCTGGGACGCGTTCGCGGACCTCACCGGCGTGCGAGTGGTGCGTGAAAACGTCGACTATGGCGAAGCGGGCGGCAAGGCCTCGCTCAAGTACGCCTATCGCGATGGCAAGCCGTGGGTGGCCGTCATGGAACAGGGCGGCAGCCGGACGATGGTCGTGTGGGACAAGTTCGGCAACATCGTGCTGCGCGAGGTCACCCGCGACGGCGCGACCAGCGAGGCCAGCGAGTCGGTGGCCGCCGAGCTCAAGCGCGGCAGCGAGGAAATCCAGGGAATCGTCTCCGCCAGACTCTGATCGCGTTGGTCTGTACACGGGGGGCGGCTGCGAAGGTGCCCACCGTGCCGGCAATCGCGCGGCGACCACTGCGCGAGGCGGCGCGCGATGCGCCGTGGTGTCAGGGCGCGGTGTTCGCTGCGCTGCGGCGAGTTTCTTTCTCGGCACGGAAGACATCTGCAAGCGCGTAGAACATGAACTTTGCGCGTCAGCAGGCGGGGCGGCTTGCGCCTTGAGCCGGCTGGCCTCGCCTCCCCGCCGCCGCGTGCCCGTTCAGCCGGCATGGCGAACGAGCACGTGACCGGGTGTTCCAAATGAGGGGTGACGCGCAATGCATTCCTGATAATCTGGCAGTTGCGGCCTCAAAGTAGGCGGGCGCCCTGGGGGAAGGTCGATGAGCAGTTCTGCCGTTGCACGACTTGCGGCGTTCGCCGCCGCGTTGCTGTTGTCGAGTGTCGTCTACGCTCAGACGACCTACGCCGGGTTCAGCGACAACACGATTGCGCAGATCCCTACACCCACTTCCAGCGGTCAGGCGTTCTGCGCAGCCAACCCCAACGTCATCTTTGCGGTGAGGTCGACGGTGACCGGGCCGACATCGGTGAACGAAAACGCGGGCACGATCCAGGTCAACTTCAGTTACCTGTTGGTTGCGTATTGTGGACCACCGGGTTCGGCAACTGAATTGAGCTTCGACGCCGACGCGGCCGGGAGCGCCACGCCCAACGTGGACTACACCCCCGGCAGTGCCACAAGGCCCAGCTTCGGCCCTCTGACCCAGTTCGCGTCCGGCCAGACCACGGCGACGACGTTGCCCATTACCATCATTGACGATTCGAGCCCGGAACCGACCGAGACCATCATTATCGATGATGTCGCCCGTGCGACGCTTACTTCCTCGAGCACCACCACGTTTACGTCGGCGCCTTCGCCCGACTTCACCATCAACATCCTCGACAACGACAGCGGCCCGACGGGCGCTGATCTTGCGATATCGCAGAGCAACAACGCGCCGACCCCGTTGGTAGTGGGCAGCACATTCCAGAAAACGCTGAGCGTGACGAACAATGGTCCGTCGGCCGCGAGCAACATCATCGTCGGCGACAATCTTGCGCCCCAGTTGATGTTCGTCAGCAGCACCTGCGGCGCCAACGCGAATGGGCAGTTCATTTCTTATTCGATTGCGACGCTGGCCAATGGCGCAACCAGCGCCTGCGCGTTGACGCTGCGGGTTATTGCCACGGGCAGCATCTCGAACACCGCGTCGATCACGAGTTCGCAGCCTACCGATCCCAACACAACCAACAATTCGACCACCGCGACGATCGGCACCGCGACCGCCAATCAACCACCGGTGGTGACTAGCTGCACCGCGACTTCCATGAACGGTCAGCCCGTCACGTTTGACCTGCTGCCGTGCGCAAGCGATCCCGAGGGTGGGCCGTTGACGTTCACGCCCGGAGCGCAACCACTACCTTCGCAGGGCAGTTTCACCGTGGACGGCCACTTTGCGACGTTCACGCCCGCGTCCGGATTTCAGGGCACGGTCCAGCTTCCCATCCAGGTCCGGGATGACGCGAACAACGTCACCAACCTTGTTGCCCAGGTCACGGTGACAGGCAATGCCGTCAATCAGCCGCCCATCACCACCAACGGCACCGCCGCGACCATGGGTGTGCAGCCCGTCACGGTCAACCTGGCCACGCTGGTGACCGATCCCGAGAACGACGCGCTGACCTTCGCCGTGGCAGTTCCGCCGCCGGCTGCGCAAGGCACCGCAACCTTGTCGGGCAGCAGCCTCACCTTCACGCCGACGCGCGGGTTCCAGGGCAATGCGGTGATCGGCCTCACCGCCCGCGATGCACTGAATCCGGCCATGCCCTTCACCGTGACGGTGACGGTCACGAACAATCCGCTCAATCGGCCGCCCGTGGCGGTGACTCCGAGCGCAGCGGCGCCGCCTTCGAATGGCGGGGCAGAAGTGAGCATCATGTTGGTCCCGCTGTTCAACGACCCGGACGGCGACGCGCTCACGTTCGCCATCGCCACGCCGCCCGCCAACGGCACCGCGCGCGTGGTCGGTTCGACAGCGTTCTACTCTCCCACGGCCAACTTTGAGGGCTCCGATCAGTTCGTGGTGCGCGCGACCGATCCTTCGGGCCTGACGACGACGGTCATCATCACGGTCGGGGTCAGCGGCAATCTCGATCCGGCCGAGACCGCGGACGACCTCAATGACGCGCTTGACACCATCGGCGGTGGCAGCGAAGTCGCGCGGGGCGCGGTCGCCGCGGTGGCCACTGCCTGTGGCGCGGCGGGCGCCAACAGCGGCGCGCTGGCGACCTGTAACGCCCTGGTCGATGCCGCCGATGCAAGCAACGGCGCCGCGGTCGAGGACGCGCTCGAGAACCTCGCGGCAGAGGAAATCTCCGCGCAGAGCAACGTCGCAACCGCGATCATGTCGCAGCAGCGCGCCAACGTGGCGGCGCGCATGGCGGCGGTACGTGGCGGCGCGAGTGGTCTGAGCCTGGCCGGCCTGTCGATGTTCGCGGGCAACGGTGCGCTGTCGCTCGGAATGTTCGGGCAGGATTTCAATGCAGCTCAGGACGAAAGTGCAGCGGGCGGCAACGGAGACTTGCGGCCGAGCCCGTGGGGGGTGTTCGTCAACGGCAGCATCGGCGGCGGCAACCGCGACGGCGGCGGCACCGAGGCAGGCTTCGATTTCGACAACTACGGACTCACCGGCGGCGTCGACTATCGCCTCAACGACCAGGCGTTCGTCGGACTCGCGCTCGGCTACAGCGCCGCCGAGGTCGATCTCGACAATGCCTCGGGCGAGCTGGACACCGATGGACTGGGGCTCACTGCCTATTACTCCTGGTACGGCACCAACGGCTGGTACGCGGACGGCTCGCTCGGCTATTTCCGCAACGACTACGAGCAGCTGCGCGTGATCGACCTGACGGCGATTGGCCTGACCATCGATCGGGCCCTGTCCGAGACCGATGCCAGCCAGTTTGTGGCGACGCTTGGCATCGGCTACGAGTTCTCGCGCAATGGCTGGTTGCTGACGCCGGAATTCCGCATCGAGTACGCCGGCACCGACATCGACGGCTTCGAGGAGACCGGCAGCAACGACTCGGGCTTCCTGCTGAGCTTCCCCGACCAGAGCTTCCAGTCGCTGCAGTACTCGGGAGCCTTGCAGGTAGCACGCGCGATCAGCATCTCCAGCGGCGTGGTGCAGCCATTCCTGCGCCTCGATTGGTACTACGAGAGCGACAACGACGGCTTCACGATCATCCCGCGTCTGCGCAGCGACCCGACCCAGCCGTTCGCCGCGATCGTGATCGACGATCCGGACCGCAACTACGGCAGCATCTCGGGCGGCCTGTCGTGGGTCAGGCCCGGCGGAACGCAGATGTACGTCTCGCTGTTCCGCACCTTCGCCTACGACGACCTCGAGCAGTGGGTGCTGCGCGGCGGATTGCGCTGGGAGTTCTGAGCAAGGGTAGCGGGGTCGACATTGAGGGCCAGGGAAGGCCCAGCGTAAGCTCAGCAGCGCCGCCTGCGAAGCGCAGCCAATTCAGCGCGAATGAAACCTTCCAGCGCGGCCATCGTTGACACGGGACTCGGCAAATTGCGGGGCAGTCATCGCGCGCGGTGCGCCCATCGATGGGCGTACACGAGCATGGCCACGCCCGACGCCAGAGGCCCCATGCCGAATATGCCACCGAGCCCACACAGATTGCTGGAGTCGGCCGACGTGCACAGCAGCCCGATGCCGAGCGCGGTTCCTGCAATGAATCCTGCGATTCCCCACAGGGCAAGCCCGCCGACGTAGCGCAAGACAGATGTTCTGCCCGCGGCGCGCGGAGCGTCGCGATTCACCACGTAGTAGACCAGTGATGCCGCGAATCCGAGCGTCCAGACGACCGGACCAATCATGATCAGCGGATTGAGCAGAAAGTTCACGATCGTCGCCTCCAGGTTGGCTAGATGGGCGGCTGGCAATGCTGCGTGGGCAAC
>JBBRIE010000058.1:0-14737 GCA_038221545.1 Lysobacterales bacterium
ACAGATCGTCAAGAGCCTGCTCAAGCGCGTCGCGAAGGAGCGTCCGGGCTTCTGGACGAACGTGGTCAAAGACTGGCGCGGCGTTTCGGAAGAAACCACGACCGGCGTGCATCGCCTCTACCAGATGATGGAAGCGGGCAAGCTGCTGGTGCCTGCGATCAATGTCAACGACTCGGTCACCAAGTCGAAGTTCGACAATCTCTACGGTTGCCGCGAGTCGCTCGCGGATGGCCTCAAGCGCGCGATGGACGTGATGCTGGCCGGCAAGGTCGCCTGCGTGGCCGGCTACGGCGACGTCGGCAAGGGTTCCGCGCACTCGTTGCGCGCGTACGGCTGCCGCGTGATGGTCACCGAGATCGATCCGATCAACGCGCTGCAGGCGGCGATGGAAGGATTCGAGGTCAAGACGCTCGAGGACAGCCTCGGCATCGCCGACATCTACGTGACGACCACGGGCAACAAGGACGTCATCACCACCGACCACATGTTGCGCATGAAGGACCAGGCCATCGTCTGCAACATCGGCCACTTCGACAACGAGATCCAGGTCGACGCGCTGCGCGAACTGCCGGGCATCAAGCACATCAACATCAAGCCGCAGGTCGACAAGTACGTGCTGCCGGGCGTCGATGGCAAGCCGGCGCACGACATGTTCCTGCTCGCCGAAGGTCGCCTGGTGAACCTCGGTTGCGCGACCGGACACCCGAGCTTCGTGATGTCGAATTCGTTCTCGAACCAGACGCTCGCGCAGATCGACCTCTGGGCGCATCGCGACACGTACGAGAAGACGGTCTACCGCCTGCCGAAGCACCTCGACGAAGAGGTGGCGCGCCTGCACCTCGAGAAGATCGGCGTGAAGCTGACGCGCCTGACCGACGACCAGGCCGCGTACCTCGGCGTGTCTGCGGACGGCCCGTACAAACCGGACCACTACCGCTACTGATCGCACTCCCGCGAACGGGGTTGCCCTGCTCGCGCGGGGCAACCCGTAACGCGACACCCCTCGTGCACCGCACGCACACCCGCGTGCGGGCAGATGGTTGAATTTCCGCAGCGCGCGCGACGCCGGTCCGCGCGCGTCGCTACTCGCGCGGCGTGCGGCGGCGCTCGTCGCCACCGACGCAGACGCGATTCCTGCCTTCCGATTTGGCGCGATACAGCGCCGTGTCCGCAGCCTGGTACAGGCGTTCGACGTCCCCCGCAGCGGCTTCGGTGAGCGATGCCACGCCAATGCTGATCGTGATCGGCAACAGGCGGTCATGCGTCTGGATTGCCTTCGAATCGATCGATGCACGGAACCGCTCGGCGCGCCCCGACGCCTCCTGCAGGTCGATGCCGCGCAGCAAAACCGCGAACTCCTCGCCGCCCACGCGCGCCACCAGCGTCTCCGCCGTCGCGAACTCGCGCTGCAGTCGCTGCGCGAACGCGATGAGGCAGGCGTCGCCGGCGGCGTGGCCGAAACGGTCGTTCACCGTCTTGAAATGGTCCACGTCGCACATGAGCAGCGACAAGGGCCTTGCGGTCTTGTGCGCTTCGGCCACCGATTCGCGCAGCGCATGATCGAAGTGCATGCGATTGGAGAGGCCGGTGAGTCCGTCGCGGCGGCTGAGCCGGGCGTACTGGTCGCGCTGCTTGCGCAATTGCAGGTCGAGCGCGAAGCGCTGCATCCACTCGCGGTGGCTGCGCTCCACCGCGAGCCCGAGATACCCGAGGTACACCAGCATGGCCCACGCAAGCATCATTTCGCCGCGCAGGAACGCCAGTACCGCGATCGACGGGGAGACCAGCAACAGTACCGTCGCGGTCGAAAACCTGCGTCGCATCGAAAAGCTGTGGGCGGCGGCGGTCCCGAACGCGACGTCGCCGAACAACACTATGGTGCGCGCCCGGTCGTAGTCCGGCTCGGCCAGCACCCACGCCGTGGCGACTCCCCATACCGCGCAGGACGAAAGGATCAACAGCCAGGGCCAGCGCAACCAGCGCCGGAGAGCGGACGCGCTTGCATCGGGTGGTACGGGATGGACGAACCGGACAAGCGCGAGCGCGAGCAGGGTCACGCCGACGATCCAGGCGGACTCGCCCCGAGGTCCATCGGCCGCGACGATGAAGATCCAGCCGAGCACATAGAACAGGCCGCCCAGGCGCATGCGCTGCTGCGTGTCCTGCGCTTCCTGCTCCAGCCGGAGCTGCGTCGGGTCGAGCGTGCCTTCCTGGAAACGCAACGGAACCGCGGGCTTGGTGACGGGCGAATTGCTCAAGGAGGACCAGCCGTGGAATTGTTGAAGTGTTCAGCAATTCGCTTGCCAACGAGCCGAGCGTCGTGTGATGCGCTGCTCACTTCCCGAGACATTCCGGTCAGGCCGGTCGCGGTATCTCGGTGAATGCACCGGCGGCGAGTGGATGACCCGTGACGGACTCCACGCCATCGAACACGAGTACCGCGCGATCGCTGCCGCGGGCGCGCGCGGCCGCCAGTGCCGCGGCGGCGCGGCCCAGCGCAGCGTCGATCCCCGAGCGCTGGGCCGCGACGTCATCCGCGGGCGCGTCGGGCAGTGTCGCGGCTCCGGCCGCCAACACGACGTCGATGCTGCGCCCGGCCACGTCGATCGGCTGGTCGCCGACCGCGGCCAGCAGCCTGGACAGGCGCAATGCTGCCTGTTCGGGCAGGCAATCGACCAGCGCGATCAGGAAATCTCCATCGGCGCGCTGGATCACCATGTCGTGTCCGCGAACGCTCTGGCGCAGGCGGTCGCCCACGGCCTCGAGCAACGCCGAATGCCCACCCAGGTCTCCGAGCGACGAGCGGGTCTGCGATTCAAGTCCCGCCAGCACCAACAGCAGCTGCCCGCGCGCGCCCTCGCGGCGACGGTCGGCATGTTGTTGCGCTAGGCGGGGCAGGAGGTCTGGGGTCACCTGATACACGGGCTCTCGCAGGAAAATGCCAAAACCGGGAAGGCACCACGCGACGAACAAAGCAGCGTTCGCACGCGGTGGCGGGCAGGCAGGGTATCAGGCATCCCGGGTATTTTGCGCGAAGAAGACAACCCGCCGCATTCCGCGTGGATCGCATGCCCCGGATGCCACCCGGGTGTCACGGGAAAGTGGAGGCCCGCTGCAGCCGCCTCGGCACCTCGACCCAGTTCAATGTGCTCCCGGTGCCCTCGGCGGCATCGCCTTCGACGACCAGCACCGCGCGATCGCGCCCCCGGTCCTTGGCCTGGTAGCGCGCGCGGTCGGCCCGCGCGATATGCGGCTCGATCGCATCGTCGCCGCTCTCGATGCCGACCGGCGGCGACCAGAGCGCCGCGCCGGCCGATGCGGTGATGCAGAGTTCGAGGCCGGCGTGCGCTACGGCCTTGTCGCTGACCTGGTGGAGCAGCCGGCGCAACCTCGGCGCGGCTTGTCCGGCGTCGCAGTCCCGGAGCATCAGCAGGAATTCCTCCCCGCCCCAGCGCACCAGCAGGTCGGACTCGCGCACCCCCGCGCGCAAGCGAGCGGCCACGCTTTGCAGGACCGCGTCCCCGATCGCGTGGCCGTGACTGTCGTTGATGCGCTTGAAGTGATCGATGTCGACCAGCACCCGCATGCACTGGGCCGGCAGCCCGGCAACCCTGCGCTGTCGCGCATACCGCTGGATTTCGGGCAATTCGCGGGCGGCATGGCGGCGGTTGTGCAGCCCGATCAGCGCATCCGTGAGCGAGGCGCTACAGCAAGAGTCCTTGCGCCCTTCTGAGATAGTCGGACTTCCAACAACTGCAAATCGCAGCAGCGGCACAATCCTTGCTGATCAGGCATATGGTCATCTCCGTGCCCACTGTGCCGTCAAATTCGAGCACGTCCTCGAATCATCGCCGGTGGTGGCGGGCTGCGGTGCTTGCGCTCGCGGTGCATTTCATCTTCACACTGACACTGTCGGACCAGAAGTGGGTGACGCCATTCGGCGTCAGTCTCGTGCTCGCGGTCGTGCTTGCGTACGCGGTTCGTTGGGCAAATGCCTCGAGCGGCGATATGCAACTTCGCTGGGCCTGTTTGGCCACGGCCTTCGGTCTTTGGATCCTGGGGTACGCCGCGAGTGCCATCAGCCAGCTGTCCGATGGCGACACCAGCGTCGCGCTGCCCTACCTTCTGCTATTCGCGCTGCGCGGTGTGCCGTGGTTCCTGGCTATGGTGCGAACCACGGACCGGAAAGTCCTCGCGGATACGCACTACTTCGACCTCTTACAAGCGGCGCTCTTCGCGATAGCCGCGCTGATGCTCTACTTTCCCCATCTCGCGGCAGGCTCCACGTTGCCCATCGCGCCCTTGTCCGGGCAACTCGCGACCACCTACCACGATCTGGTAAACGCGTTGATAGCCGTGCTTTCACTCGCCTTTGTTCGACTGCAGCCGACGGTGGCTGAGCGAACGTTCGCGCGTAACCTTGCGCTACTGCTGGTGAGCTACGCGGTGACGGCCTTCTTCGTCAATCACATCGTCATCGAGCGCATGGGACCGCCCGCCGGATCGCCCTGGTTCGTGCTTTCGAACCTGCCCACGCTGCTGTTTCTCGGCGTGACCTTGCGCACCGGCAATCAACTCCGGGATTTCACGGCACTACCGCCACGCGCCATGCGCAACACAATGCTCTTGCTGGTACCCGCCGCGATGCCTGCGGGCGTGATCCTCATGGCACTCGCCCTTGCATCGTCGCGACCGATCGTTGCCGGTGTGCTGGCGATGGGAGCCGTGCTGCTCATTGCGGGTCGCTCGGTGCTCACGCAGCAGGCGTACAGTCGCGCGCACATTGAGCTCACCGGCGCGCGCGACACTATGGCGTGGCTCGCGCAGCACGACGAACTCACCGGCCTCGCCAACCGCCGCCACTTCTCCGAGCGGTTGGCGTCCACATGGACTCAATGCGCTCATGACGACAAGTTCCTCAGCGTATTGTTCGTCGACGTCGATCACTTCAAACAATACAACGACGCGCTCGGCCATGCCGGAGGCGATGAGTGTCTGCGACAGATCGCAAGTCTGTTGAAGACCAGTGGCGGTCTGCGCGAGAACGACCTGGTCGCGCGCTACGGTGGCGAAGAGTTCGTCCTGCTGCTGCCCGCCACGGATCCAGGCGCCGCTGCAACCATCGGAGAGCGCGTCCGCAAGACCATCGAGTGTGCCGGAATCGAGCATCCCACCGCTCCGCTCGCCAAGGTCACCGTGAGCATCGGCGCCGCCAGCGTTCGGCCCGGCATCGCGCTCGAAGATGTTTCATCGCTCATCAGGAACGCCGACGACGCGCTGTACCTAGCAAAGAACCATGGTCGGAACCGCGTTGTCGGTCCAAACCTGAGCTCGATCGTGCGCAGCCTGGTGCGCTGACTGGCAAAGAGTTCCTTCGTAAGCTGGGAGGCTGCACCAACCCAGTTGCGGACGTTCAAGTTGCTCGGCAACACGCATGCAGCGCACGCGTCGAATCATCCACGGCCGCGCGTTCCGTGAAGCTGCTTGGTCGCTTGCGGTCGTTGGCAAGAGCGGGAAACCCGTATTCCCTTGCCAGCCAAGGACCTGACCCGGATTTCGCCGTCGCCATCGAGGATTCGCGGCGAGCAACGCAAGCGCTGCATGGCGGGGCCATGACGTGCCTCGGCGCGGCGGACGGGCCGCTGCCGAATGCGGCGGGACCGGCGTCCTGTCTACAAGCAGTCCGAGCCTCGGTAGGATGCGGCAACGCGGTGACGCGGTAACGCCCACCTGCGATCCATGCATTGCCTGCGGAGCGCCGACCTGCCCAGGCACGCCGAGGCGTGGCGCCATCGAACCCTCCAGGGAATCCTGATGCAGCTTTCGTTCGAGTTCTTCCCGCCCAAGACAGACGAGCAGCGCGCGCAACTCGAACGCACCGCAAGGAAGCTCAAGCCACGGGACCCTGCCTACGTGTCGGTCACTTTCGGCGCCGGCGGATCGACCCTCGCCTACACGTCGGAGACGGTGCGCGGCCTCAACCATGACCACGGCTTTTGCGCCGCACCGCATATTTCCTGCATGGGCGGCACGCGCGAGGAGATCCGCGAACTGCTCAATACCTACCGGGCGCTGGGTTGCACCCGGCTGGTGGCACTGCGCGGCGACATGCCTTCGGGCATGGCCCGCATCGGCGAGCTGCGTTATGCCAGCGACCTGGTGGCCTTCATTCGCGCGCAGCACGGCGACACATTCCATGTGGAGGTCGGCTGCTATCCCGAGTGCCATCCGCAGGCAGACGATGCGCTCGCGGACCTCCGCGCCTTCAAGACCAAGATCGATGCTGGCGCTGACGGCGCAATTACGCAGTATTTCTACAACGCCGACGGCTACTTCCGCTTCGTGGACGAGGCGCGGCGCATGGGCATCGAGGTGCCGATCACGCCGGGCATCATGCCGATCGCCAATTTCACCCAGCTGCGGCGTTTTTCGGAAATGTGCGGCGCTGAGATCCCGCGCTGGGTCGAACGGCGCATGCGCGCTTTCGGCGACGATCGCGAAGCCATCGCGGACTTCGCCGCCGATCTCGTGGCGGGCCTGGTGCAGCGCCTCATCTCCGGCGGCGCGCCGGGACTGCATTTCTACACGCTCAACCTGGCGAAGCCGACGCTCGCCGTGCTCGACCGGCTCGCCTGACCTGGTACAGGAATGCCCTGACAGCGTCCAGATCCAGTCGCCATTGCGAATCGCCTTCCCTCGATTGGGTGGAATCGCGATGATGAAGACCGTGCACCCACGGGGCAGCCATTTGCAATCCAGGAAACCTTCCCCCGCCAAGCGCGGCAGCCTCGTCTGCGTCGGCATCGGCATGACGCTGGGCTCGCACATCACTCCTCTGGCGCGCAGCTATATCGAGAAATCCGACGTGGTGTTCGCCGCGGTCTCCGACGGCATCGTCGAGTTGTGGCTCGAGGAAATGCACAAGGACGTGCGCAGCCTGCAGCCCTACTACAGCGAGGGCACGTCGCGCCTGTCGACCTATCGCAACATGGTCGAGGCGATGCTGACGGAGGTGCGCAAAGGCAAGCAGGTGTGCGGCGCGTTTTACGGTCATCCCGGCGTTTTCGCATGGCCGCCGCACACGGCCATCGCGACCGCGCGCAAGGAAGGCTACGCTGCGCACATGGAACCCGGCATCTCCGCCGAGGATTGCCTGTACGCCGACCTCGGCATCGATCCCGGGCGCGTCGGCTGCCAGCACTACGAGGCCAGCCAGTTGTTGTTCTACAAGCGCCGCCTCGATCCCACGGCGCACCTCGTGCTCTGGCAAGTGGGGGTCGCGGGGGACCAGTCGCTTGCGCGGTTCTCCACCGGCGCGGCCTATCGCCAGGTGCTGGTCGACGTGCTGGCAGAGGATTATCCGCTGGATCACGAAATCATCGTGTATCGAACCGCGACCCTGCCTATCCACCCGCCCCGCATCGAACGTATCGCCCTGCGCGACTTACCTGGCGCCGACATCACCCTGCACGACACCCTTGTGCTGCCGCCGGCGCGCGGGCTCGAACACAACACCGCTATCCGCGCACGCCTGACCGCGCTCGATCTCGCTCCGGAAGCCGAGACTTGACTCGTGCTGACCTACCCGATCTTGCGGCGCTCGAGTTCGAGACGGAGCGCCTGCGCGCGCGCCGTCTGTGCGCCGACGACGAGTCGCTGTTCTGTGGGCTCTATACCGACCCCGAGACCATGCGCTTCATCGGCCAACCGCTTGCGCCCGAGCGCGCCGCGCGCAGCTTTCGCTCGGACGTTGGAGCATGGGAACGTCATCCAGTGGAGCGGGCCGTGCTTGGCCTGGTCGACAAAACCACGCAGATTCCGCTCGGCATTTGCGCCGTTGTGCAGCTGAACGAGGCAGTGACCCGCGCCGAAGTAGGCATGATGCTGGTCGACGGCGCGCGGGCGCAGGGCGTGGCGAAGGAGTGCCTCGCAGAACTCGTGACCCGGACTTTTGCAGTGTTTCCTGTCGACGAGATTTGGGTGCAATACTCCCCTGAACATTCGGTTGCCGAGCGTCTCGTTATCAGCGTAGGCTTCTCCCCTCGCGCTGACGGCTGTGCGTACAAGGTTGCGAGCGCGAAAAACGTCTGGTCGGCGTTCCGATCATCCTGGAGTTCCACCATCCATTCGATCCATCGAGGGGGAAACAATGTCGACGACAATGCACTTTCTTGAAACGCTGGGGCAGAACTCACAACTGCGGCACGCGGGAAAACCGGCTCTCTACACGACGCTCAGTCAGCATGCGGTCGATCAGGCTGCGCAGTGGGCCATCCTGGGCGGCGATTCCGCCCGCCTCGAAGTGCTGCTTGGGGCGCGGAAGAACCTGGTTTGCGGCCTGACACCGGGCAAGGATCGCGAGGATGAGCAGGAAAGTCCGGCGCGAGACGATGATGAGGAGATCGGGACGCGGGGGCATGGGGCGTCTCGCGCAGCGTAGTTGACAAGCTCATGCGCGAGCGGCGGTTTCTGCGGTCGTTGTGGCCGATCGGGGCACTCGCTTTCGCATTGTCGATTTTGGCAGGTTCGGCCGTTGCGACCGAGCCTGCATCTCATGGCGAACTGCTCGCTCAAGCCGACTCGATCAAGACGTCGCAGCCGCGTGAATTTGCTCGCTTATTGTCGCAACTGAAAACTGGGCGATCGAGCCTCACCGCGCGAGAGGCAGAGCTTTTGCGCTATCTGGAAGCCTGGAGCATTGCTTACGCGGGTGACTACGAGAACGCAACGCCTTTGCTCAAATCCCTCGCCCGTGAGTCGAAGGACGCGACGCTTCGGTTCCGCGCCGAGGTCACCGTCGCGAACGTGCTGGCGAATGGTTCCCGGCACGAAGAAGCTTTCGTTAGTCTGAACCGTGTTCTTTCCATGCTCCCGCAGGTCACTGACAGGGGCATACGCGATCAGGCACTCCAATCCGCTGCGCTCCTGTTCAATGAAGCTGGCCAATACGAGATCGGGCTCACTTACGCGAACCGCTTGCTTGCCGAAAGCGCCGATGGCAAGTCAGTCTGCATTGCACGGCATCTTGCGCTGCAGGCGCTCCGCAGAAGCGGCAGGACCCCGAGCGTCGAGGCGTTTCAGGCGGGCGTCGATGCCTGCATGAAAGTTGGCGAGACTCTGTGGGCGAGTCTGGTCCGACTTGATGCCGCTCACGCGCTAGTGAACAGCAATCGGACGAACGAGGCCATCGATCTCCTGAAAACCAATTACAGCGATGCGCTGAACACCAATTACACACGCGTGATTTCGGAGTTCGATGCGCTTCTCGCCAATGCTTATTGGCAAATTGGCGATTGGATCGAGGCACGGAAATTTGCACAACGCGCCATCGACGGGAGCGTTCGCAAAGAATTCACCCGGCCGCTGGTGGAAGGCTATCGTTTGCTTTTTCTCCTTGCGCGACAGCGTGGAGATCTGAGGAACGCCCTGGATTTTCTCGAGAAGTACGCGGCCGCGGACAAGGGTCATCTGAATGAAGCAGGCACAAGGGCTTTGGCGTTCCACGTCGTGGAGCAGCAGGTACAGGCGCGCAAGGCGGAGATCGCGGCACTCAGCAAGCGCAACCAGGTGCTGCAGCTGCAGCAGACGGTCAGCAAGACCGCGGCGCAAACTCGCGGCCTCCTGATCCTGTTGTTGCTTTCGGTGCTCGCGTTCATCGCGATGTGGCTTTACAAGACCAAGCGATCGCAGCTGCACTTCATGAAGCTGGCACGGCGCGATGGGCTTACCGGCATCTTCAATCGCGCACACTTCGGGGATGCGGCGGAGGCCATACTCGCTTATTGCAGGAAGGGCGAGCGCGAAGCCTGCGTGGTGCTCATCGACCTGGATCACTTCAAGCTGGTGAATGACACGCACGGCCATTCCGCGGGTGATGTGGTACTCAAACGCACGGTGCAGGCGTGTCAGGCACATCTGCGATCCATCGACATCATCGGCCGACTTGGGGGTGAGGAATTCGGCATCGTGCTGCCCGATTGCGACCCCGCGGCGGGGCGCGAGCTTGCCGAGCGATTCCGTCTCGCGATCGCCGACCTGTCGAACGGCGAGAGCGGCGTCGGCTTCCCGGTCTCCGCAAGCTTTGGCGTGACCTCATCGCGCTGGTCGGGTTACAACCTCAAGCAGCTCATCATCCACGCCGACAAGGCCCTGTACGTGGCCAAGGACCACGGTCGCAATCGCGTCGAAGTATTTGATGGCGCAGGGACGGAAACGGCGGACCCCGCTGGAACGCAACCCGGCAGCTTCGACCGCCGTCGCGCCTGACCGACGCGCCAGGGCGCACCGTGCAGCGGGTTGGCAGGTCTTCCGATCCACGCGGTTTGGGTGCAGTATGCGGCGTATTCGATCATCGATGCCGTCTCACCAATCGGGGGAAGACCATGTCTGAAGTCATCAATATCCTGGAGCGCCTGGGCCAGGACGCTGGCCTGCGCCCGGTTGCCACCGACACGGACTATTCAGCGTTGGCAACGCTTGAAATCAGGCCGGAACTGCGCGGCGCGCTGACTTCGATGGACAGCGCTGCGCTTGGAGTCCTGCTGGGCGCGAAGACCCATCTGGTGTGCGGGCTGTTCCCGGGCAAGGAAGAAGAAGAGAGCCCTGACGAGGACAGCCCGGACAAGGACGACGCGCCTCCCGCCGACGATGCGGAGAAAATGGGTCAATCGAATCGCAGATGGGCAGTCGCTTCGGTCAGGTGAGCAGCCGCATCCGCGGCGTCGCTTCGCATCGTTCATCCGATCGCCTGCGCACGACCGGTCGAACCTCCGGGTTCGGTCGCGTGCAGGCGATCGCTTGCGCGATGCTGCTGCTCGCGTGCGGAGCGGCATGCGCAGCCGTCGCCGCGCAGGATGATTTCCCCGGCTTGCTCCGCCGCGCGGACGACATCAAGAGCGCCAATTACGCCGAATTCACCACCATCCTCAGTCGACTCGATGCGAGGCGAGAGGATCTTTCACCCCGACAGCGCGCTTACCTCGCGTATTTGAAGGGCTGGCAATCGGCGTATGTAGCGGACTTCGACAAGGCGCTCGCGACCTTGGCGGCGGTTGCGCGCGAGACCGACGATGCGACGCTGCGATTTCGCGCCGAGGCCACCACCGCCAACGTGCTGACCATTGCACGTCGCTACGAGGCGGCCCTGAAGCACCTCAACGCCATGCTTGCGCTTTTGCCCACGGTGAAGGATCCAGGAATACGTGGACAGGGGCTGCTGACCGCAGCACAAATCCACATCCAGGTTGGACAATTCGACGTGGCATCCGAGTACGCCCGGCAATTGATCCGCGAGGCGCCGAGCGGCAAGGTGCTGTGCCAGGCGCTGCAGCTGCAGCTGGAAGCCCGCTTCCGGTCGAGACGCGTGGAAGCGAACGACCCCGGAGCGCGGCAGGGTCTGGCGGCCTGCGTCGACAGCGGCGAGCTCGTATTTGCCAGCTTTATCCGTACCGTCATCGGCAGGATTTTCCTGCGGGCCGGTCGGGCCGATGAGGCCATCGCGCTGCTGCTTGCGCATTACGACGAAGTGCAGGCCACGCGTTATGCGCGACTCATCGCCGACTACGACGCGCTGCTGGCTCAGGCGTGGTGGGAAAAGCGCGAACTTGCCAAGGCACGCTCGTTCGCGCAGCGAGCGGTGGATCGGGCGGACAGCAAGGACATCACCGAGCCGCTGGTCGAGGCTTCACGCATCCTGTACCTGATAGCGCGCGAACAGGGCGACACCGCCACAGCGCTGTCTTTCCATGAGACATATGCGGCCGCCGACAAGCGCTTTCTGGACGATATCGGCGCGCGCGAGCTCGCGTACCAGATGGTGAAGAGCCAGGCCGCCGCCAACCGCTTGCAGATCGAGGCGCTGGGCAAGCGCAATCAGTTCCTTCAGTTGCAGGAGAAGGTCAGCAAGTCGGCGGCGCAGACTCGCGGGCTCTACATCCTGCTGCTGCTGTCGGTGCTCGGATTCATCGCGATGTGGGCGGTACTTACCAAGCGCTCGCAGCTGCATTTCATGAAGCTTGCGCGTCGGGACGGGCTCACCGGCATCTTCAACCGCGCACACTTCGCGGACGCCGCCGAAGCCATCCTCGCGTACTGCAGGAAAGGCCAGCGCGAAGCCTGCGTGGTCCTCATCGACCTCGATGATTTCAAGCTGGTCAACGACCGGCATGGACACGCGGCCGGCGATGCGGTGCTCAAGCGTGCGGTACAGGCAGTCCAGGCGCACCTGCGCTCTATCGACATCATGGGCAGGCTCGGCGGCGAGGAATTCGGCATCGTGCTGCCCGATTGCGGTCCCCAACGCGGACGCGAGCTCGCGGAACAGTTCCGCCTCGCGGTCGCCGATCTTTCAAACCCGCACACCGGCGTCGGCTTTCCCGTGTCCGCGAGTTTCGGCGTTACGTCCTCGCGGTGGTCGAGCTACAACCTGCGGCAGCTGATCATCCACGCGGACAAGGCCCTGTATGCCGCCAAGAACGGCGGGCGCGATCGCGTCGAGCTCTTCGATGCCGCGGAAGCCGGACCGGCGGACGTCGCACCAGTTGCTCCCGGCGGCTTCGATCGCAGGCGCACGTAGTCGGTCAGCGGTTGCGCCATCCATATGGATGTCGGTAGGATGGCGCATGGCAGGCAAAGCGCTATCACGTTCGAAGCCCTCTCTTCCGGAGAGCGAGAAGATCACGATCAACCTCGGTTTTGTCGACCTCGGACAGATCGACCTGCTGGTCAAGGAAGGCTTTTACTCGAACCGCACTGATTTCATCCGCACTGCGATTCGCCAGCAACTGGTGCAACACGGCGAGGTCGTCCGCCAGGCGGTCGCTCGCAAAACCTTGATGCTGGGCCTGCAACACTTCTCGCGCGCCGATCTGGAAAAAGTGCGTTCGACAGGGGAAAAGCTCCAGGTCAAGGTCGTCGGCCTGACGAGTATTGCTGCAGACGTAACCCCGGAACTGGCGCTCGCGACCATCGAATCCATGTTGGTGCTGGGAGCGCTCAACGCTCCTGCCGGGGTCAAGGCCGCCCTGGCCAACCGCATGCGCTGACGCTTCCGCGCGGCGCGGTTCTTGCTGTTCAAATCACTTCAGTTGGAGAGTCACGATCAAACCCATAGTCGCGAAACTGCTTGGACGAGCCGGCAACCTGACGCGCGCAGGCAAGCTGATGGACGCCACCGCCGCGATCCAGAAGGCACTGGGCGCTGTACCGAATGCCCGCAGGACGGACGCGCCGCGTGGCGCGGATGCGCGCACGCCCCTGGTCGGGGAATTCCGCGTCGTCGACGCCCCGACACCGCGCGCCGCGCCCGCAGGCGCCAATGGCCGCGCCGCAGGCACTGGCTTCACCGCGGGCACCTGCGTGGCGCAATCGGGAACCCGGCAGTACAAGCTGTTCGTTCCGGAAGGATTCGGCGGAAAGCGCCTGCCCCTGGTGGTGATGCTGCATGGCTGCAAGCAGGATCCCGACGACTTCGCCGCCGGCACCCGCATGAACGAGCTGGCGCAGGAACAGGGCATCATCGTGCTCTACCCCGCACAGGCGCCTCGCTCGAACGCGTACAAGTGCTGGAACTGGTTCCAGCCGACCGACCAGCGCCGTGGCTCCGGAGAACCGGAAGTACTGGCCGCGATGACCCGGCACATCATGGCGACGCAATCCGTCGACCCCGATCGGGTGTACATCGCCGGCCTGTCCGCGGGCGGGGCCATGGCGGCGATCATGGGACGCGAGTATGCGGACCTCTTTGCCGCGGTCGGCGTTCACTCGGGCCTCGCGCCCGGCGCTGCGCTGGATGTCGCATCCGCATTTGCCGTGATGAACAACGGCGCGCCGGGCAAGGCCGCTCGCGGCCACGCGTCGTTCGACGATTCGCGCACCGCGCCCGTCATTGTTTTTCATGGAGACCGCGACAGCACCGTGCACATCGATAACGGCATCCATGTAATCGGCGAGCGTGCAAAAGCCAGCGCGCGGCACGATCAAGGCGATGCCGACGGTCGCGCCTACACACGCAGCCAGTTCAAGCCCTCGAACGGACACGCGCAGGCCGAGCACTGGGTGATCCATGGCGCGGGCCACGCGTGGTCGGGCGGCAGCAGCGACGGTTCCTACACCGATGAGCAAGGCCCCGATGCCAGCCGCGAGATGTTGCGATTCTTCCTCGAAAACCCGCTGCGCGCCGGCGCATGACCCAAAAAGGGACGGCCGCGCGGCCCGCCTAGGCCTCGTCGGGCGCGCCGTCGAAGAATTCCACGATGCCGGTTTCAAGCGAATATTCGGCACCGACGACCAGCAAGCCCTCGCTCTCGATCAGTTGCTCGATCACCTGCGATCCATGTCGCAGGTGGTCTGCGGAGGAGCGGACGTTGGCGCGTACCGCATGGCGTACCAGCGCGTCGGGATCGTGCCGCAATTCGGTCGCCAGCAGGCCTGCGACCGAAGGCCGGATGCGGTCGACGATCGAATACAGGTTGCGCGACTGGTTCCCGGCGGGGCGCTGCAGCTCCTCGAGTGTTGCCTGGATCGCGCCGCATTGCGAATGACCGAGCACCACCACGAGCCGCGCCCCGCAACGCTCTGCCGCGAATTCGACGCTGCCGATCTGCGAGGGTGCGACGATGTTGCCGGCCACGCGGATGACGAACAGATCTCCCAGGCCTTGATCGAACACGATCTCCGCGGGAACGCGCGAATCGGAGCATCCCAGGATGATCGCAAAAGGCTCCTGGCTGTCGGTCAA
>JBBRIE010000059.1:0-14636 GCA_038221545.1 Lysobacterales bacterium
ATGGCAGCTTCCCGGATTCGAAGGCACGAAGTCTAGCGGAGCCACCTTTTTCCTTGTTCCTGCGAGCGCGGAGAGGGAATTCAGGCGGCGGCTTCCGGTTCCGCGTTGCCCCTCCTCCAGCGTTGCGCGCCACCTTCTCCCCGTGCCACGGGGAGAAGGGCTTCAGACGGCGTAGCCGGAATGGATCGCGACGATGCCGCCAGCAAGGCTCCGGTGCGAGACGCGCAGGAAGCCCGCGTCGCGCATCAGGGTCGCTAGCGTGGCCTGGTCGGGGTGCTTGCGGATCGACTCGGCGAGGTAGCGATAGCTCTCCGCGTCGTTGGCGACCGCCTGGCCGATGCGCGGCAGCACCTGGAACGAATAGAGGTCGTACGCGCGCTTGAGCAGCGGCTCGGTCACGCGCGAGAACTCGAGGATCAGCGCCCGCCCGCCCGGTGCCAGCACGCGCTTCATCTCGCGCAGCGCGGCGGCCTGGTCGGTGACGTTGCGCAAGCCAAAGGCGATGGTGATGGCGTTGAATGCGCCATCGGCGAACGGCAACTGCTCGGCGTCGAGCTGCGCGTAGTCGATGCCACGCACGCGGCCGCGGTCGATGAGGCGCTCGCGACCGACGCCCAGCATCGCGGCGTTGATGTCGCCGACCACGATGCTGCCGCGCTCGCCGACGCGATCGGCGAGCAGCGCGGCGACATCACCCGTGCCGCCCGCAAGGTCGAGCACGCGATCGCCGGCGCGCACGTTGCTGGTGGACACGAAGTGGCGCTTCCAGAGGCGGTGCACGCCGAGCGACATGAGGTCGTTCATCACGTCGTATTTCGAGGCGACCGAGGTGAACACCTCGCCGACCAGTTTCGCCTTGTCCGCGACCGGCACGTCGCGATAGCCGAAATGGGTGGTGGAATCGGGTCGTTGCTCCTCGTCGGTTTCGCTCATGCCGCGATTATCGTCCAGGACTCACAGATCATGCGCATGGCGGAGGTCAGCGGTCGAGGCCAGCCTGCTCCAGCGCGGCAAGGTACAGCGCCCAGCGCTGCTCCTGCTCGCGACCGAGCAATGCCAGCCACTCCCACGAATAAATGCCGGTGTTGTGGCCGTCGCTGAAAACCAGCGACACGGCGTAGTGACCCACGGGCTCGATCGCGACCACGTCGACGTGGCGCTTGCCCGGCACCAGCACCTTCTGGCTCGGGCCGTGGCCCTGCACTTCCGCGCTGGGCGACTCGATCCGAAGGTATTCAAACGGCAGCCGGAAACGCTCGCCGGAGTCGAATGCGACCTCGAGCACGTGCGAGGCGCGGTGCAACACGATCTCCGTCGGCGTGACGCGTGCCGCGGCGTCCGTCACGTCAACTTGAGATTGCGCGGTGGGCGGAGGTCATCGGGCGGGGCGCCCGCGATCTGCGCGAGCGCCTCGTTGTACGGGCCGTCGTAGGAGATCGCGGAGATCTCGTCCAGCCCGAACATCGACAGCTCGTGCATCCATTCGGCGTCCGGCGTGATTTCCTGCAGCTGGAAGCCGTCGGCGTCGAAGCCCACGAAGCGACCGACGTAGCAGACCTCGTGCGTCTCCTCGGTGTCGACATGCACCGACAACACGTTCGACTGCAGCGCCATCCACTGCAGCAGCTCGTTGGCGCTGTCGAGCACGCCCGCGGGCAACTCGAGCGTGCCGCGCAAGACATTCTTCAGCGCCATCGCCTTCTCGATGAATCCGGCGTTCTTGTCGGGCGCCTCGATCTCGGTCACGTCGCGGTGGCGGAGCGCGAAGATGCCGTCGAAGCCGAGGAAATCACCCACCACCCACAGCAGCACGTATTCGTTGCCCACGCCCAGCACATAGCCCGCGAAGCTGCCGGCCTCCAGCCCATTGCGCCACAGGCGCACCAGCTCGCCGGAGGTTTGCGCGGCGCGCAGCTGCGCGCGCACGCTGTTGCTCTTGAAAGTCACTACATTGCTCATGCGGGCATTCTAGAGCATCGCTCCCGAGCGGGCGCTCGACCCTGCTGAATCCGTCTCACGCGACGCGCGACGGCAGCAAGCCGAGCCGCCACGTGCGGCGCGCCGTTGTCGGCGTGCGGACCAGGCACGATGGTCACGGCGCCCAGCGGAGGTCGAGTCGTCTTCCGCGTGGCGAAAATTGAACTCGCGGACCCGGATCTCGCCGCTGGTCTGCATGTTCAGCTGGCCGACCGACCGATCGGTTCGGCCCGACGTGCTGAGCGCGGCTCGCGTTCCACCGCCGATCCTCTCCCTCCTTTCGAGCGCCGAAGGCGCGAGCCAGCCTGCGTCGAAATCGAGCCCTCCGACATCGGCACGGGCGGGAGTCACGCCGCGAGAACCATCGCGCCTCGCGGCGCTCCTGCAAAAAGCGCACGGCCAATGCGCGCGATCGCGGAGCAACGCGCGCATCAGAGGATGTAGCGGCTGAGATCCTCGTCGGCGGCGATGCCGGTGAGCTGCGCGTCGACGTAGGCCGCATCGATCTCGACCACGTTTTCCGGCCTCGCACCGCCCGCGCCAACGTCAGTGGCATCGAACGACAACTTGTCCAGCAGCCGCTCGAGCACCGTCGCGAGCCGGCGCGCACCGATGTTTTCCTGGCGCTCGTTGAGCTGGTGCGCGATCTGCGCGAGCCGGCGCACGCCATCGGGCGTAAAACGCACGGTGACGCCCTCGGTCGCGAGCAGCGCCTCGTATTGCCGGGTCAGGGCGGCCTGCGGCTCGGTGAGGATGCGCTCCAGGTCATCGACGCCGAGCGCGGTCAGTTCCACCCGGATCGGGAACCGTCCCTGCAGCTCCGGAATGAGATCCGACGGCTTGGCGACGTGGAAGGCGCCCGATGCGATGAACAGGATGTGGTCGGTCTTGACCGTGCCGTGGCGCGTATTGACGGTGGAGCCCTCGACCAGCGGCAGCAGGTCGCGCTGCACGCCTTCGCGCGAGACGCCGGCACCATGCCAGTCGCCGCGCTGGCAGACCTTGTCGATTTCGTCGAGAAACACGATGCCGTTCTGTTCGCAGTTCTCGAGCGCGAGCTGCTTCACCTCTTCCTCGTTGACCAGGCGCGCGGCCTCCTCGTCCGCGAGCAGCGGGCGCGCCGCCCTGATCGTGAGTTTGCGCTTGTTCTTCTTCTGGTCGGCGAGCGTGGAGAACATCTGGCGCAGCTGCTGCGTCATCTCCTCCATGCCGGGCGGCGCCATGATCTCGACACCCATGTTCATGGCAACGTCGACCTCGATCTCGCGATCGTCGAGCTTGCCGCCCTGCAACTGCACCCGCAGCTTCTCGCGAGTGTCGGTGTGCTCGGCGCCCGCGGGCTGGTCCTCGCCCCAGACGCGCACGGCCTGGGCGCGCGGCAGCAAGGCATCGAGGATGCGCTCTTCCGCGGCCTTCTCCGCACCCTCGCGCACCTTGGCCTTGGCCGCGTCACGGGCCATCTTGACCGCCGCGTCGGCGAGATCGCGGATGATGGTCTCGACATCCTTGCCGACGTAGCCGACCTCGGTGAACTTGGTTGCCTCGACCTTGACGAACGGCGCGTCCGCGAGCTGCGCGAGACGCCGCGCGATCTCGGTCTTGCCGACGCCGGTCGGACCGATCATCAGGATGTTCTTCGGCATCACCTCACACCGCAGCTCGGGCTCAAGCTGCATGCGCCGCCAGCGGTTGCGCAGCGCGATGGCGACCGCGCGCTTGGCGTTGTGCTGGCCGACGATGTGGCGGTCGAGTTCGGCGACGATTTCTTGCGGGGTTTGGGCAGGCATGGTCTCTTTCAGAATCCTGGGTGCATCGGTGCGAAGTCGATTTCAGGGATGCATCGCGGGGACAGCAGCCGAGCTGCGCTCGGGCCTACAACAACGGCGGACATTGCGATGCTCCTGTAGAGCCGAGCGCCAGCTTGGCTGGAACGCGCCGGCATGACTCACAGCACCTCGATAGTGTGGCTGTGATTGGTATAGATGCAGATGTCGCCCGCGATCTTGAGCGCGCGCTCCACGATTTCCTGGGCGGACAGCTCGGTGCTCTCGAGCAGCGCCTTGGCCGCGGCCTGTGCGTACGGGCCGCCGGAGCCGACTGCGATCAGGCCATGCTCGGGTTCGAGCACGTCGCCCTGGCCCGTGATGATGAGCGAGGTGTCCTTGTCGGCGACAGCGAGCAGCGCCTCGAGCTTGCCGAGGCGGCGCTCGGTGCGCCAATCCTTGGCCAGTTCGACCGCGGCGCGCGTGAGCTGGCCATTGTGTTTCTCGAGCTTGGCCTCGAACAGCTCGAACAACGTGAACGCGTCGGCGGTGGCGCCGGCAAAACCCGCCAGCACGTCGCCCTTGGCCAGGCGGCGCACCTTGCGCGCGTTGGATTTCATGATGGTGTTGCCAAGCGTCACCTGGCCATCGCCGCCGATCGCAACCTTGCCGTCGCGGCGGATCGAAACGATGGTGGTGCCGTAGAACGTGTCTGGGCGATGCTGCATGGTGCCTCCGGATCGAAATGGCGATCTGGGGACGCCGCCTGTCTATGCAAGTCGGCGCATTGCCGCCCGGGCGCGATCTCCGGGCAGCGCCCGACGGGAAGTCAGGTCACGCACGCGTGGCCGGCCCGGGCGCGATGCACACCGGGAGCCGCGGCGACGGGGCGACGATTTCCATGCGCGACGCAGGCCACCAACGTCGCGTCGATGATCCTCAACGCGCTATCGCTTCGTGGCGCACTCGCCTTTCATTGTGGTGTCAACGCCTGCCTCGCTCGCGGCGCAGGCGTTGCCATAGGTCTTGCCGTCGCAACCGCACACCGGGTCGTACTGCATCGTGCAGGCTTCGGGACGCGGACGGCACACGCCCTGCATGTCGCCGTAACCACATGCCCCTTCGTCCGGGAAGTCGCACCATTCCTTGTCGGCGCACTGCGCTCCGGCAATGCCGCCGCAGGCTTTCGGCGCGCCTTCGGCCGGATCGGTGGAAGTCGCAGCCTGGGGCATGGCGGCGCACGCGACTGCGGTCATGGACAGGAAAACGATCGACAGGAACCTGCAGATCATGGCGCTGCTCCGAACCTCGGGACTGGCCGTGGAAAATGCGCGTGTGCGCTGCAACCCGTCCTGAATGCGGGCAGCCGCGGACCGCACTCGCCGAGAAACGACGGACGTGCGTCCATCAGCCGATCAGGCGAATGCGAGTTTGCCGGCGGCGATGAGCAGCACCAGCGCGAGCATGCGGCGGAGGTTCGGTGTGCCAAGTCCGCCGCGACCGAGCGCCGTGCCGATCAACGCGCCCACGGCAACCGCTGCCGCCCATACCGGCATCGCCTGGGGCCACTCTTGCGGCAGGTCGCCATTCCAGGTGAGCGCTGCGAGCCCTGCCAGTGAATTCGCGAGCACGAACACCACGGACATGCCCGCGGCGATACGAGTCGTTGCGAAGCGCGCAAACAACAGCAGCGGCGTCAGGAAGATCGCACCACCGGTGCCCGTGAGGCCCGCGACCACCCCGATCGCGGCGCCAATGACGAGGCCGAGCGGCCAGTGCAGCGGACGCAACGGGAGATTCGCCTCGGTGGAACCGATGCGATGCGCGGTGCGTGCCAGTTCGACCGCGGCCCACAACAACAGCACGGCGAGCAAGCGCTTGTACACATAGGGTGCCAAGGGCAATGACGCGCCGACCCACGCCAGAGGCATGCCGCCCACCACCAGCGGCCAGACGTCGCGCCACGGGATCAGGCGTGCGCGCGCGAACCGGATGCAGCCAATCGATCCCACCAGGATATTGAGCGCCAGCGCGGTCGGCTTGATCGTTTCGGGCGCGATGCCGACCAGTGCCATCGCGGCGATGTAGCCTGACGCGCCGGCGTGGCCGACCGCGGCGTACATCGCGGCGATCACCAGGAACGCGATCGCCAGTGCAATCTCGATCCTGCTCATTGCCCCGGCTCAGACACCTCGCGCGCGTCCGCTGCCGTCTGTGGCAACGACGCAAGTCGCGATCGATCTCGTCATGCAAACTCGAACTGGCGCCGCAGTGAGCACCGCCGCGGGCTTCGCGCCTGCAGGGAGGCTCGAGAGGGGACTCGAAGACCGGCGCTTTTCCGGGCCGGCATCGCGGCTCATGGTTCGCGGCGGGCGCGCGCCTGAGGCGCAAGTCGCGCCACTGGCGCGACCCGCCGAACGCCCGGCCACGGATGGCCGGGCTGGATGCCAAAGCGCAGGGATGCCTGCTTGTCGAGTCGCCGAACGAAGCTCGGCCATCATGGTTTGCGACGTGCTCTCGGGTGAGCCGCGTCGTACACGCGCGCAAGGTGCTGGAAGTCGAGGTGCGTGTAGATCTGCGTGGTGCCGATGTCGGCGTGGCCGAGCAGCTCCTGCACCGCGCGCAGGTTGCCGCTCGACTCGAGCACGTGCGAGGCACAGGCATGCCGCAGCAGGTGCGGGTGCAGGCGTCGTCCATCGCCGTGCTTGCGTGCCCAGAGCGTCAGCCGTGCCTGCACGGATCGATGCGCGATCGGTGCTCCTGCGCGCCCCGCGAACACGGGATTGGCCGACGCATGCGGCGCCTGTCCGCGCCACGCCGCAAGCGCGGCCAGCGCCTGCGAACCCACGGGCACGAGTCGCGTCTTCGCGCCCTTGCCGGTGACCCGCGCAAAACCGCCTTCGAGGTCGAGCTCGCCCCAGCGCAACGAACAGACTTCAGCCAGGCGCAGCCCCGAGGAATAGACCAGCTCGAACAGGGCGCGATCGCGCACCGCGAGCGGACTCCCGTCGTCGGCTTCCAGCAGCGCCTTCATCTGGTCGGCGTCCGGCACCTGCGGCAGTCGGCGCGGCGCCTTCGGCGCGCGTATGCCGCCGGCGACATTGGCCGCGACCAGGCCCTCGGCCGCGAGCCACGCGAGCAGCGAGCGGACGGCAGACAGGCGACGCTGCAAGGTGCGCGGCGCAAGCCCTAGGCGATGGCCCGCGGCCACGAACGCCCGGACCTGTTCGCCGTCGAGCGATTGCCAGGTCGTCGCCGGCGCCTGCTGCTCGAGCAACGCGTCGAAGCGCGCGAGGTCATCCGCGTATGCGGTGAGAGTGTGCGGACTCATGCGTCGCTCGACGCGCAGGTACTCGAGATAGCGCGCGATGGCGGTGGCACGGGTCGCGTGCAGCCCCACTGAAAGCACGCCGGGCAAATCCGTGCAGGGTTCAACAGGCCTGTCCCGAGCCTGGTCGAAGGGCTCACCACGAACGGATCGTGCAGTACTGCCCCGACGCGGTGGCTGGCTCGACACTAGTCGGCCGCGGGGCGTGCGTCGCCCGCGAAGCGTTCGAGGCCGGCGGCCAGCGCGTCCGCGATGAGCTTGAGGAACAGCGTACCCATGCCGGGGTGGAAGCGGTTCGGATCGAGGCTGCCGACCGCGACCAGGCCGTGCCCGGGCACCGGGATCAACGCGCTCGACTTGACCTGCGACGCGCGCTCGCCGAACAGCAACGCCATCTGGTCGGCAGCGTGGCGACCGCACTGCGCTTCGCCGCGCGCGATGAAATCGGTCAGCGGCGCAAGTTGACGCGACTCGCGCGGGAGCACGCGCAGCCACTCGTTTTCCGGTTGATCGACCACGCCGTGGAACAGCAGCACGCGCACCAGCTCGGTGTGGAAGTCTTCGGTCAGCGTCGCGACGACGCGGCCGAGCGTGTCGGCGGCGCCACGCGCGCGCATGAGCGCAAGCGTCAACGCGTGCACGCGACCGACCAGCAGTTCGTTCTCGCCGGCAATGGCGATCAGCTCCTGCAGGCGACGATGCAGCGCGCGGTTCTTGTCGCGCAACACATCGAGCTGGTAGCTCGCGAGCGAAGTGGTCGGCCCCTCCTCGCGCGGGATCCGCAAGGTCAGGGTCAGTTCCGGGAAACCCGACAGGAAATCCGGATTGCGACGCAGGAAGCTCGCGACTTCGAACGCCGTGACTTCCCGACGCAGCGGACCCTCGGTGACGACTTCACTCATGCCAGGAACCTTCAAAGGTGATTGCGGCCGGCCCGCTCATGGTCATCGTCGTACCCGGGCCGGTCCATTCCAGCACGAGACTACCGCCGGGCAACTCCACCGTCACCCGCGCGTCCACCTGGTCGCGCTGGCGCAGCACCGCGACTGCCGCGCACGCGCCGGATCCGCAGGCCAGCGTTTCGCCAACGCCACGCTCGAACACGCGCAGTCGCAGGTAATCCCGATCGACCAACTCGACGAAGCCGACATTGCAGCGGTCGGCGAAGCGCGGGTGTCGCTCGATCTTCGGCCCAAGCCGCACCACCTCGGCGCGCGCCACGTCCTCGACCACAAGTACCGCATGCGGATTGCCCATCGACACCGCGCCGATCTCGAGCTTGCGGCCGTCCACGTCGAGCGCGTAACTCGGTGCGGCGGCGGGCGCGTCGAAAGGAATCCGCGCAGGCTCGAACCCGGGCGTGCCCATCCCCACCCTTACCCAGCCCGCGCGCTCGACGGTCGCGAGCGCGATGCCAGAAGGCCCGCGCAGGCGCAGCGGCTGGCCGAGGCTCGCGGCGCCTTCGCGCAGCAGCCAGGCGGCGACGCAGCGCACGCCATTGCCGCACTGGCCCGCGGGACTGCCGTCCGCGTTGAGGATCGCGTAGCCGTAGTCGCTGGCCGTGTCGCCCGGCTCGATGGTCAACAACTGGTCGAAGCCGACGCCGCGATGGCGGTCCGCCATGCGCTCGACCTGCGCAGGCGTCGGCATCGATTGTCCTTCACGGCGGTCGACCAGCACGAAATCGTTGCCGATGCCGTGCGCCTTGCTGAAACGGATCGTCACGGCGCGCTGGCGTCGCCTTCGTCGATGACGCGCTCCGCGTCCTGGGCCGCGGGCGGTGCCGCGCTGCCGGCATCGGGCACTTTCGAGGTCTCGACGGCCTTGCCGACCGGCCCCGCCGCGTCCGCCGCCACCAGCGGACCCTTGTAGCCGCAGGCGGCGAGTTGCGAAGCGACCGCGAGGAGCACCACGATCCACGCGCCGCGGATTCCCGTGACTCTACCCCGGCCCGGCCCGCTCATCGCCCCGCCCCCGCCATGTTCGCAACATCGGTGCCCGCACTGTCGCTTTCCGCGAGGCCGATCACGAAGGCGTACGCGAGGGCGGTGTCCTCGAAGCGCTTGAAGCGCCCCGACGCACCGCCATGGCCGGCTTCCATCTGCGTGCGGAACAGGATCGGCGCGTCGCCGGTGTTGAGTCGGCGCAGGCGCGCCACCCACTTGGCCGGCTCCCAGTACTGCACCTGCGAGTCGTGCAATCCGGTCAGCACCAGCATCGCAGGGTAGTCCTGCGCGCGCACGTTGTCGTACGGCGAGTAGCTCAGCATATAGTCGTAGAAGGCCTTCTGCTTCGGATTGCCCCACTCGTCGAACTCGTTGGTGGTGAGCGGGATCGATTCGTCGAGCATGGTGGTGACGACATCCACGAACGGCACGTGCGCGAGGATGCCGCGGTAGTCCCGCGGGGCCATGTTGGCGATCGCGCCCATCAGCAGTCCGCCGGCGCTGCCGCCTTCGGCGAACACCTTGTCCTTCGCGACGTAGTCGCGCGCGACCAGCGCGCGGGTGGCGTCGATGAAGTCCGTGAAGGTATTCTTCTTGTTGAGCAGGCGCCCCTGCTCGTACCACTCGCGGCCCATTTCCTGGCCGCCGCGGATGTGCGGGATCGCCACGACGAAACCGCGATCGACCAGCGAGATCCAGTCGCCGTGGAACGAGGGGTCGCTGCTCAATCCGTACGAGCCGTACGAGTACACGAGCGACGGCGCGGTGCCGTCGCGCGCGGTGTCGCGCCGATAGAGCACGGACACCGGCACCCTGGCCCCGTCGCGCGCGTCGATCCAGATGAACTCGGATGCGTATTGCGCCGGATCGAAACCTTCGCCGGCGAAATCGCGCTTGAGCAGCGTGCGCTCGCCGGTGGCTAGGTCGACGTCGAAAGTCGATCCCGGCGTGGTCAGTGCGCTGTAGCGGTAACGCAGGGTCTTGCTGTCGAGTTCGCGGTTGTCGTCGATCGACATCGTGTAGGTCGGGTCGTCGGCGCCGATCAGCACGCCGTCGCCACCGCTCCACGGAATGATGCGCAGCCGCTTGAGGCCGCCGGAACGCTCGTTGACCACCAGGTGCGAAGCGAAGACGTCGTAGCTGTCGAGGAAGACCTCCGGATCGTGTGCGGTGATCTCCTTCCAGCTCCCCTTGTCGCCGGAAGTCGCGACGGGCGCTCGCAGCAGGCGGAAGTTGGAAGCGTTCCAGTTGCTGCGCACGATGAAGTCGTCGCCCAGGTGCTCGACCTGGTATTCGTGGTCGTCCTCGCGCGACAGCACCGGCTTGAAGTCGAACGACATGCCGTCGTTGCGCGCGAACCGCGTCTCGCTCTGCTCGGTGGCGTCGAGGTCGATGAACAGGTATTCGCGCGACTTGCTGGCGCGGATGGACATGTAATACGACTCGTCGTCGTTCTCGAATACCAGCGCGTCATCGGCGACCGGCGTGCCCAGCACGTGCCGGCGGACCTTGTAGCCTAGCAGCGTCTTCGGGTCCTTCTCGACGTACAGCACCGACTTTGCGTCGGCGCTCCAGACGAGGTCCGGTTCCGCGTTGTCGATCACGTCGGGCAGTTCGGCGCCGGAATCAAGGTCACGGAAGCGGATCCGGTACTGCCGGCGACTCACCGTGTCCTCGCTCCACGCGAGCACGCGGTCGTCGGGACTCACCTCGTAGTCCCCGAGGCCGTAGTAGGCGTGGCCCTCCGCGCGCGCGTTGCCGTCGACGAGGATTTCTTCCGGCGCGTCGAGCGAGCCCTTGCGGCGAAAATGGATCGAGTACTCGCGACCCGGCTCAAATCGGCTGCCGTAGTAATAACCCCGGTCGAACACCGGCACCGACGAGTCGTCGGGCTTGAGCCTTGCGACCATTTCCTTGTAGAGCGTCTCGCGCAACGGCCGGGTATGCGCGAGCTGCGCATCGGCGTACCTGTTCTCGGCGTCGAGATGCGCGAGCACGTCCGCGTTCTTGCGCGCGTCGTCGCGCATCCAGTAATACTCGTCGTTGCGCGCGCCGCTTGGCGAATCGACGTTGAAAGGAACTTCGCGGGCGACTGGCGCTCCGCCTGCAGCTTCGGTCATTGCTTCGGAATCCTGGACAGCGGCCTGGGGCTGGGCCTTGGGGTCGGTCGTGCGGTTCGCCATGGGCGCGCAGCCGGCCGCGAAAAGGGCGGCGATCGCCACTGGCAGCGCGAGGCGCGCGCGAAGGGTTGGACGTGACAAGCGGTTCTCCGCGAAAACCAGTCGGAGGCGCATTGTAGACGCCGGTCCGGTCTGCTGCCCTACCCGTCGCAGGGCTTGAAGGCGACGCCCGGAGTGCTATCGGGTTCGCTCCTGCATTCCTGTTTGCGGATCGCAGCTGGCACCGCTCCTCAAGTTGCGTGCGCGTCGCGGATGGGACTGCTTCTCCCGTCGCCGGTGGTACGCGGCGGCGCTACGCCAAGCGTTGGCGTTCCAGGGCCGGCTTCGAGCGGCGGGCGATCGCGACGCAGGCGAGGCTTGCAGCGGGCAAGCCCGCGAGCCAGAGCGGCAGCGCACCGGCCACGGTCTGGACGGACCAGAGCGGCGGGCAGGTCATCAACAGGATCGTCCCGAAGCCGAGCCAGCAGGTCAGGGCCCGGATCGCGAGCGGGTGTTGTGGCTGGCGGTCGATCGACGCGAATTCCGGCTGCGAACGGGGCGCGGGCAGCGGTGTGCCCGCGATGGCAATGCGCACACCGCGACGCGTGGAAGCGCGTGGCGGCGTGCCAGCGCGACGAACGCGGCGGACTTTCCCACCCGGACTCCACCGATCAATCGAAACCGCCATCGCATGCTCCCGCCCCATCGAAGACGCGAGGCTGCGACGTCCCCATCTCACAAGCTGCGATGGGGGAGCGTGTCGCACCGCGACAGCAATCCGTGACCGCTTGCTAAGGCAACACGGAAGGGCCCCAGTAGACCGCGAGGAAGACGGCGATGCCGGTGTAGGTAAGGGAGTTGCCGAGCCAGCTCATCGTGAGCGGTTGAATCGCCATGGTTTCATCGGCGGCGGCGAGGCGACGCCGGAGCGACCACGCTTCCAGGTACACGGTCAGCACGAAAGTGACGAGTAGCCATAAGCAGGTGGCGCCAAACGTGAGGCGCGGATGTTGCAGCGAACCATAGACCCATGTGCCCAACGCCATCGCCGTGGCGTCGGCGTTGTCCGGTAGTGCCCACGCGGCGAGGAGACTTGCGATGCCCAGCGCAATCGGCAAGCCCAATCCGACGAGAATCGTGGACTGGGCATTGACGGCGAAGGCGTGGATTAGCGCGCCGTAGGTATCGAGGTTGCCCAGGCGCGCATACAGGATCGCTTCGACGCCGACGATCAGCACGCCGCCATACAGGAACGCCATTCCATTCGACACCAACAGCAGCGGCGCGCCGCCGTTCGCCGACAGCGGCCCGAGAGCAACCAGGAACAGGGCAGCGAACAGCAGCCCATGGAAACGCGTCTGACTGGGCAAACGCTTCACACCAACGTGGAGGTCTTGTAGCCCGACAGTGCGAGGCCGAGCAGGATCTTGATCTCCTCTCGCAGTGCGGGAGGCGCGGTGATCTCGGCGTCGGGGCCGTAGCGCAGCACGTCCATGATCAGCTCGCGGCCGTTGCTGTAGGGGATACGCAGCTCGTAACGACCATCGGTGAGGCGTCGGCCTTCCTGGCGGGAATGCCAGTGCTCGTCGGCGACCCAGCGCGCGGCGCGTTCGGAGAACACGATGGTGGCCCAGGCCTTGGCCGGGCCGGAGAAGATGCCGTAGCCGCCGCCGAGGTGCGCATCGAGCTCCGCTTCCGGCAGGTCCTGCGCGCGCTCCTCGAGGATCGTGGCCTCGCGCACGCGATCGAGCGCGAAGCTGCGCAGCGCCTCGCGCTCGTGGTCGAAAGCGTCGAGGTACCAGTTGTCGCGATAGCGCGTGAGGCGCTGCGGCGAGACCGTGCGCAGCGTGTCCTGGTCGGACGTGCGCGCGCGGTATCGGAAGCGCAGCCGCTGCCGCTCGAGCACCGCGGTGGCCACATTGCGGAACGCGGCCTCGTCGACGTCGCGCACGCCGCTGCCGATGACGCGGATGCGCTCGAGCGGCCACTGGCGGTTGGTGGTCTGGTTGGCGAGCAGCTTCTCGATGCGCCCGCGCAGTGGCGACAGCGCGGGCGCGAGCAGTCCCGGGCTGGTGCGCGTGAGCAGTTGCTGCATCGTGAGCAGCGCATGCAGTTCCTCGCTGCTGAGCCAGAGCCCCGGCAACTCGAAGCTGTCGGCCTCGCCGCGCGCGTAGGCGAACCCCGATTGCTCGGCATCGCTCTCGACCGGCGCGCCCAGTGCATCGCGCAGGTAGGCGATGTCGCGATAGACCGTCGCGCGGGAGCAGCCGAGCTCCTCGCTCAGCCGCTGCTGCGGAATCGGGTAGCGCGACTGCTTGAGCAGCCGGTGCAGGGTGACGATGCGTTCGAGGCGATCCATGGAATCTGCACGGCGCGGAAGCTGGCGCGGACTATCGCATAACCTGTGAGACGGGGGCGGTTCTCGGAAGCAGCCGAGCTGGCGCTCGGCTGCGATGGATTGCTCGGCAACGTCCGCGACTTGATTGCGTCAGAAGCGCCAGCCGACGGTGAGCAGGTTCTCGCCACGATTGCGGCCGCCGGTGCTGGCGTTGGAAATGTGGCGGAACACGATCACCACACGCTCGCCCTGCCAGCCGATGCCGTTGACGAACTGGAATGTCCCGCTCAGGGCCTCGTCATCGCCGTCGGTGTTGGTCAGCGCGACGCCGCCGGCGAAGAACAACCCCGATCGATGCACGTAGCGCTTCGCGATCGACACGTACAGCGTGTCCGGCGAGATGGCTGGCGACGCGTCGTCGCGGCCGGCGATGTAGCCGCCCGTAATTTCCCAGGGGTGGCGATGCGCGCTCAACCAGGTGACGTGCGACGTCCAGATCGCCTCGTCGTCCAGCTCCTCGACGTAGCCGGCCGACACCTCGTAGGCCGCCTGCGCGGGCGCGGGCACCCCGAGCAACGCAGACGCACACAGTGCCACTCGGATCCATGGGAGCGTCATCGGCAGCGTGCTTCTCGGGACAAGACCCGCGATGCTAGCGTCTGGGGCCATGCATTGCCCTATCGCGCGTCGAATCCAAGGACAATGGCGCCCGCGATGACACACGTTCCCGCCACCGGTGCCGACGAGGTCAAGACCTCGACCTGCTACATGTGCGCGTGCCGTTGCGGGATCCGCGTGCACCTGCGCGAAGGCAGGATCCGCTACATCGACGGCAATCCGGACCACCCGGTCAATCGCGGCGTGTTGTGCGCGAAGGGCAATGCGGGCCTCAAGCAGCATTACTCGCCCGCACGCCTGCGCAAGCCGCTGCTGCGCGTCGGCGAGCGCGGCCGTCGCGAGTTCCGCGAAATCGAGTGGGACGAGGCGCTGGCGCTGGCCACTGACTGGCTCGGCGCGATCCGTGCGCGCAATCCCGACGAGCTCGCGTTCTTCACCGGCCGCGACCAGTCGCAGGCATTGACGGGCTGGTGGGCGCAGCAGTTCGGCACGGTCAACTACGCGGCG
>JBBRIE010000060.1:0-14494 GCA_038221545.1 Lysobacterales bacterium
CAGCAGCAGAAGGCCGAGGTCGAGCGCAAGAACCGCGAGATCGAGCAGGCCAAGGTCGTGCTCGAGGAGCGCGCCCAGCAGCTCGCGCTGGCCTCGCGCTACAAGTCCGAGTTCCTCGCCAACATGTCGCACGAGTTGCGCACGCCGCTCAACTCGATCCTGATACTGGGCCAGCAGCTCGGCGACAACCCGGACGAGAACCTCAATCCGCGCCAGGTCGAGTTCGCCAAGACCATCCACGCGGCCGGCACCGACCTGCTGCACCTCATCAGCGACATCCTGGATCTCTCCAAGATCGAGTCGGGTACGGTCACGGTCGACAGCGAGGACATCTCCTTCGCGCACCTGCGCGAGACGGTCGAGCGCAGCTTCCGCCACGAGGCCGAGCGCCGCAACCTGCGTTACGGCGTCGAGTTCGACCCGCGCCTGCCGCGCGTGCTGCACACCGATCCGAAGCGCCTGCTGCAGATCCTCAAGAACCTGCTGTCGAACGCCTTCAAGTTCACCGAGAAGGGTGGCGTCGAGCTGACGGTGCGCCCGGTCGAGGAGGGCTGGAATCCCGACAACGCATCGCTCGCCAACGCGCTGACGGTGGTGGCGTTCGCGGTGCGCGACACCGGCATCGGAATTTCCGGCGACAAGCAGCGCATCGTGTTCGAGGCCTTCCAGCAGGCCGATGCCGGCACCGCGCGCAAGTACGGCGGCACTGGCCTCGGCCTCGCGATCAGCCGCGAGATCGCGGGCCTGCTCGGCGGCGAAATCCGCCTCGCCAGCATGCCCGGGGAGGGCAGCACGTTCACGCTCTACCTGCCGCTCAACTTCGCGCGCGACGAAGACGAGCCCGTGCCTGTCGCGCCGCACACGTTCGTGCCACGCGAATCCACCAGCGTCGCGTCGCCCGCGCCGGTCGACGAGGTATCGGACGACCGGCACCACATCGTCGAGGGCGACCTGACGCTGCTGATCGTCGAGGACGACCCGCGCTACGCCACCGTGCTGCGCGACCTCGCTCGCGAGAGCGGCTTCAAGACCGTGGTCGCGAATCGCGGCGCGGACGCGCTGCGCCTGGTGCGCGACTACCAGCCGACCGCGATCACGCTCGACATCTTCCTGCCGGACATGCTCGGCTGGACGGTGCTCGCGCGCCTCAAGCAGGATTCGGCGACGCGCCACATCCCGGTGCAGATCGTGACGGTGGAGGAGGAGCGCCACCAGAGCATCGAACGCGGCGCGTTCTCGTACCTCGCGAAGCCGGCGACGCCCGAGACCATCGAGGCCGCGCTCGACCGCATCAAGCAGTTCTCGCTGCCGCGCGTGAAGCGCCTGCTGGTAGTCGAGGACGACGAGAAGGAGCGCATGAGCATCGAGGAGCTGATCCGCCACGGCGACGTCGCGATCGACACGGTCGGATCGGGCGAGGAGGCGCTGGCCGCGCTCGCGGCCAACCGCTACGACTGTGTCGTGCTCGACCTCCGGCTGCCCGACATGACCGGTTTCGAACTGCTCGACCGGATCCAGACGCACCCGGAACTGAAGGAACTGCCGATCGTCGTGTTCACCGGCAAGGAGCTGACCGCGCAGGAAAGCTCGCGACTGAAGAAGGCCGCCAAGAGCGTCATCGTTAAAGGGCGTCGAGTCCCCTGAGCGGTTGCTCGACGAGACCGCGCTGTTCCTGCATCGCGTGATCGCCGACCTGCCCGCCGCCAAGCAGAAGATGGTGCGCGGCCTGCACGAATCGGACGCGATGCTGAGCGGACGCAAGGTGCTGGTGGTCGATGACGACGTGCGCAACATCTTCGCGCTGTCGTCGGTGCTCGAACGCCACGGCATGCACGTGACGACCGCGGGTACCGGCCGCGAGGCGATCGTCCAGGTCGAGGGCGACGACGACATCGACCTGGTGCTGATGGACATCATGATGCCCGGCATGGACGGCTACGAGACCACGCGCGCGATCCGCGAGCGGCACGAGTTCCGTTCGCTGCCGATCGTGGCGCTGACCGCGAAAGCCATGAAGGGCGATCGCGAGAAATGCCTCGAGGCCGGCGCCAGCGACTATCTTGCCAAGCCCGTCAACACCGACCAGCTGCTCGGCGTGCTGCGCCAATGGCTGCATCGATGAGCCCGTCGACTCCATTCCCGGCGACGCGCGCGACGCTCAAGCACAACGTCGAGCCGGTGAATATCCTGCTGGTCGACGACCAGCCTGCGCGGCTGATGAGCTATCGCGCGATCCTCGAGCCGCTCGGCGAGCATCTCGTCGAGGCGTCGTCGGGCACGGAAGCGCTGCAGCGGGTCATGGACAACGAGTTCGCCGTGATCCTGCTCGACGTCAACATGCCGATCCTGGATGGCTTCGAGACCGCCAGCCTCATCCACCAGCACCCGCGCTTCGAGAAGACCCCGATCATCTTCGTCACTGCGGTCAACGTCACCGACATGGACCGCCTGCGCGGCTATGGCCTCGGCGCCGTCGACTACGTCATGGTGCCGGTGATTCCCGAGATCCTGCGCAGCAAGGTCGCGGTGCTGATCGAGCTGCATCGCAAGCGTCGCGAACTGCAGACGCTCAATGCGAGCCTCGCCAACGCAAACTCCGACCTCGCAAAGGCCAACGACGCGCTCAGGCTCGAGCAGACGCGCGAGGTGCACAAGCTCAACGAGTTCCTGAGCCAGGCCAACGCGGAACTCGAACGGACCAACCGCAACCTCAAGGCCGAAGTCGCCGAGCGCCAGCGCGCGGAGGGCCGCCTGCGCGAGGCCGATCGGCGCAAGGACGAGTTCCTCGCGACGCTTGCCCACGAACTGCGCAACCCGCTGGCGCCGATCCAGGGCGCGCTCAACCTCCACCGCCTCTCGGCCGAGACCCAGGACGGGCCGGGGCGGGAGCTCCAGCAGATCATGGAACGCCAGCTCAAGCAGATGGTGCGCCTCATCGACGACCTGCTCGACGTGTCGCGGATCACGCGCGACAAGCTCAACCTGCGCGTTGCCGCGATCGATCTCTGCGAGGCCCTGCGCAACGCGATCGAGAGCTCGCAGCCGCTGATCGACAGCGCCCGGCACACGCTCGAGGTCGATCTCGGCGATGCCCCGATGCCGCTCATGGCCGACCCCCACCGACTCGCGCAGGCCTTCGCCAACCTGGTCAACAACGCCGGCAAGTACACCGATCCGGGCGGCACGATTTTCGTCAACGCACGGCGTCGGGGCGACGAATACCTGATCAGCATCCGCGATAGCGGCGTCGGACTGACGCCGCAGCAGCTCAGCGAGGTCTTCGACCTGTTCGTGCAGGTGGATTCCTCGCTCGAGCGCGCGCGCGGCGGCCTCGGCATCGGTCTGACGCTCGTGCGGCGCCTGGTCGAGATGCACCACGGCCGCATCGAGGCCAGCAGCGACGGTCCGGGCCGCGGTAGCGAGTTCCGCGTCTACCTGCCGGTCGACACGGGGCTCGATCCGGGCACCGACGCCGGCCAGGCCACTTCGTCCGAGGCAGCGCCGGGTCAACGCGACGCCGCGCCGTTGCGCATCCTCGTCGTCGACGACAACGTCGATGCCGGCGCCACGCTCGCGATGTCGCTCGAGATGCTCGGCCATACGGTGCTGACCCTCGACGATCCCCTCGCCGTGGTCGAGGCAGCGCGCGATTTCGCACCGCAGCTCGCGTTCTTCGACGTCGGCATGCCGAACCTCAACGGCTTCGAGCTCGCCGAGCGCGTGCGCGACGAGCAGTGGGGCAGCCTCGACGAGCTGTATCTCGTGGCGCTCACCGGCTGGGGACAGGACCAGGATCGTCGCCGCTCCGCGCAGGCCGGATTCGACAAGCACCTGGTCAAACCGGTCGATCTCGCGACCATCGAGCAGGTGTGCCGGGAGGTCGCGCAACACGTCGCATCGGCGGGCGCGACGCCGCCCGCGCCATGACCGCACACGACCCGCCGGTGCTCCCACCGGGGGCGCCGGCCAGCGGGCCGAACGCGGTGGTCGACAACATGCAGGAATGGCTGCCGCGCCTCGCGCACGACCTGCGCAGTCCGCTCGTGGCGATCGGCTACGCCTCGCAGATGCTGCGTTCGGGCCGTGCACCTCCCCGGAAGGTCGACGAGCTGTTCGCCACCACCGACCGGAAGATCGCACAGCTCGGCAAGCTGGCCGAGGAGATCGGCGACATGCTGCTCATCGGGCGCGAGCGCTTCGTGATGCGACAGGGTCAATGCGACCTGGTGTCCATCGTGCGCGAAGCGCTGCAGGAGACGACGCACGGCGCCGGACGCGCGGCGAACCACGTCGGCGGCAATGCCGTCGGCGTGCTGTGCGATCGCGCGCGCCTGGTGCAGCTGTTGCGTCATCTGGTGCGCCTGACCGGCAAGCGCAAGCCCGGCGCGGCGCTGCCCGACATCGCCATCGAGGCAGGGGACGGCCACGTGCAGCTGCGCATACACGATCCGGCGGCGGCGATCTACCTGGGCGATGCGCTCGAGCACCTGGCGCACGGCACCGCTCCGCAGGATCCCGGCGTGCTGTGCATGTCCGACATCATCGCGCGCCGCATCCTGCTGGCACACGGCGCGACGCTTGTCGTCGGCGAGTGCACGGACCAGCGCACCACGAGCCTGACGCTCATCCTGCCCACGAGCTGATCGTTGCGACTGCGCGGCGCGATCCTCCGGAGGGGACCGGGCGACGCGCCGGATGCGCCGCTGCCAAGCCGACCGTTCCTTGCAATTCGCCACCCGCTTCGGCCAATGTCAGCCTGGGCCGTCCGACTTCAACTCGAAGGCGCGGTTTGCACAGGGCTTGCCGGATGAACGATGACTCGGACCCGATTCCTGCTGCCGCCCGGCTACGGCGCGGGCTCGTGTTGCGCACGGCCGAAGGCACATCGGCGCGAGTGCTCGCCGGGGGCGCGGTGGAAGTGGTGGTCGCCGGACAACGCTTGCGCGGGAGGAGCGAGTTGCTCGCGGCCCTGGAAGTTTTCTCGACGGGATGCCCGCTTCAGGCCGGCATCGCGAGCTACGGCAAGCGCGCCGTTGGTGGTCGCGATCTGATGGGCTTCACCGCGGCGGTGATGGCGCTCGAGCGACTCGGTGCCCTGGTCCCGGAAGGCACCGGGGAAGCGACGTTGGGTCGCGGCAGTCGCGATTTCGACGACCCCGTCTTCCACATCGAGATGCTCGATGATCGCGTGCGCACGGAGCGCTTCATCGCAGGCGTGCGGGCCACGGTCCGGCCGGGCGATGTGGTGCTCGATATCGGCACCGGCACCGGCGTGCTGGCGGTCGCGGCGGCCCAGGCCGGCGCGCGGCGGGTGCATGCGATCGACGTCGGCAACATCGCCGCCGCGGCGCGTGCCGTGGCGGAATGCAACGGCATGGACGGGCGAATCGAGGTCATCCATGCGTGGTCGGCGCGGGTCGAATTGCCCGAGCGCTGTGACGTGCTGGTAGGCGAGATCATGGGCAACGAGCCTTTCGCCGAAGGGGTGCTGGAATCCTTCCTGGACGCGCGGAAGCGCCTGCTCAAACCGGGCGCGACGGTCCTGCCCAGCCGCGTTCGCGTATATGGGCGACTGGTTCGCGTGGCCGCGGAGCGCGTGGCGCAGTTGCGCTTCGGTGACGCCGCGGCGCGCCGCTGGCAAGCCTGGTACGACATCGATCTCTCGGCGCTGACACGGTTCAACGCGGCCACGAGCGTGTGTTACCTGCCGGCCGCGCAAGCTGCGGAGCTCGAGGTCCTCAGCGCTCCCGCCCTGCTGGCGGAAGTGGACCTCGCCACCTTCGAATGCACTTCCGTGCGCTCGTCCGGCACCGCCCGCGCCACGGCATCGGGATCCTGCAACGCCGTGCTGGTGACGTTCGAACTCGAATTGTCGCCGGGCGTCGTGTGCTCGAGCGCGCCGGCGGAGGCGGGCGAAGCCGCCCACTGGTTGTTGCCGGCCTGGATATTCGACCCGCCGTTGCCGGTCGCGGCTGGCGATGCGGTGGAGATCGAGTACGCACGCAACGATGCCATCGCAAGCGACGGCGCCCACGTCACCAGGCGCACACGCGCCGCGCCGTAAAGTCGTCTGCCACGGCTCGTGCGTGATACTGCCGTTCGGGGCCTCGCAGGCCGCATCCCTTACGCTGGTGCGCCGCGGGTCCGAGTCGGCGTCGCGAACGCGTCACGTTGCGCGCCAACACTCCACCCACTCGCCGCCGTGCATCCGAACGGAGATACTGCAATGTCACGCGCCTGCCTGGTCGCGCTGTTACTGGTGCTGATGACGTTGGTCGAGCCAATCGCAGCGGAGTCACCGCGCAACGACCGGGTGCTCGTGATCGCGCATCGCGGTGCCAGCGCGTGGTTGCCGGAGCACACGCTCGCGGCCTACGCGCGCGGCGTCGCCGACGGCGCCGACATGATCGAACCCGACCTCGTGCCGACGCGCGACGGCGTGCTGGTGGCGCGGCACGAAAGCGGGATCGACGGCACCACCGACGTGGCCGACCACCCCGAGTTCGCGGACCGCCGCACGCGCAGGCAGATTGAAGGGCGGGAGGTGGAAGGCTGGTTCACCGAGGACTTCACGCTCGCGGAACTCAAGACCCTGCGCGCGCGCGAGCCGCTGCCGCAGCTGCGGGGCACGCAACACGACGGACGCTTCGAGATCGCGACGCTCGCGGAGATCATCGAGCTGGTTGCCGCTGAAGCGGCCAAGGCGGGCCGCCTCGTCGGCATCGCGCCCGAGATCAAGCATTCGACCTATTTCCGCGAGCGCGGCCTGCCGCTCGAGGACGTGCTGCTGGCGACGCTCGCCGCGCACCCGTACACGCGTCGCGCGCCGGTGTGGGTACAGTCGTTCGAGATCGCGAACCTTCGCTACCTGCGCACGAAGCTTGGCAATCGCCACACGAATATCCGACTGCTGCAGTTGATCGGCAGGCCGGAAGACAAGCCCGCGGGCCAGGCCTTGGGCAAACGCCTGCGCTACGCCGACATGCTCTCACCGAAGGCACTGCGCGACATTGCCGAGTACGCGCACGCGATCGGCGTGCCCTCGCGCAGCTACATGGCGGTGGATGCGGCCGGCGAGCTCGCGATGCCGACGTCGCTGGTGCGCGACGCGCATGCGGCCGGACTCGATGTGATCGCCTACACCTTTCGCCCCGAGAACCAGTTTCTGCCGCGTTCGCTCTGGCTCGGCGACGATCCGCGCGTACGCAACGGGTCGGGGTCGATCGCCGAAATCCGCGCGCATCTCGACGCCGGCATTGATGGCTTCTTCACCGATGACCCGGCGCTCGGGCGCGAGGCCGTACGCGATCGCTGACACGACGTGCCCTTGCCCACGCCTCGCAGCCGTCCTCTATTCGAGGCCGTCGCTGTTGGAAGCCGTCGCTATTCGAGGCCGTCGCCAAAGGTCACCGGCAGGCTCCGCTTTCGCACGATGTCGAATTCACCGCTGGCGGCCTGGCGCTCGCGTCCCCAGTAGAGGTCAACGGGATCGCATGACGCACCGGGCAGGGGATGCGGTTGGCGTGCACAAGTTGCTGCGGCATGTCTGAGGAATGGGTGGCTGGCTGCCGCGCTGTACGCGAAGTGGGCCGACGTTGTCCCTGGTCACGCGCAAGGCGACGCCACGGCGTAGTTCATCGAAGCCAAGTCCCTGAATCCCGACGTCCACCGAATCGCTGCGAGCGGCCGTAGGTGCCTGCCTCTCAAGACCCTCTGGCCTGCCCTGGCCATCGAGGAAATTGCCTCGCGGAAGTACTGGTTCCGCTTCGATGCCGAGGAAAGGAACCAGCCAGCGCATCGCAGGCCTCGATCGGATGACGATCGCGCACGGACGCCTGTGCGACCCAGGCGAGACGCTCGCGTCTCCCGACGCCCGCTCCGGGTGGATGCGGCAGGGATCCTCGACCAAGGCGCGCGTCGTGGCGGGTGCTTCGCTCTTTCCGAGATTGATGCCGTTGGGCCGTCGGGTAAGGCAGGCCCGACAGCCTCGAACGGGAGCCTGCCATGAACTTTTTCGCGTTTCGCTGGCCGGCGCAATGCTGTGCGCCAGCGGCCTCTCCAGCCCTCGATTGATTTCCCCATGCGACGCATGACCTCCGAATCGAGTGCGGGGTGTGCGGACGACCGCGACGCGCCTTTCGGCAGCAACCGGAGCTGACAGGTCCATTCTCGCGGCCCTCCGCCACGGTTCCAGCCGCCACGGCCTGCGTTCCTTTGCACGCTGCTTTCACGCGGGGAACCGGTAGCGTGCAACCACCTCGCCGCCCCGGAGCTTCCTTGCGCATCCTCGTCCTGTTGTTCGCCCTCGCAATGCCCGTCGTGGCGTGGTTTTCGAACCAGGGAGCGTTCGGCCCCGACAACGGCACGATCTCGGGCCGTTACCCGACGCTGCTGGTCGCCGCGGGCTACGCGTTCGCAATCTGGGGGCTCATTTTCCTGCTCGACGTCGTCTATGGCATCTGGCAAGCCTCGGGCGAGCGCCGGCGCGACCCTACGCTCACGCGCATCGCGCCGTGGGCGACTGCGGGATTCGCCCTCACTGCGATCTGGATGCCGCTGTTTTCGATGGGCTGGTTCTGGTGGTGCCTCGCCGTCATCTTCCTCGCACTCGCCTGCCTCGCACGCTGCGCACTCATCCTCACGCGCGACGAGCAGCAGTTGCGGGGCCAGTGGCTCATGGCGTGGACGCCGCTGTCACTGCATGCGGGCTGGCTGTCGGTGGCAGCGTTCCTCAATCTCGCGCAGGTAATCGTTGCCTACCGGCTGCTGTCCACTACCGACATGCTGGGCTGGAGCCTCGTGTTGTTCGCGGCGGCGACGATCGTGCTGCTCGCCCTCAACCGCCGCATGCGCGGCAACGTCGACTACGTCGCCGCAGCAATCTGGGGCCTCGTCGCCACTTACGTGCAGCAGTCGAGTTGGGACCTGCGCGGCGCAGACGTTGCGGCGTGGGTGTCGCTCGCCATCGCGGCGCTGCTGGTCGCGCAAACCGTGTGGTTGCGGATACGCGACCGCGACGGCATGGTTCCAGGGCGATCCACTCCCTGAGGGTCGGCCGGGGATCTCGCTGCGCACGACTGCGTGGTCGTATTGCCAGGAAAGCTCGACGAACTTGTCGGAAACCCCCGGAAAATGGTCAGGGCCCTTTTCCATCGCCAGCGTTGCATGGCTTTGCGTGCCGGCACAGCGCGGCGCCAATCGGCGCCGCGCTGCTGCGATCAGGGTTCGAAGCCGTTGCCGAACACCACGTCGTTGACGACGCTGCAGATGCCGGGGCCGGGCGAGCAGGTTCCGGACGGCAGGGTGGCCGTCAGCACCTGTCCGGTGGAAATCGCCGCGCTGTTGAACGAGAACTGCGTGAACGCCGTGCCACTGTTCGCCGCCTGCACGCCGACGGTCGCGCTGGCGCCGTTCGCGTTCCCGCCCGCGATGCCCACCTGCGGGTAGTGCACTTCGTAGTTGGCCGAGCCTTCGCGGAAGATGACGGCCATGTTGAGCGTCTGCACGGCACCGGTATCGGCGAAATGCTTGCCGCGCCACTCGATGACGAAGCGGCGGTTGGGCGCGGTGCCGACGAGGCTGGTGTAGATGCCGCCGCCAGTGGTACGCAGGTCCAAATCGTCCCAGAGGGCGAGGACGGTGGGCGTGGTGGCCCCGAACGGAGTGGCCGGCAGCGTCGTGTTGTTGAAGACGGTGTTGCCGCCCGTGGCGACGATCTGCAGGTTGCCGTTGGTGCTCGCGCGGAGGGTCGAGCCGCCTGCGACATTGACGCCGTAGACCGCGAAATTGAAGTCCGCGGGCACCGGCACGTCGACGACCGCATCGTCGGCGAAGCTGCCCGCCACCAGCGTGCCGCCCGCGGGGATGGACGCACCCGCTGTTGCCGAGGTGAACTGGTAGTTGGTGCCGAGCTGGCCCACTGGCAGGCTGAAGTTGAGGACCGTGGGCGACACGCCGCCCGAGAAGGTCAGCGTCTGCGTGAAGTTGACCGTCGATCCGCAGGCCACCGTCGACGCGGTGCTCACCTGATACGCCGGCGTGTTGCTGCCAGTGCCCGTGGTTGCCGGCAGGTTCGGATACGTTGACGGCGTGCTGTCGATGGTGACGCCGGGCGTGGTCGAGCTCAGCACCGAACTGACTGCGGTGGCACCGTTGGTGCCCGTGTTGTTGAGCACCACGTTCATCGCGTTGCACTCGTTGGGCTCGATGATCCCGTTGCCACTGGTGATCGTGGTGGCTCCGCGCTGGAAGTTCGGCGCCAGCACCGTGATCGAATACGACTGGCCGCTCACGCAGCCATTGGTCTCGCCGGCATTGACGCTGAAGTCGAAGGTGCCGCCGGTGGTTGGCGTGCCGGAGAGCACGCCCGCGGCGGACAACGTCAACCCGGGCGGCAGGCTGCCGCCCGCGGTGTAAGTGAAGGGGCCCGCGCCGGTGGCGGTGAACGTCGTCGCGGGATACACGCTGCCCGCGACCACGTTGGTGGGCACCGTCGGCGGCGTGACGGACAGGATCGGGCACGCTTCCAGTACCGCCGTGTTGTACGCGACCAGGGCGAAGTCCTGGTTGGGGCCGGCGAGCGTGGTGTCGGCGATGCCCGGAACGTTGGTCGCACGCACGGCGATGCTGAAGTTGCCCGTGAGTCCGGCCGGCAGGAACACGCTCTCGGCGTTGTTGCGCACGTCCGCGCTGCCGCCGGTGGTCGAGTTTGCGCCACTGAACACGTTGCCGGTATAGGTCTGGCCCGCCACGGTGACCGCGAGGTCGAGATTGTTGACGTAGGCGTTGCCCGCGGTGCTGCCCGGCGCGTCGCTGTACGCCAGGGTCACCCGGAACGGCTGCGCGATGTCGGCGACCGAACCGCGAAACACACGGACCTGCCCGCTTCCCGTGAAGCGATCGGCGGGCACCTCGTCGCGCAGCGCGCGCGGCATGTTGTCGAATGCGCGCTCGAGGTTCACGCGGCCCATGCCCTGGTCGTTGGCCGGCAGGTTGGTGGAGAGCGTCGTCATGTAGCTCGCCGAGTTCATCAGGTACGCCTTGTTCATCGCGGGGCTCGGCGGCGTGTTGGCGAACTCGCCACCGTTGTTGATGAACCACTGGCGCACCAGCGCGGAGGCGCCGGCGACGCCAGGGCTCGCGAAGCTGGTGCCGTTGCCGGTGCGGTAGTAACGCTGTTGCTCGGGCGAGGTGGGCAGGAACGGTCCGGTAAAGCAGGGGTTGTTGACGCCCGGTGCGGTGGTTTCGCGGTTCGCCATGGTCACCCCACCTGCAACATTGGTCGCCGGCGCGAGCACGTCCGGCTTGACCCGCCCATCGGTGTTGGGGCCGCGGCTCGAGGAGGTATACATCGCGTTGGCATTGGTGGCGTCGCCGACGCCGGGCCGCACATTCTGCGAGCCGCCCGCGGTGAGCACGTTCTTCGCGGTGCCGGGTGCGCCGACCGTGGTGGCGCCTGAGCCGCTGTTGCCCGCCGCGACGACCACGACCAGCGGCTGGTTGCCCGTCGCGGGGTGCGTCGAGCCGGTCGGCTGCGCGTCGCGTACCAGCGCATCGAAGGTCTGCGAGTTGGCGTTGTAGGCGCCGCTGCCGGGGTTGGAGCCCCAGCTGTGGTTGCTGATGCGCGCGCCGCGCACGTTGGTGCCAAGGTTGCTGTATGCACGCGAGAACGAGTTGGGGAAGTTGGGGCTGGTGAAGCCGCCCGCGGCAGCGGTGAAGTAAATCGAGGAACCGATGCGCGAAAACGGCGACACGCCGGTGCCGTAGTGGAACATGCCATCGCCGTGCGGATACGCGCGCGTCCGGCTGGTGGTGTTGCCGGCTGCGACGTGGCTCACCCAGGTGCCGTGGCCGATGCTGCCGCAACCCAGGAGGTCGGCGGCAACGGCATTGCCCTCGAGCTTGTTGTACACGACCGAACTGTTGGTCGGCGTGACCAGGTCATTGGGCGCACCGCCGACGAAGAGGCCAAAGTGCATCGGCGACGTGGTGCCGTTGTCGAGACCCTGGTCGGAGATGTCGATGGTGAACGCCGACGCGTCGAACTGCGCCTGGGTGAAGCCGCGGGCGCCGAGCCAGGCGACATAATCGCCTGCCACCGGCACGGCCGGAGTGCCCGTGAGCTGGTTGGCCATGATCTGCGTCGCGCGCTCGTCGTACAGCGCGGGCTTCCATTCCGGCATGATCGAGATGACGTCGGGACGTTGCGCGATCTGCGCGAGTTGCGCGGCGTCGAGATCGGCCTCAATGTTGACGTAGTGACGAAACGTGTAGTGCGAGAAGTGGCCGCCCTGCGAACGCGACGCGACCATCGACAAGGTCTCGGCGTTGGACTCTGGATCGAGCACCAGCTGCACAGTGTAGTAGTCCGGGCTCACGCCCTTCTCGCCGAGTTCCAGCGCGCTGCGGTTGATCCTGAGCGAAGGAGCGTAGTCGCCCTCCCACTGCAGGACATTCGAACTCGCCAGCGCGCGCACCTTGGCAAGCGCCGCGGCGTCGCCGTAGACGAGGTAGGCGTTGTCGGGGATGTAGTCGACGATCAGCGCGCCCGTGCCTTTCAGCGCGGCGTGGTCGTTCGCGAGCACCGGACCGCCGAACTGCACCAGGCGCAGCCGCTTGCCGTCCTCGGAAACCGGTGCGCGCAGCGCCTGCGCGGCGGCACTCGTGGTGTCCAGCGTCTGCGAGTTGAGCAGGATCTGGTCGGAGGCCACGGCGTGCGCTGCGGCAAGGATGCCAGCGGTGGCGAATGCGACGCTGCCGAGTCCCAGGGCGCGGCGCACGCCACGGTGGAGCGCGCGCTGTTCGAAGCGCGCGGAAGGCTGCTCATGCTTGGACACGGATTTTCCCCTGGAGTGCGGCGATGAGTGCGTCGAGCCAGGTCGCCGGGCCGTGGCCGCCGTGCAGGATGCCACGATGGGCGCGGTCGGCGCCAATGCCGGTGGGAGCCGCGCCTGCTCTCGACCTGTTTGCGCCCGTGCGCGTGGCTTTCCCGGGCTGGCAACGTGCTGAAGCGCTCTTCTGGCCCGTTTCGTGACGCGCTGGTCACATTGGCCATTCGACGCGGCGTAGGTTGGCCGGAACAGCCGTGCGATCGAGTGTCGCGCACCGCGAGGACAGGGTGTCCTCGCCGCGACCGGAGGGCCGCGACGCCATGATTCAAACCCGTTTGCCTGCAGCGTTGGCGGAGCGGCCGCGCGGATTCTTTGCACGCGCGCGCCGCAGCCGCCTGTTCGAACCCCATCGGCGCTTCGTTTTCCGGCGCGCCATGACGGCATTCCTCGCCGATCCGGAAAGATGCGCGGACCCCGAATGCGGTGTCCTTGGCGAGCTGGTGTATGGATGGGGCAACCCGGGCTGGAGCGCCCTGCATGAGTTCCTGGCGGCCGCCGTTCGCCACGCGCTGGTGTCCCGCGGGCCGATCCTCGAGTGCGGCTCGGGCCTGTCGACGTTGATGATCGGCGCCATCGCGAGCGAGCGGGGCATCGCGCATTGCGCCCTGGAACACCAGCCCAGGTGGGCCGCACGCGTGCGTCGCTCGCTCGCCCTCTACGGGATCGCGGCGAACGTGCTCGATTGCCCGCTCAGGTCCTACGGGGAATTCAGCTGGTACGACCCGCCACCGGATGCGATGCCGAAAGCGTTTTCGCTCGTGGTCTGCGACGGACCGCCCGGGGCGACGCACGGCGGGCGATACGGCCTGGTGCCCGTACTCAGGCATCGCTTCGCGTCGTCGTGCGTCATCCTGCTCGACGACGCAGGGCGCCAGGATGAGCGGGACATCGCTCGACGCTGGGCGGCCAAACTCGGCGCGTCCCTGTCGACGGCCGGTTCCGACAAGCCCTACGCGATCCTGTCCGTGGGCGCCGCCGGGGAGTGACCGCACTGGAGTAGCGCGGGCCATCCCGAACGCGGAGCGGTGCGATCGCGCGGTGCCCGTGCAGATCGACCAGCGCGGGGTCGAGCCGAACCCGTCCGCGCCCACGCCCGGTCGGTTCTTACCAGGGATCGATCGCCACGTAGCCCAGCAGCGTTCCTTCCCCGTCCAGGATCGCAGCCATGTCGCGACTGCGCGACACCAGCGGCAGGTAGCCCAGCTGTGACGCATCTCCGCCGTGCTCGGCAACAAAGTCGACCACCTTCGCGCCGTCCCTGTCGATCAGCGCCGCGAGGGGCTTGCGGCGTGCCGCGGCGCCGGCCGCCGCTTCGCCGTAAGGCTGGTAGTACCGCGGCATGCGCTCGATGTCCTTGCCCTGCAAGGCGGATAACACGATCGCGTCCGCTTCGTCCGCGTCAGCCGGCAGGCGCGCCGCGATCAGTCGCGGACCAGTCCAGCCCATCCGACTGAAATCCGGGTCGGAAGCCAGCGCGAGTTCCGCCGGTTCCAGGTCGCGGGCAGCGACGGTCACGAAGCGATCCACCGCGAACACCACGAACACCGGGCGCGCGCCGACGATGAACTGCAGCCCGAACAGCAGGGCTGCGATGCGAAGAACCG
>JBBRIE010000061.1:0-14489 GCA_038221545.1 Lysobacterales bacterium
AGGTGCAGCGTGCCGCGGCCGAGTCGATCCTGCAGGGCGCCGGTGCCACCACGTGGATCGAGCGCGAGGCATTGATGGACGCCGTCACCGCGGTGTCCGGATCGGGGCCGGCCTACTTCCTGCTGCTCATGGAGGCGCTGGAGCACGCCGCGCTGCGGCAGGGTCTGCCTTTGGCCACCGCGCGCGCGCTGGTGCTCGAGACCGCACTCGGCACTGCGCGCCTGGCCTCAACCGGAAGCGAATCTCCTGCGGAACTGCGCCGGCGCGTCACTTCGCCCGGCGGCACGACGGCGGCCGCGATCTCGGTGTTCGAGGCGGCAGGCTTCGACTCGCTGGTCGTCGATGCGGTGGCGGCCGCCGCCCACCGCGGTGTCGAGATGGCCGACGCCATGGCAGACTGATCCCATCCTTCCCTCGATCCTGCCATGAATTACCTGAGCGACGCGGGCGCGCTGCTGGTCAATACGCTGTTCGGCATCACCCTCGGCGTGTTGCTGCTGCGCATCGCGCTGCAGGCAATGCGCGCGAACTTCTACAACCCGATCTGCCAGGCGATCTACAAGATCACCAACCCGGTGCTGATGCCGCTGCAACGCATCGTGCCGGTGCGGCGCGGCCTGCACTGGCCGGGGCTGGTACTCGCGTGGCTGCTGGCGCTGATGTGGATGTGGGCGCTGCACGCGCTGCGTGGCGTGGCCCCGGGCCCGTTGGCGCTGATGCTGCTCGGGCTGGCAAAGTTGCTCGACTTCGCGCTGGTCATGGCGATGCTGCTGATCGTGCTACGGGCGTTGCTGAGCCTGTTGGGGGGCGGCCACGACCACCCGATCCTGCCGGTCCTCGCGCTGTTGACCAATCCCATGCTGCGTCCGATCCAGCGCTTCATCCCCGCACTCGGCGGCTTTGATTTCTCGCCGCTGTTCGCGATCCTGGCCCTCACGTTGCTGCGCATCCTCGTCGTGCGCCCCCTGTTCGACCTCGCGACCATCAGCGGCGTCTGAGCGAAGCGTGCCTGGCGGAACGCCTGGCCAGGTCGCTTCGTTCACCGCCCCGCGGCGGGCATGCCAGCCGCGGATGATGGCGTGCAGCGCGGCTACGCCGTCGGTCAGGGCCGCCGGGCCGGGCTGCAGGATCAGCGATGCCGGCACCTCGTGCAGTTCGCGATCGCGCACCGCGGGCACCAGTTCCCAGCCTTCGCGCGCAGCGACTTTCCCCGGACGGAATTTCTTGCCGCACCAGCTGCCGATGATGATGTCGGGCGCGCGCCGAACGACTTCCAGCGGGTCCGCGAGGATGCGGTCGCGCGCCAGCGGCATCGCGGCACGTTCCGGAAAGATGTCATCGCCGCCGGCGATGCCCACCAGTTCCGACACCCAGCGGATGCCGCTGATCGGCGGCTCGTCCCATTCCTCGAAATAGACGCGCGGCCGGCTCGGGAAGCCCGCTGCCGATGCGGCGATCGCTTCAAGGTTGGAGCGCAGCGACGCGGCCAGCGCCTGCGCACGCGGAACCGCCCATACCAGCGCGCCGAGCCGTTCAATGTACTCGAGGATGCCCTCGACGCTCCGATGGTTGCTGATCCACACCTCGACCCCGGCCTTGATGAGGTCGCGTGCGATCTCCGCCTGGATGTCGGAGAACCCGATCGCGAGGTCCGGTGACAGCGCGAGTATGCGGTCGATCTTCGCACTGATGAACGCTGAGACTTTCGGCTTCTCGCGCCGCGCGCGCGGCGGCCGGACCGTGAAGCCGCTGATGCCGACGATGCGCGCGTCTTCGCCGAGCAGGTACAGCGTCTCGGTCGGCTCCTCGGTCAGGCAAACGATGCGCTGCGGACCCGCCATCAGGGATAGAGCAGTCGGTGCCGCCAGCGACCGTCGTGCCACTCGTGGCAGTCGCGCTGGTGCAACCGGAAAGGCTCCGAGTACCAGAACTCCACGAGGTCGGGTTGCACACGGTAGCCCCGCCACACTGCGGGACGCGGCACGTCGCCGTGCTCGAAACGACGCCTGGCTTCGGAGAACCGATCCTCGAACGTGCTGCGCGCATCGAGCGTCTGCGACTGGTCGGAGGCCCACGCGCCGAGCTGGCTTTCGCGCGGGCGGCTGGCGAAGTACGCGTCGGCGTCGGCGTCGGCGACGAACTCGACGACGCCCTCGATGCGCACCTGCGTGGGCGTGGCGAGGTGCCTCCAGAAAAAGTTGAGCGCCGCGCGCGATACCGCGGCGAGCTGTTCGCCCTTGCGGCTGGTCGCATGCGTGTAGAACACGAAGCCGCGCGCGTCGTGGCCCTTGAGCAGCACCTGGCGCGCGGAGACCCGGCCGTCGGCGCCAACGGTCGCCAGCGTCATCGCGGTCGGTTCCGGATCCGCGCTCGCGCGCGCCGCCGCCAGGAGCGCATCGAAAGTTGCGAGGATATTCGCGTCGAGCATCATCGGGGCAATGCTACCGCTGCCGCCCTGTTCCCGGCCACGGCCCGATCCCGATCCCGATCAGCCGCGCTCGAGCCGGTAGCCGTGCTGGTAGACGGAGTTGAGCTGCCAGCCGTGGGCGCCGGTCAGCTTGAGCTTGCGCCGGACGCGACTGACATGTGTATCGACCGTGCGCGTGGGATCGTTCTCGCCGATGTTCCAGACGTCCTGCAGCAACGCGCTGCGACTCACTACGCGCCCGATGCGACGGAAGAGGTACAGGGCGAGCGCCATCTCGCGCGTGGTGAGCCGCACGGGCTCGCCATTCAGTGTGATCCGGCGCGCGCGCGGATCAATGCGGTAGGGCTCGGTGTCGGTAATGGGCTCGTCGCTGAGGGCCGGCGCGAGGCGGCGGAGGTGCGCGGAGATGCGCGCCGCGAGTTCACCCGCGCGCGGTGGCTTGACGACGTAGTCGTCGGCGCCGGCGGCAAGCCCGGCGACGATGTCGCCGTCGCCGTCCATGCGCGAGAGCATGATCACCGGCAGGTGCGAGTATTCGGATTCACCGAGCCACCTGACGAGCTCGAGTCCCGATTCGTCCGGAAGCACCCAGTCGACCACCAGCGCGTCGAAATCACCCGCCGGCAGGCGCTGGCGGAAGGCCGCCGCGGAGCCGAAGATCTCCGTCCGGAAACCTGCGCTCGTCAGCATGTACGCGAACAGTCGCGCCTGGTCGGGATCGTCTTCGATCAACGCGACCAGGTTTCCGGAACCCCTTGATTCCACTTCGGGCGACAGGATCGAGGAGGAGCCGGGAAGACTGCCGGACGCGCGATGTTGGGCGGTCAGCGGTCGAGAGGTCATGCAGGAGTTCTCCGGGGCCATCGGCATCATTAACGCCCCCGAGGGTGTCGCACCCGCACGCCGCTGGCAATGCGGGAAAGTTCCTGCAGTCAGGCTGCGTAAGGTTTGGCGCTGCTGCTACGCGACGGCCTGCCGCGCCGGCGCGATCGGCGCCGCACCGCCTGTCCGGCCGGGAGGCGGACGCGAGTCGCGTGCGATCCAGCGCAGCCAGATCAGCCACACGACGAGTGCGTCGATGATGATCAGCGCCTGCCAGAGATAGAGATGGAACCACTCGAACCAGGTGTGGCTGTACTGGCCGATGTAGAACAGGCTGATGATGCGCACGAGATTCAGTGCCTGGATGGCGACGAATCCGAGGGCGAAACCGATGAGCTTCTGGCGCAGCGTGGACGGAAACGCGAACAGCGCGGCGAACAGGATGATCAAGGCCTCGACGCCGTTGCAGCCGCGTTCGATCGACACGGCAAAGCCATTGCGGGTGCTCTGGATCACCTTGCCGAAGCTGACCGCGTCGTTGTCGAAGATCGACACGAGCCAGACGCAGACGCGTGCGATGCCGGCCGTGAACGGGTCGATGACCCAGCGCTCCACCGGCTGCAGCACTTCCAGCGTGAACAGGCCGCCGAGCAGCACGAGGAACACAACGATGAAACGGGTCATGCGCGGGCACCCACGGTGAAGGGGTCGACGACCCGTCGATTTAACGGTTGCGGTACTTCCTGCGTGAACGGGCCGCCATGTGGCACGGGGAACACAACGATGAAACCGGTCATGCGCGGGCGGTCGGGAAGTAGGCTTCGAGAGGCGCGATGTTAGCATCCCGGGCGATGTCTTCCGCCGGCAACCTCGTATTCATCGGCCCGATGGGGGCTGGCAAGTCGACCCTTGCATCCGCCGTCGGCGGACTGCTGTCGTTGCCGGTGCGCGATCTCGATCGGGAGATCGAGGCCGCCACCGGCGACACCATCGCGGATCTTTTCCAGCGTTTCGGCGAGGCGCATTTCCGTGCACAGGAGAACGCGATGCTCGACTCGCTGCTCGCCGACGACGGCCTCGTCATCGCCTGCGGCGGCGGCGTGGTGCTCGCGGCGCGCAATCGCGCACTCCTCGCCACGCGCGCATTCGTGGTCTGGCTCGACGCACCCGTGGCCCTCCTCGAGCAACGCCTGCACGGCGACGAAGGCCGCCCGCTGCTGCGCGCGCAGCACCTCGGGACGCGGCTGGCCGAACTCGCATCGCAACGCGACCCGCTGTACGCAGAGGCCGCGGATCTCAAGTTCCCGGTCGGCGACGCGCCGGTCGCCGAGCAGGCAGCGGCGCTGGTGGGCCTGCTGCCGGCGCCCTGGAATCAGGCGATGCAGGTTGACTGACGCACGCGCGAGCGCGAAGCGGGTCGAAGTGGCACTGGGAGAACGCAGTTATCCAGTGATGGTCGACCATGGGTTGCTGCGCCGCGCGGGTGAGTGGCAATCGCTCGTGTCCGCCGGTGGACGCGTACTCGTGGTGACCAACGAGATCGTCGCGAACTGGTACCTCGCGCCCCTGCTCGCGGGCCTGCGCGAATCCGCGACGGTGCTGGTGCTCCCGGACGGTGAATCGCAGAAGTCGATGGCGAACGTGGAACGGGTGTTCGCGGCGCTGGCCGAAGCCCGCGTGACGCGCGACGGAACGGTCGTCGCGCTCGGCGGCGGCGTGATCGGCGATCTCGCTGGGTTCGCCGCGGCCTGCTGGATGCGCGGCATCCGGTTCGTGCAGGTCCCGACGACCCTGCTCGCCATGGTCGACAGCGCCGTCGGCGGCAAGACCGGTGTCAACCTGCCGCAAGGCAAGAACCTGGTCGGCGCGTTCCACCAGCCCGCACTGGTGCTTGCGGACCTCGCGACGCTCGACACCCTGCCCGATCGGGAACTGCGGGCTGGCTGCGCCGAGATCATCAAGTACGGCGCGATCGGCGACGCCGGATTCTTTGCGTGGCTCGAGGCCAACGCCGCCCGCTTGCTCGAACGCGACGCCGCCGCACTGGCGCACGCCGTGGCGACCAGCGTCGCGCAGAAGGCGCGTGTGGTGGCGAGCGACGAGCGCGAGTCGGGCGTGCGCGCGCTGCTCAACTTCGGGCACACCTTCGGCCACGCGCTCGAACAGGTCGCGGGATTCGGCACGCTGCTGCACGGCGAGGCCGTCGCGGTCGGCATGCTCCAGGCCGCACGGATGTCCGCGGCGCTGGGACTTGCGGACGCCGCCGACGCGGAGCGTCTTGCCACACTCCTGCAACGTTTCGGATTGCCCGTGGCACCGCCGCCAGGCATCGATCCCGAGTCCGTGCTCGCGGCGATGACACTCGACAAGAAGGCGTCCCGGGGTGCGCTCCGCTTCGTGCTCTGGCAGGGAATCGGCCGGGCGATGCAGGTCGACGACGCGCCGCGGGACGCGGTCATGGCGGTCCTCCGCACGCACTGACCGGGCACGGCCGTCGGCTACAATTCGCCGATGCGAATTTTCATGCAGCGCCCTCCCGCGGGCGCCGAACCGCCACGCTTCTTCCAGTTGACGCTGCAGCAGGATCTGTTCGGCGGCTGGACGCTGCTGCGGGAGTGGGGGCAGATGGGCATGCGCACGTCGACCAAACGTTCGCTGTACGTCGACCAGGAACAGGCAGAGGCCGCGCTCGAATCCATTCGATCGCAGCAGAGCGAGCGCGGCTTCCACGTGATGTTCACGCGCGGCGCGGATGCACCCGAAGGTTATCGTTGAACCCGCGATCGCGGCCCCTACTTGCATGCGGCGCTGACCGCGGAGCGGAATGAATCCCACAGGCACACCCCTCGCCAACGATCGTTTGCTGCGCGCGCTGCGGCGCGAACCCGTCGATGCGACGCCGGTCTGGCTCATGCGCCAGGCCGGTCGCTACCTGCCCGAGTACCGGGCGACTCGTGCCCGCGCCGGCAGCTTCCTGGCGCTGGCGAAGACGCCAGAACTCGCCTGCGAGGTCACGCTGCAGCCGCTCGAACGCTTCGACCTCGACGCCGCGATCATCTTCTCCGACATCCTCACCATCCCCGATGCAATGGGCCTCGGCCTGCACTTCGTGGACGGCGAGGGTCCGAAGTTCGAGCGGCCGATCGCGTGCGTCGCGGATGTCGATCGGCTCGGCGTGCCGGACCCCGAGGGCGAGCTCCGCTACGTGATGGATGCGTTGCGCACGACGCGGGCGGCGCTGGCGGGCCGGGTCCCGCTCATCGGCTTCTCGGGCTCGCCGTGGACGCTCGCCTGCTACATGGTCGAGGGCGGCGGCAGCGAGACGTTTTCACGCATCAAGGCGATGGCATGGAACGAGCCGGCGGCCCTGCATCGGCTGCTTGCGATCAACACCGCTTCGGTGATCGCGTACCTGGCCGCGCAACGCGCGGCAGGTGCACAGGTCCTGATGGTCTTCGACACTTGGGGCGGCATGCTGGCGCCCGCGCAATACCGCGAGTTCTCGTTGCCCTACCTCGAGCGCATCGCTGGCGAACTCGCCCGTGGCGAAGGGGCGTCCCGAACGCCGCTGGTCCTGTTCGGTCGCGGCAACCAGACGCATCTCGAGGCGCTGGCCGCGAGCGGCGCCGAAGGCGTCGGGGTCGACTGGACCTGCGATCTCGCGGAAGCACGGGCGCGAACCGGTGGCCGCGTGGCGTTGCAGGGCAACCTCGACCCGGGTGCACTGTTCGCCAACCCGGCCGCTCTTCGCCACGAGGTCGCGCGGGTGTTGGCAAGTTACGGCGACGGTCCAGGCCACGTATTCAACCTTGGCCACGGCATCGCGCAGACCGTCGACCCGGACAACGTCGCCGTGCTGGTCGACGCCGTACACGAGTTCAGCGCGCGCGACACCTCCGGCTGATCCGCCACCGTCGCGCCGTGTTCGCCGCGCCGGTGTCAGGGCGCGTCGACGAATGCCGCGAGCGATTCGCGCAACCGCGGCGTATCGATCGGCTTGTGCAGGAACTGGTTCATGCCCGCGCCGATCGCGTCGCTTTCCGCCCGAGTATCCGAGCGGGCACTGATACCGATGATCGGCAACCGCGAGCCGCGTGCGCGCAACATGCGCGTGAGTTCCAGACCGCCGAGCCCGGGAAGATCGAAATCGACCAGCGCCGCGGCGAACCGCCCTCGCTCGAGAAGTGCCAGCGCCGCCAGCCCGTTGCCCGCGTGCAGCGCTTCGAACCCGTCCCTCGACAGGATCTCGAGCAGGGCCTCGGCCACGATCCCGTCGTCTTCCACCAGCAGGACCCGCGGCTTCGGGGCGGACTCGGGCACGTCGGGTTGCAGCGTCGGTTGCCCCGCGGCGGCACGCGGCATGCGCTGTGTGTCCGCGCCCGCTGGCGTGACCGTCGCCGTGGGCTGCAGCGGCGCGGCTGCGGTGACCGCCACGACGGGTTCGGTCGTCGCCGCGGGCAACTCTACGGTGAACACACTGCCGACGCCGACCGTGCTCTCGACCCGCAATCGGCCCTGCATGAGATCGACCAGCTGCCGCACGATCACGAGGCCGAGCCCGCTGCCGCCATGGCGCTGCGAAATGGTGCCGTCGGCCTGCGAGAACCGCGTGAACAGACGCGCCAATGCGTCCTGGGACATGCCTGGACCCGTGTCTTCGACACGCAGGCGGAGCCAGCCTTCACGCGGTGAATCGACCCGTAGACGCACCTCGCCGCGCTCGATGAACTTGAGCGCATTGCCCAGAAGGTTGAGCAGGACCTGGCGCAAGCGCAGCGGGTCGACCTGCACCCAACGCGGCAATGCCGGATCGCATTCCAGTTCGAGCACCACGCCTTTCGCCGCGGCGATCGGTGCCTCAACGTCGACGAGTTCCTGCAGCAGGGCACAGGCGTCGGTCGGCACCGGTGCGATCTCCAGCCGCCCCGATTCGATCCGTGCCAGGTCGAGCAGGTTGTTGATCAGCTGGTGCAGCATGTCGATCGCCATACGGATGCGCGACGTATAGCGCTGCTGCCGGGCATCGAGCTGCGTGCGCGACAACAGGTCCGCCATGCCGCTCATGCCACTGATCGGCGTGCGGATCTCGTGCGCGACGTCCGCGAGGAAATCGCTCTTGGCCTGATTCGCGCGCTCGGCAGCCTCGCGACGCGCCTCGTTGACCGCGAGCGCGTGGCGTCGTTGCCAGCGCCATCGTTGCTGGAGCACCAGCAGGGCGGCGAGGAGCAGCGTCGCGGCCGCGTACAGCACGATTGCAGCGGTGCTTCGCCAGGGTGGCGGATCCACGGCAAAACCAATCTCGACCGGTGCACCCCACACGCCGTTGTTGTTGGCGCCTTGCGCGAGCAATCGATAGTCGCCCGGCGGAAGACTGGAGAACATGCGCGATCCATCCGCGCCGCCCTCGCGCCATTCGCCATCGAAGGGCTCGAGTCGAAAGCGATAGCGGTTGGCCGCGGGATCGACCAGCGATAGCGCGCGCACACGCATGGTCAGGTCGCGGTCGTCATACCGCAACCGGAAGCCACCCGCGACGGGCAAGGCCAATGACCGCGCGTCGCGAACGATGGTGATCGATTGCGGCTGCACCACGGGCGCGACCGGATTGCCGGCGATCGCCGCAGGGTTGAACTCGATCGCGCCGTGCGTGCTGAGCGCAAGCGTGGTTCCATCAGCCACGGTCTGCGCAGGGCGCAGCAGCATCTCGCTGACGCCGAGGCCGTCGCCGGCTCCGTATCTGCGCCACTCGCCGGTGCGTGGATCAAGCCTGATCACGCCGCGGCCACCGAGCAACCAGACATATCCCTTCCCGTCGCACACCAGCGCGCCGATTTCCATTCGATCTAGGCCCTGCCGAGGGCCGTAGCGCGCAATCGGTTCGAGCTTCGCGCCGTGCACGCGCGCGTGCAGAAGGCCTTCGCGCGAGTGCAGCCAGACCGAGCCGCCCGCGTCGAAGGCGAATGCATGGATGGTCCCGTCCGGCACGTCAGCCACGGCTGCGAACTCGCCCGCGCCCACGGCCATGCGGTCGATGCCGCCGACGCCCGCCACCCAGAGCGATCCATCGGGGGCCCGGCCGATCTGCTCGGCTTCGACCACACGCAGCCCACGTTGCCCGGCCTCCAGATGTTGCGGCTTGTCACTCCCGCGTTCGAACCGGGTGAGCCCCGCGCCCCGGGTCGCAGCCCAGACGGACCCGTCGGAATCGGTCCAGATCAGGTCGACGAGCCCTTGCAGCGGCGTGTAGTCGTGACGCTTCATCCAGTTGTGCAGCTGTCCGGATCCTGGATCGAATCGCACGACGCCGTTGCTCGCCCCGAGCCAGAGCGAGCCCGAGCGATCACACTCAAGTGCCCGGAAATCCCGCGCCGGCCACGCGGCGAAGCTGCTGGCCCCGTCGCGTTCGCTGACCACCCGGTCCGCTTTCCGGTCCAGCCGCAACAGCGGACCGTTCGTGGGCAGGAGCCAGGTGTCGCCATCCGGGCAACGGGATGCGCCGGACCAACGACCCGCTTCGGCAGGAAGCGCGTCGGCCGACTGTTCGCGCAGCAGCGCGAAGTTGCGCCATCCCGCCCGGACCTGCAGCAGTCCTCCGCCATGGGTGGCGAACCAGAGGTTGTTCTCGCGATCGCGCAATCCATGCAGCAGCTCGCTGGTGGACAGCGCGAACGGCAGCCCGGGCTGGGCGGCGATCGCCAGCGCGCGGCCGTCGGTCGCCACCCGGATCGCGCCTTGCTGCCGCGTGAGGATCCACAGTGCACCCGCATCGTCGCGCAGCGTGCCCTGCACCAGCGCCCCGGGCATCAATCCCTCGACGACGACCCGCGCAGCCTCGCCAGGGCCGCCGGCATCGCGCGGGATCCGCCAGATCTTGCCGCGTCCGCCAGCCAGCACGCTGCCGTCGGGCTCGAGCGAGAGCGACAGGATGAGCTCGCCGGCAAGCAGGTGGGTCGCAATCGATGGCACCTTTGACCTCCCGCGCGCATCGACCACGTCGAGTCCCGCGGAAGTACCCAGCCACATCCAACCGTCAGCGGTGCCAAGGATTGACAGCACATGGTTGCTCGCAGGCGACCGTGCATCGACAGGGTCATGCCGCGCGCCTTCGAGTTCGAGGGAATCCGGATCGACGACGTGGATGCCGGAATCGTATGCACCGGCCCAGATGCGTCCGTGCCGATCCTCGCCCAGCGCCCAGACGTCGGCCTCGGCCAGCGGGTGCGGTGGCGATCGCATGCCCACCCTGCGCAAGCCGCGGCGCTGCGAATCGAGGACGGCCAGTCCGCCGCCTTCGGTGCCGACCCACAGGCGATCCCGGGAATCGACAAACACCGTCTCGACCGCGGTACCGCCGAGTTCGAGGCCACCCTCGCGCCCGCCCCGGAACGTGGTGAACTCGACCCCGTCGTAACGGGACAGTCCGTCGGCCGTTGCGAGCCAGAGGTAACCCGCGCGGTCCTGCGCAACCTGGTAAACGAAGCTCGACGGCAGGCCCTGGCCGATGCCGAACTGCGTGAACAGCGGACGCACGGTCGGTTCGGCCGCAGCGGAGAACACGAGGGCCAAAGCAACGAAGCCGAAACCCACCTTCTTCACGGAAGTACGGATCATCGCTGCCTTCCCTGGGCGATCGCTGTCGCCGACAGAATCGCACGAATCCCGTGCGGCCGGCATCCACCTGCGCGATCATGCGGCCAGTTTGGGCGCCGAGGACTGGCCATGCCGTTGCGCAACGACAACCGCCGGTGGGGAGGCGTTACCAAACTCCTGCACTGGACGATCGCCCTGCTGGTGATCGGGCTGCTCGGCGTCGGCCTGTTCATGATCGACATGCCGCTCTCGCCGGACAAGGTCCGGATCTATGCGCTGCACAAGTCCGTGGGCGTGACGGTGCTCGCGCTCATGCTGCTCCGCATCACATGGCGCTCGAGCGAGCGGCAGCGGCCTGCCCTGCCATTCGGCATGCCGGCGTGGGAACGCATGGCCGCGCACGCCAGCCACGCGCTGCTCTACGTCGCGTTGCTCGTCATGCCGTTGTCCGGCTGGCTGTTCAATTCCGCCGCCAATTTCCCGCTGCAATGGTTCGGCTGGTTTTCCCTGCCGTCGCTGGCCGCGCCCGATCCGGCATTGAAGGCCCTGGCGCGCAGCGTGCACCACTGGACCGCCTACGCGCTCATCGGGCTGGTGTCGCTGCATGTCCTCGCTGCGCTCAAGCACCACTGGTTCGATCGCGACGAGACGCTGCGCCGCATGTTGCCCGGGCGCAGGTCGCGTCGATGACGGTAAAGGCGCGCTGCCTGCTGCTCGTGTTGTGCATGCCCGCGGCCGTCGGTGCCGCGGAATGGCGCATGCAGCCGGCTGCGAGCCGGCTCGAATTCTCGACGACCTCGCAGGGCAGCGAATTCAAGGGAACTTTCAGGCGTTTCGCCCCGCGCATCCACTTCAACCCGTCGAAGCCCGGCGCGGCCTCTTTCGAAGTATCCATCGACATTGCGTCGGCAGACACGGCGAACGCCGAGCGCGACGAGGCGCTGCCGACGCCGGATTTTTTCTGGGCGGAGAAATTCCCCCGCGCCCGGTTCACGGCGAGCGCGTGCAGGGCATTGCCATCGCCCGGCAAGTTCGCGTGCCAAGGCACCCTTACCCTGCGCGGCAAGACGCGCAAGCTCACGTTCCCGTTCGCGTGGAGCGGCGACGCAGACAGCGCCCGCTTGACGAGCACGGTTGCCTTGAACCGGATGGATTTCGGCATAGGCGCCGGGGACTGGGCCGACGCGCAGACCATCGGCCATGTCGTGACTGTAAAAGTCGAGCTTGACCTGCGCGCCGTGCCCTCGAAGCCGGCATCCGCACCGGTCGCGCGCAAATCCTGAGTCCATCAAGAGGAAGTCCATCCACATGAGCCGGGAGTCACCGCAGTCGAATCCGCTGCTCGACTATTTCAATGCGAACCCGGGTCGCCTGATGAGCAAGTGGCGACACTACTTCGACGTCTACCACCGGCATTTCGAACGCTTTCGGGGTCGCGAGCCGACGGTGGTGGAGATCGGCGTCTACCACGGCGGCTCACTGCAGATGTGGAAGCACTATTTCGGCGCCGGTGCGCGCGTCATCGGCGTCGACCGCAATCCGCGGCTGCGCGATCTCGGCGAGGACGGCATCGAGATCGTCATCGGCGACCAGGGCGATCCCGCATTCCTGCGCCAACTCGGGCGTCAGTACGGCCCGATCGACATCCTGATCGACGATGGCGGCCACACCATGCCGCAGCAGATCGGAACGGTGGAGAACCTTTTTGGCGCGCTTGCCGCCGACGGCGTGATCCTGGTCGAGGACACGCACACCAGCTACTGGCGCGAGTACGGCGGCGGGCTGCGCGCGCATTCGACCTTCATGCAGTTCGCCAAGCACCTCGTCGACGAACTCAACGCCTACCATTCGCGCGATCCGCAGAGCTTCGTGCCCGGCCCGTTCACGCAGGCCACGCGCTCGATCCACTTCTACGACAGCATCGTCGTCATCGAGAAGGGGCTGCATCCGCAGCCGGAGCAGGTTCAGAGCGGCGCCCCGAGTTTTCCGATTGACACGCCGATGGAGGAGTGAGTCGGTCGCGGGATCACGCCCGGGGCGCATCGACCATTCGACCCCACAACCACTGCCGCAGGGCGGCGGCGGCGAAGGGCCATTCGAGTTCGCGCCCGGAAGCGTCGCGGAGCACCGGCACGCGATGGCCGTAGCGGGCTTGCAGCTCCGCGTCTGCGTCCACGAACACGCTCACGAAGTCGCCGGCGCGCACGGCGGCGAGCAGTTCGATCGCCTGGTCGCAGAGGGCGCAGTCGTCCCGCTGATAGAGAGTCATGACCAAATGTGCCGGGCTCGCTCGACGGGTTCCGCCCGCAGTGCGGGAGACGCGGGATCGGCGACTAGAATAGGGCGATGGCAGTCAGCACGTTCGACCTCTTCAAGATCGGCATCGGTCCGAGTTCCTCGCACACCGTGGGCCCGATGCGCGCGGCCGCCCGGTTCGCGGAGAAGTGGCTGCTGGAAGCGGGACGGCTCGAGGACGTCCGGCGCGTGCGTGCCGAGGTCTTCGGATCGCTGGCATTGACCGGCCGCGGCCATGGGACCGACAAGGCCCTGCTGCTCGGGCTCGAGGGTAATTGGCCGAATGCCATCGACCCGGACATCATCCCGGCAACACTCGAGCGGATCCGGACGGAGCAGCGGCTCAACCTGCTGGGCCGGCATCCCGTTGCGTTCGTGGAGAAGCGCGACCTGGTGTTCAACAAACGCCAGAAACTGCCATACCACACCAACGGCATGCGCTTTTCGGCGTTCAGCGCGAACGACGAGTTGATTGCGACGCGCGACTACTACTCGGTCGGCGGTGGTTTCGTGGTCAACCAGGACGAGGCGGCGGAAGACCGCATCGTTGCCGATACCACCGCATTGCCGCACCCGTTTCATAGCGGCGACGAACTGCTTGCGGAGTGCGAACGTTCCGGCCTGACCATGTCCCAGATCATGTTCGCCAATGAGCAGGTCTGGCGTAGCGGGGAGGATATCCGCGCAGGCCTGCGTGAACTCTGGTCGGCCATGCAGCGTTGCGTGGCGCGCGGCATCGCGCAATCCGGGACGCTGCCCGGTGGGCTGCACGTCAAGCGGCGCGCGCCGTCGTTGTTCGCGGAGCTTTCGAGCCAGCCCGAGGCGGCGCTGCGCGACCCGCTCACGGTGCTCGACTGGGTCAACCTCTACGCACTCGCGGTCAATGAGGAGAACGCCGCGGGCGGAAGGGTAGTCACCGCGCCGACCAATGGCGCGGCCGGGATCATTCCATCGGTGCTCCATTACTACGACCGCTTCATCCCCGGCGCGAAGGAAGCCGGCGTCTTCGATTTCCTGCTGACCGCGGCCGCGGTCGGCATCCTCTACAAGGAGAATGCCTCGATCTCGGGCGCGGAAGTCGGTTGCCAGGGGGAAGTCGGCGTGGCCTGTTCGATGGCGGCGGCGGGATTGACGGCCGCACTCGGTGGCACGCCCGGCCAGATCGAGAATGCCGCCGAGATTGGCATGGAGCACAATCTCGGCCTCACCTGCGACCCGATCGGCGGCCTCGTGCAGATCCCCTGCATTGAGCGCAACGCCATGGGCGCGGTCAAGGCGATCAACGCGTCGCGCATGGCGTTGCGCGGCGACGGCAAGCACAAGGTCTCGCTGGACAAGGTCATCCGAACCATGC
>JBBRIE010000062.1:0-14363 GCA_038221545.1 Lysobacterales bacterium
AGGAACAGGCAGTCCTCGTCGATCAGCGGCGGACTCGCGCCGAAGAAACCCGAACCCGCCTGCTGGGGACACGCGGCTTGCATCCCGGTGTTGCGCATCACCTGGTGGCGTGCGGCCGCGGCCATCGGCGCGCGCCACCGCTGCGGACCGACGGGCGCCGCGGCGTAAGGAATGCCTTCGAAAATGCGGGTGTCCTCGCCGGCGATAACGCTGCGGCCTTCGACCAGGCCGGATCGCGTGGCGGCGGTATCGACGCGCGTGGATCCATCCGACAGCAGGCCGATGCCGCGATCGTGCAGCCAGCGTCCGCCGACACCCGCGGGGTAACGCAGGTCGAGCGCGACGCGATTGCCGAGATCCAGTTCGGCGCGCGGCGTCGACAGCGCGATCGTGGCGCTGCCGGCATCGCGGAACACCACGGCGCGTGGCGCGCAGGTGCGGCAGTAACCCCGCGCGTATTGCGCGCGTGCCGTGAACTCGAGCGTGGCGCTGGTCGCATCCACGATTGCCCAACGCGGTTCGCCTGCGGCGTCGTAGTGGTAGACGAGCGACACCAGCCGGTGACCGGTGCCGTTCGGCAGCAGCGTATTGCCGAGCCCCCAACCGTCCTGATCGGCGCCGGCCCACCAGGCGCCCGACAAATCCCCTTCGGCGCGTGCGTCGCGTGTCGCCACCGGCTCCAGGCACCAGTCGATGCGCTCGCCATCGATGGTCACCGCGAGCGTGGCCAGTCGCACGCCGCTCCGCGCGACACCGTCGTTGCAGCTGGCGCTCGCAGCGGTCGCGTCCGTGCGCATCTGGAACGTGCCCACCACGATTCCGGGTTCTACCACGCCCTGCGCGTTGCGCCGGAAGCGGTAGACCGGCGATGCGAACCCGTCAGCGGTCAACGCCGACTGTGCCGTGTACCAGGTCGGTTCGCCCTGCGCGTCGTAGGTGTAGAAAACCGCGAACAACGTGCTGCCTGCGGAATGCACGTCGACGCCGTGGCCGTCACGCGCGCGGTCGTACCAGGGGCCCCGGTACTCCGCGGGCGTGGCAACGGCCGCGTTGCCGGCGAGGCAGATCAGGAGCGCGACGAGAGCACAGGACACCGAGCGCAACATGCAGGCAGATCTCCAGGGACACGCAACACGCAACGCGTATCGGCGCGCCACGTTGACGCATCGCGAAGCCGGGTGCACGCATTCTGCCGATCCGTTCGGACGCGGCCCGACTTTTCCGACAACGGCCCTGGCTTCCAGCCACGAGCGGCGCGTACGCGCGAAAGTGCGGCGGTTTCGCAGAAGCCACGCGGGCATCGGGAGTAGCCTCGGCAACTACCGCGCGTTCCGCGACACTGATGGTGCTGCCCGCGCCGAACGCGGCGCCTGCAAACATCTTGGCCGACGCGTTCGAGTAACCCGCTTGCAAGCCCCTCTCCCGTCGGGAGAGGGTCGGGGTGAGGGACAGAGCCTGCGTTGAGGCAGGACCGCACTTCCCTGCACTCCTGGCCCTCAACCGGCGCCACGCGCCACCTTTTCCCGCAGGGGAAGGCTTGCCTCACAGAGATTGCGGCAGCGCGTAGGCGAATTCGTAGAAGTGCTGGCCGTCGCGAATGTCGATCGCCAGCGTGCCGGCGATACCCGCCAGCTCATCGGTCCCGGAATCGGGAACGACCGTGACGCCCAGAGTCGGTGCGCCGCGCGCCATGGTGCCGCTGTGCTGCAGCGAGAAGCTGCCGCGCCGGCCGTGCAGTGTGCCGGTGACACGATCCATCGCGACGTAGCCGGCCGAGCCCGGCGTGTCGGTGCGTACCGCCAGCATCTGGCCGTGCGCCACGCCCTCCAGCTCACCGATGAATGACTTGTGCAACGCCATGCGCGCGATACCCGCATCGCCGACGCCTTCCTCATGCGGCTGCGGCGTGATGGTGACGGTAAACGTGCCGCGTGCGTGCCGGGTCATGTCGAGCCTCGTGGTGTCGGATCGCGGAGTGTTGGCGGTGAGGGTCGCGCCGGACGCGATTACGCACGCGGTGGATTCCTGAAAAGACCTGGGGCCCGAAGGCCCCAGGTTTCAATAGTGAAAACCACCGTGGCTCAGGGCGGGCAACCCTTTACGCGCACGTCGTCGATGTACCAGCCATGCGGCACGTTGCCAATGCTGGCGTCCGAGAACATACGATAGCGGAGTCGAATGGTCTGGCCGGCGAAGCTGTTGAGGTCGACCACTGTGCGCGCATACGGCACGACGCCGCACCAGGCCTGCAGGCCCGTTCCGGCTGATCCGTTACCCAGCGGACCCGTGTAGGGCACCGTCAGGATCTGCGCAGGGGTGACCTGGGTCCACAAGGCTCCATCGTTGGTGGAGACTTCGAGGATGCCGCCATCCCAACAACCGCCGGAGCGCGGCTCGAGCGAACGATCCTGCTGGAACGACAGCGTCAGCGGGCTCTGGCCGGAGGGCAGCACGATCGGCGGCGACATCAGCCGCTGATCCGACGCGGTGATCACGTCGACGGCCAGCCACGCATTGGTCGGGCTGAAGGGACGCGCGGTGCTGCGCGACCAGACCTGCGACGGCGGGGTCGTCCCGCTGGACGTCGTCCAGCCGTTGTCGCCATTCTCGATGTTGTCGAAGAACACCGTGTTCGGCGTCACGCCAGACGCGCAATCGCCTGGAGCCGGTGCCGTGGTGAACGAGCGGACCACCGAGTTCGGACCGCCACCACAGGTATTGCTGGAGCGGACGCGCCAGAAATACTTGGTGTTGCTCTGCAAAGGCGGCGCGATGGTGACGCTCGTTCCGCCATTGTTGACCGTTGTCGAGAACCCGATGGTGGAGAAGTTGCTGGTGGTCGAGACTTCCACGATGCTGCTCTGACCCTGGTCCAGAGTCCACGAAAGCGTGGGCGCCAGAGCCACGTTGACCGCGTCATCCAGCGGCGACACCAGCAAGGGGCTCAAGGGCAGCGAGGTGGCGATGTTGAGCGTCAGGTTGGCCACGCGCGTCACGGGGCCGCCAGTGGCTTCCAGACCGATCCCGTAGGAGCCGGCCAACGCGGCCGGCGTCACCCCGATGTTGGCCAGGCTGCTGCCGGGCGGCGTAAGGCTCGGAGGCGTGAAGCTGCCTTCGACGCCAGCGGGCAATGCCGGATCGAAGCTGAAAGCGACCGTGGAGTTGAACCCGTTCAATGCATTGACGTTGAGCAGGACCGACGAAAGCAGCGTGCCTCCGTATTCGAAGGAATTGCCGAACAGCGTCGCCGGGTTCGCGGCAGTCTGCAGGGTGCAGACCGACTGCGTCAGGTTGGTGCCGGCCAGCAGGAACGTCGGGCCCGCACCGATATTGAGCACACGACCCGCGAAAGAAGCCTGCGTGGGGTTTGGGCCCGGCGGGTTGATGCGGTTGTCGGTCCAGGTCATGCCAACGGTGGCGCCAGCGCCGCCCTGCGAAATCGACAGGCCGTTGTAATCGCCCCATTCCTGCCCATCGTTGATGTTCTGCGAGGTGATGGCAGAAACACGGGTTTCCTCGATCCAGGAGGCGCCGCCGTCGAGCGACAGCGTGTAATACCAGTCGACGCCGGTGCGATTCGTCGAATGCCGCGTGTCGTAGAAGCCGATGTGGACATTGCCACTGGAATCGACGTCGAGCCACGGGTGGTAGCGGTCCACCGTCGCGATGTCGGACTCGGCGTGCGGCGTCGCCGCCGTGGTCCAGGTCGCGCCCTGGTCGTCCGAGTAGACGACCTGCACCCAACCATGGTTCTGTGCGGCCGTGCCGCCGCCGCCAGCCGGACTCGAGGGATGGATGTCGGTAAAGGTGATGTACACGCGCCCGTCGTTCGGACCGCCGGTCTGGTCAGCGTCCGCGGCGACGTAGGTGAATGCGCGGCGGGTTTCCATCGAGGGAATGGCGAAATCGAAACGACCGTGAAGGTCGTAGGCCGCCACGCTCGGAGCGAACGTCACGCCACCGTCGGTGGATACCATCACGCGGATCTCGGTGGATCCCGTGGTCAGGCTGGGATACACGTAGTAGATGTTGCCCTGCGCGTCGGTCGTGATGTCGCTGCCGATGCCGCGCTCCTCGTCGGGGAAACACTGGGTCGGCGCGAGCACGAGCGTGGGCGAGGTCTGCGTCGAGCGTGCGAAACACATGACGTTGCCCTGGTGCCATGTCACGTACAACCTGCCGACGAACGGCGAAGTCGGCGAACGGTCGACGTGGATGAACTCCTTGTCCGATCCGGCGGTCGACGGGCTGATGGGGGATCCCCAAGTCTGGCCATTGTTGGTCGAACGGTAGATTTCCGTCTTGAGGAAGCCAGCGCCGGTGGCACGGCCGAGCGTTGCCGCGAACGCGACGGTCCCGTCCGGCGAGAAATCCATCGAGGGGTCGCAGCAGGACTGAGGCAACGCCCCTGCCGAGAACCAGGTGAGCCCGCTGTCGGTCGAGTAACTCTGGCGCTGGCCACCCGAACCATTGGAGCCGGCGATGACGATCTGCGGATCGATCGGGTGGTACTCGATGCTGACTTCGTTGTCGCTCAACACGCCGTCGATTGCACCTTCTCCATTGATGGGGACGGCGTGTGGCAGCGGATCGGTCGCGAGTGCGATCGCCGGCGGCGGATTGTTGGGATCCGGATGGTAGTAGACGCCGAGCCCGCGTCGCTGCAGCACGCCGTTCTGCGTCAATCCGCCGTAGCGCATCTCGAATTCCTTGTCGATCTCGCGCGGATAGAGATCGATCAACGGGAAGCCCTGTGCGGACATCTCCTTGCGCTTCTGGACCTTGTAAAACGCGGGAACGCTGTGCAGGTATTGATCGTTCACCGGCAGTATTGCGAGGTCTTCCTGGGTCAACTGGTAGTTGTGGTCGTCCCACGGACCGTAAGCGGTCAGCTTGGCATACACGACGCGCTGATCGACACCGCGTTCCTGCTCGATTAGTGGGACGGCTCCACCCTGCACCTGGGCGTTTGCCGCGGAAAGGAACAGTGTGGCGACAAGCGCGAACACGCTTGCCAGCCCGCAATTACGGCTGAAAGTCATGAGGATCCCCGAGGAAGCCAAGCACAGAGCTATGAATCTCTAAAGTTGAATCGAAATCGCAGATGAACGCAAGTTTACCGACACTTCCCATTTGTAAATTTTGTCCTCTCCCGTTCAGATACCCCGTGGCGTCCGGGTCAGTTGCACGCTCCTGCTTTAGCCGCGGGCGAGCCACTTTCATTCGTTGCGACTTGCAGCCGCCAACTGCTGCCCACAGATCGTCCTGACTGCCCACCGAGATACCGCGATGCCTGTTGCGCTGAAGATCGATTTCGTTTCCGACGTGTCCTGCCCCTGGTGCGTGGTCGGGTTGCTTGCGCTCGAGCAGGCGCTCGCGAGCACGGCCGACGCGGTGACGGGCGAGATCCACGTGCAGCCCTTCGAACTCAATCCGCACATGCCGCGCGAAGGGCAGGACATCGACGAGCACCTCGCGCAGAAGTACGGCTCGACGCCCGCGCAGCGCGCCGTCAACGCCGAGGCGATACGCGCGCGTGGTGCCGAACTCGGATTCGAGTTCCGCATGGACCGGCGCACGCGCGTCTACAACACGTTCGACGCGCATCGCCTGTTGCATTGGGCGGCGCTCGCAGGCCTTGCGCTGCCGCTCAAGCATGCGCTGCTGCGTGCGTATTTCACCGACGGCGAGGATCCCGGCGCTGCCGACGCGCTGGTGCGGCTTGCGGGCGAGGTTGGCCTCGACCGCACGCGGGCGCAGGCGATCCTCGCATCGGACGAGTATGCCGATGCGGTCCGCGCGCAGGAGCGCTATTACACCGATCGCGGCATCCATGCCGTGCCTGCGGTCATCATCAACGACCGCCACCTGATCTCGGGTGGTCAGCCGGTCGAGACGTTCGAACGCGCCTTGCGGCAGATCGCAGCCGGGGATTGAGGTGGGCAAGTTCGGCGCGGAACCCTGCGCGGAAGGTGTGGAGACGGTGGGGGAATACAGGTTTTTGCGCGCCATGGGCATTGGCTTGTTCCATGGCTACCTGCTTGCCCGGCCCCAGATCGAGACGCTACCGGCAGTGGACGCCTCGCTGTGGGACCTGCTCGAGGGATCCGCGGCATAAGTCGCGGCACGGGCGAGCGGACCCTGACAATGCCTCCAGGCGTACACTGCGCCGATCGGGATCAGGGTTTGACAATGGATACGACCGGGACAGCGGTGGAGCAGGACAGCGGGGTGGCGCACGCCGGGATTCGTCGCATCCATCGACTGCTCGGCAACTATTCGCACGACCACCAGAACCGGACCAACCGGTTGATCCACTGGCTGTGCGTGCCGCCTATCGTGTGGTCGGTGATGGCCGCGCTGTGGACCATTCCGGTTCCCGCCGTGATCGGACGGCCGGGTCTCTGGGCATTCATCGCGACGTTCGTCGCCTGGGTCTGGTACTGGCGACAATCGCGACCCATCGGCTTCACGATGCTGGCGGTATTCGCGGTATTCGGATTCAGCTGTCACCTGCTGATGCAATCGATCGGGCCGCGCGGCCTGCTGATCGCCGCCGCGGTCGTATTCGTCGTCGCATGGGTGGGCCAGTTCATCGGCCACCAGATCGAGGGCAAGCGTCCTTCGTTCCTGACCGACCTCACCTACCTGCTGATCGGTCCGGCGTGGCTGGCGCAGAAGGCGCTGCGCAAAGTCGGCATCGCCATTTGAGTTCGCGGCGGGGCGAAGGCACGGGCCGCGCGGGGCCCGCAGGATGCCGCTGAGCCATTTCGGCCTGGTGCTGCTGATCTGCCTCGCGTGGGGCGGCAACTTCCTCGCGTCCGCCTTCGCGCTGCAGCACTTCCCGCCCTATCTCTTCACCACGTTGCGGCTCGTCGTGCTGCTCGCGCTGCTGTTTCCGTTCCTGCGCCCGGTCGCGCGCGGGCAACGCTGGCGACTGGTCGCGGTGGCGGTGCTCAACGGCGCGCTGCACTTCGGCCTCAACTTCTGGGCACTCAAGCGCGCGGGCGACATCTCGTCCACCGCGATCGCGCTGCAGTCCTACATCCCGATGAGCGCGCTGCTCGCGGTCTGGTGGCTGGGGGAACGCATCGGCTGGCGCACCGCGTCCGGCATCGTGCTTGCGTTCGGCGGCATCGTGGTGCTCGGCTTCGACCCGCTCGTGCTCGACGCGCCCGATGCGCTGGCGATGACGCTCACCGCAGCACTGGCACTGGCGATCGGCACCATCCTGATGCGCGGGATCAAGGACATCGGCCTGTTCGAAATGCAGGGCTGGACAGCGCTCATCGGCATCCCCGTGCTGCTGGCGATTACCCTCGCGATCGAGACCGATCATTGGGAGGCGATCGCGACCGCGAACTGGCGCGACTGGGCCGGCGTCGCCTACACCGCATTGATCGCGTCCCTGGTCGGCCATGGCCTGCTCTATTTCCTGGTGCAGCGCCATCCGGTTTCGCAGGTAACGCCGTACCTGCTACTCGCACCGGTCTTCGCGGTCGCGCTCGGCGTCGCCGTGTGGGGCGACAAGCCTGGACCGAAGCTGCTCATTGGCGGCGCCATGGTGCTCGCCGGCGTGTTGGTCGTGGCGCTGCGCGCGATCACGCGACGCCGCGAGGCGCCTGCACCCGTCGAAGCCTAGGTAAGGAACCCCTCTCCGGAAGGGAGAGGGAAGAAACGCCGTGCGTCGCTCAGCATGCAACTCGGCTAAGGGCGGGCGGCGATGTCGTCGACGAAGGTACGAACGTCCCCGGGGCGCACGATTGGGTAGAGCAGACGCGTTCCATGCAGACGAACGCCACGGCGCGCTTGAGCACAGGGTAAGCAACGACGGCGCTGGGCAGCGGACCTTCACTGCGATCCCACCATTCGAGGCGTTTGCAGGCAGCGGGCACGCGCAGCGCGACAACAGCGGCATTGTCGCGCGCGCCGATCACCGTCCAAGGCATGGGATCGCGTCCGATCTCTCGATCCGCCGACAGGATGCCGGCTTCGGTAATGCGCGCGAGAGCGACGCGATCGTCCGCCAGGAAGGCGAGCGCGCGCCTCGCCATGGTCTGGTCATTCGATCGCGGAATCCGCTGCCTGCGCCGAAGCGGAGGCCAACGCGAGGAACACTGCCAGGAGCCTGCTGGACACCCTGCGCTCCCTGCAAAACGACAGGATTGCGAACACGGCATCAGCCTGGCGTGATGGCACGGAGAACCTTCAAAGTGGAGAAGCCCGGGCGCCTTCGCGCACATGAAAAAGGGCGCCGAAGCGCCCTTTTCCGCGACTCTACTGCTCTGGCGTATCAGGCCGTGCCGCGGCGTCCGAGTACGAACATCCCGAGGCCGCCCAGCGCGGCGAGCAACGCGCCCAGTCCCAACAGGTTGAGTGTCGGCACTGCCAACTGCGGCGCCCCGGCGAACACCACGGACGTCGTGTTGTTCGCCGGTGTCGGGTCGGCCGGAGTGGAACCCGTGATCGACGCGGTGTTGGTGAACTGACCCGAACCGGTGACGCGCACGACAAGGTCGCAAGTTGCGGTCGCCGCGTTGGCCAGCGACGGGATGGTCCAGGTCACCGTCTGGCCGCTGACCGCTGCGCTGCAGGTGTTGCTGACGTGCTGCAGCTGGAACGGCAGCGTGTCGACAACGGTGATCGCGGTGGCGGCGGCGGGACCATTGTTGGTCACGGTCAGGGTCTTGGTGAAGGTCGTGCCGAGTGCCAGCTGCGCGGGTGCGTTGTTGGACTGCGTGAGGGCAAGGTCGGTCTGGAGCGGCGCGCAGGTGTTGCGCACGGCGCCTTCCCACTCGCCGGGAGGCGTATTGGTGTTGACCGGCGTGATCGCACCGGTCGCCAGATTGAAGGTGCCGAACGTGTAGGTGCCACCGCCGGTGTAGATCCAGGCGTACAGCTGGCCGTCCTGGTTGTCGAAATCCATGCCCTGCGCGAAGTTCGCCGCGAGGCCGTGGCCGCCGATACGCGTGGCGACGCCCGTGGTGCTGTTGATCGAATAGAGCGAATCGTCGGCGATGTCGTGACCGAAGATCTGACCCGTGCAGTTCACCGCGATGTCGATCATGATGGACGGCGCCGCCGTCATCTGCCCCACCAGCGTGCGCACGCCCGTAGTCAGGTTGATGGTGAACAGGCGGTTGCCTGCCGCGGCGGAATTCGACGTCAGGTAGGCGAGCCCGGATTGCGGATGGATCGCGAGGTCGGTGATGCCTTCACCGGCATCGATCGTGATCGGCGCGATGGTCGTCGGGGTGCCGTTGGTCTGGTTGAGCGTGCGCAGCAGCGGCGTGGCTGCAACGGTCGAGTCGACGATGTACAGCGTGTCGTTGGATACGTTGAAGTCCATCGAGAACACCGTCAGCGCCGGGTTACCGACGTTGGTGATGCCCGGCATGTTGTTGAGCACGTGTCGCGCGAGGCCCAGGTTGGGCGTGCCGCCACGTACGTTGTAGACGAACGCGGTATCGGTCGGCGCGCTCGGGGCCGGCGCGGCAAAGGAGGAGGACGGCGTGAAATTGCACTGCTGCGCATAACCCGCGGGCTCGCTGAGCGCGCTGTTGGCAAGCGCGGCGCAGTCGAGCGATTGCGCGAACACGGAGGGCGCCGCGGCGGCGGCGAGGACAACGGCAAGCGCGGAGGCGAGCTTCTTCACATGGATCTCCCGAAATGTGGCAAGTCGCCTGCCCCCATGGCAAGACGCACAAGTTGCGCAGGCTACGCACTTTCCGCCTCCCCTTCAAGCCGTCAGCCCGGGTGTGGGAGGCAGGAAGGGTCGACCGCGCACAGTTTTACGCCGGCTCGTCGCCATGGGCCGGGATGGCAGTCGAGCGACTGGCTGCCGGCTGCCGGGGATCGGAAGCAGGCGGCGCAGCCGCGGCCCGCTCTACAGTTGCGGCACGAAGCGGTCGTCTTCGCGCGGACGCAGCAGCCAGCGCGCGAGCGCGGGCAGGAAGATGATCGCGGCAATCATGTTGACCACGAACATGAAGGTCAGCATGAGCCCCATGTCGGCCTGGAACTTGAGTTCCGAGAAGTTCCAGGTGGCGACACCCGCGGCCAGCGTCAGCGCCGTGTAGAAGATCGCGATGCCGGTGGTCTTGAGCGCGATGAAGTAGCTCTCGGACAGCGTGCGTCCCTGTTTCATCGACTCGCGCATGCGCGCGAAGATGTAGATCGCGTAGTCGACGCCGATGCCGACGCCGAGCGCGACCACCGTCAGCGTGTTGACCTTCATGCCGATGCCGAGCTGCACCATGAGCGCGTGCCCGAGCTCGGTCACGAGTACCAGCGGCAGCACGATGCAGACGGCCGCAAGCGGGCTGCGGAAACTGATGAGGCACATCAGGAACACCGCCGCGTAGAGCAGCCACAGGATCCAGTGTTCGACCTCGCGCACGGTGTCGTTGATGGCCGCGAGCACGCCTACGCTACCCGTGGCGAGGCGGAAGTTCACGGCGTCGCTGCGGTACTCCTCGCCTGCGTCGGCGGCTTTCTTTACCGCCGCGTCGCGGACCTCGGCGAAGTCCTCGCGGTAGTCCGTATTGGCTTCCCTGAATTCCTTTACCGCGCCCACCACGCGATCGATCGTGTCCGCCTTGTGGTCGCTCAGGAACGTGATGACAGGAATCGCCGAGCAATCGGTATTCAGCAGGCCCGAATCCGTCTCGAACCCCTGGGTGGCGAGGCGCAGCGAATCCGGATTGCGCGGCAACGCCCGCCAGCGGATGTTGCCTTCGTTCCAGCCCGCGTTGACGATCTTGGCAGCCATCGGCAGCGTCATGACCTGCTCGACGCCTTCGACGTTGCTCATGTGCCAGGCGAAGCGATCAATCGTTTCCATCGCGGAGTAACTGGCGGTGCAGGCCGACGGCGCGGCCTCGGCGATGATGTTGATCTGATCGACCGACAACGCGAACTTGTTGCTGATGAGCACGGCGTCGCGGTTGTATCGCGCCTCGGGTCGGAGTTCCGCGACGCCCGCCTCGGCGTCACCGATCATCACCTTGTCGCCCTGACGTTCGGCGAAGAACCAGATCGCCACGCCGACCAGGATGATGACCGCGGCAGGCACCGGGCGGCTGAAGCGCGTGAGCGCGGCCCAGATCCTGTCGAAGCGGGTCAACTGCCGCAGTCGGAACTCGCGCTTGCGCTCGAGGTTGCGCAGCTTCGTGTACGACAGCAGCACCGGCAACAGGATGAGGTCGGTGAGGATGGTGATGGCGACGCCCACGGTCGCCGTGATCGCCAGCTCGAAGATGATGCGGATCGGGATGATGAGGATCGCCGCGAAGCCGATGCAGCCGGCGATGAGCGCGACCGCGCCCGGCGCCAGCAGCATGCGGAACGCGAGTCGCGCCGCCTCAAGCGGCGGTACACCCTGGCGCTGGCGCAACTCCTCGACGGTTCCTTCCTCGAGCCCGCCGAAGAAAATCTCGCCGCGGAAGCGGTTGATCATCTGCTCGCCATGGCTGACCGCAATCGCGAAGATCAGGAACGGCGTCAGCATGTTCATGGGGTCGATGCCGAAGCCCATGAGCCGCAGCGCGCCCAGCATCCAGATGACGGCGACGAGCGCCGCGAGCACAGTCAGCGAGGCGAGCTTGACCGAGGTCGAATACAGGTAGAGCAGCAGCCAGGTCATCCCGATGGTGATCAGGAAGAAGTAGATGACCGACTTCGCGCCATCGGTGATGTCGCCCACCATCTTGGCGAAGCCAATGATGTGGACGGTGTGGTTCTTGTCTTCGTACTTTGCGCGGATCGCCTCGAGCTGCGCGGCGACCTTCTGGTAATCGACCTTGTTGTCCTTCGTCTCGGGGATGAGGTCGGCCCAGACCATCGCTCCGGAGTAATCCTTGGCGACCAGGCGCCCGAGGATGTTGGCCTTGACGATGTTGCCGCGGACGGTCTCGAAGTCCTCGGGCGTGGGGTCGAAGCCTTCGACGTTCGGCGTGAAGGTGTCGGGGATGACGTTGCCGCCGGCGAAACCGTCCTCGACGACCTCCACGAAACGCACGTTCGGCGTGAACAGGGAACGCGCGCGCGCGTCCTCGACTTCCTCGATCGCGACCACGTCCCGGCTGACGTTCTCGAGCGTCGCGAAGTACTCGCGGTCGAACATGTCGCCGTCCTTCGCCATCACCGCGATGAGAACGCGGTTCGCGCCGCCGAAGTCCGCCTCGTAGTCGAGGAAGGTGCGCATGTACTCGTGGCCGAGCGGGATCTGCTTCTTGAAACCGGCGTCGACGCGAAGCTGGCTGGCGAAGAACGCCATCGCCAGCGTCACGAGGGCGAACACGATGAGCACGATCGGCCGGTTGCCGAACACCAGCCTCTCGGCGAAGCGGATCAGCGGCCCCGGCGGCGTCTGCGAAGTCGGGTGGCTCATGGAATTCGCCTCGGTGCCGGGTTCAATTGCGGAAAGGTGCGATGCCGCGCTCGCCCAGCACGACGATCGAGCCGTCGGCGTCGGTGATGACGCCCGACAGGATCGGGGACTCGCCCTCCGACGTGCGATAGCGGCTGGCCACGAAGGGGCTTTCGGCGTTGTCGCGACGAACCATCACTCCGTTGGCGCCGACCAGGAGGGCGCCGCCCTGCGCGATCGAGCTGCCGCCCATGAGGCTGGCATCAACCCCCGAATCGAGCTCGTGCCAGGTGTCGCCCAGGTCGAATGTCTCGAGCACGTTGCCGCGCAAGCCGAACAGCAGCACGTGGTCGTTGTCGAAACCCAGCGCGCCGAACATCGACCCCTCGTAGGGCAGCTTCAGGCGTTGCCACGAGGCACCCTGGTCGCGCGAGCGGAACGCGGTGCCGCGCTCGCTCGCGATCAGCAAGGCGCCGGACCCGGTCCTCGCGATGGCGTTGAGGTGGGGATCGCTCTCGGCCTCGAGATCGAGCTCGTCGGCACTGAAATTCCACGACTCGTTGTCGCCCTCGGCGGCTTCTTCCGGCGGTGAGGCGGCTGCGGTCCCCGAATCCGCGTCTGCCGCGGCGGCATCTCCTCCCCCGATGGAGCGCTGTTCCCACGTGGCGCCGGCGTTCCGCGTTTCGAGCAGGAGGCTGTAGGCGCCGACGGCGAACCCGTGGGTCGCGTCCAGGAACAGCACGTCGAGCAGCGGCACGCCGCTTTGGGGATTGTCGGAATCCGGGCGCCACGCATCGACTCGCTGGCGCTGCCACGAGCTGCCTGCATCGGGGGAATGCAGAATCACGCCATCGTGCCCGACCGCCCAGATGTCCTGGCCGACGGCAAACGCGGCCGTGAGCGTCGCCCGGGTCGGCACGCGTTCGACCTGCTTCCAGTCCTCGCCGACGCCACGCACGATCGTGCCCCGTTCGCCCACGGCGATGATGATGTTGCCCACGCGTACGCTGTCCAGCAGCACCGCCTCGGCGGCCAGCCGTACGGTCTCGCTGTCGAGCACACTGGAATCGAGGTCTGGTGCCGCGGCCAACGCAGGTTCGGCGCCTTCGGCCAGGGAAACATCCACGGCAGGCTGCTCACCCGCTAGGGAATCGGGATCGGCGAACGCCTCGGCCTTGGCACGCTCCGCGGCCTGCTTCGCAGGATCCGAGGACTCGTCCGTCGATTGCGCGGCAAGCGCACCGAACATCGCGGCCAGCACCACCGCGATCGGCAGTTTCAACAATCGGCTCTGCCGCATCGCTTGCTCCAACGGGGTCGGCCAGCGTGGATTGGTAACTCGACGCCGCAATCGTGCGGCGGCAGCGACGGCGCCCGGAGGCGCCGTCACCATGTTCGTGTCAGCGCACGCCCTTCGTACGCAGCGCCTGCGGCGAATAGTTCGCCGGAGTGCTGAGGTGACCGAAGTCGCGTGGCTTGTCTTCGTTGTCGAGCAACTGCGAGATGTAACGACCGGACTTCACGTCGTGATGGGTCTCGAGCGTGGTCCACAGGGTCGGTACTTCGTAGTAGTTGATCGGCGCCGCTTCGGAGTACCGCCACATGGCGCCCTGGCTGTCGTAATGGTCGATCTGCACGATCTGCCAGCTGTCTTCGTCGAGGAAGAAGGTCCGGCGCTTGTTGATGTGGCGCTTGCCCGGCTTGAGTGTCGCCTCGACGACCCAGACCCGGTGCAACTCATAGCGCAGCTTGTCCGGATTGATGTGTCCCGGGCGAACCAGGTCGGCGACCTTGGTGCCGCGCGCCTTCGTCTGGTAGGAGTTGTACGGGATGTACATCTCCTTCTTGCCGACCAGCTTCCAGTCGAAACGGTCCATCGCGCCGTTGAACATGTCGGTCATGTCGTTCGTGCGCAGGCCGTCCGACGCGGTGCCGGGATTGTCGTAGGCGACGTTGGGCGCACGACGCACGCGGCGCTGCCCCGGGTTGTAGA
>JBBRIE010000063.1:0-14300 GCA_038221545.1 Lysobacterales bacterium
CGTTACCTGCAACCGACTTCGGGTGCCGCCAGCCTCAACCTTTTCAGTCTGCTGCACAAGGAATTGCGCGGCGCCGCGCGCAGCGCCGTGCAGCAGGCCTTTGCAGAACAGCGCGCCGTGCTGAAGGACGACCTGTCGTTCCTCGTTGATGGCCAGCGTCGCGCGCTGCAGCTGATCGTCGAGCCTTTGCCGGAGACCGATGGCGCAACCCAGCTGTGTGCAGTGGCATTCCGCGAACGGGATTCCGAACAGAATGCGGCCATCGGCGAGGAAACCAATTCAGATCATCGCGGCGCCCATCGGCTGGAGCAGGAACTGGAGGGAATAAGGTTGCAGCTGCAGGTCGCAATCGATCAGTACGAAACCGTGAACGAGGAACTCAAGTCCGCCAACGAGGAGTACCAGTCGGTCAACGAGGAACTGCAGTCTTCCAACGAGGAGCTTGAAACCTCCAAGGAGGAGATGCAGTCGATCAACGAGGAGCTGCACGTCGTCAATGCCGAGTTGCACACCAAGAACACTGCGCTCACGCGCGCCAACAGCGATCTCGGCAACCTGATGGAATCCACGCAGATCGCAACCCTGTTTCTCGATGCGCAACTGCAAGTCACCGGCTTCACCCCGGTGATTACCGAACTGTTCCATCTGCGCGAGGGCGACATCGGTCGCCCCATCACGGAGATCTCCTCGCGCATCTCTTACCCGGAGCTTGCGCAGGACGTGCAACGTGTGTTGCGCGAGCTGGCGATGATCGAGCGCGTGCTGCAGGACGAGAAGCAGGGGCCGGTGTACCTGCTGCGCATGCGGCCCTATCGCACGGTCGACAACGTGATCGACGGCGTCGTGCTCACGTTCACCGATATCACCGAACGGCGCGCGCACGAGGTCGAGCGCGGACTGCTGGCGGCCATCGTCGATACGTCCAAGGACATGATCATCGGCCATACGATGGACGGCATCATCACGAGCTGGAACGAGAGCGCCTGTGAGCATCTCGGATTTAATGCCCGCAAGGCAGTCGGCCAATCGCTGGCAATGCTGCTTCCGTCCGGATCAGCGGGCGTGCCCGAGCTTCTGCACGCATGCGACCTGGGCAAGTCGCACGAAATCGAAATGACCTGGCAGCGCCGGGACGGCACGGCAATCAACGTCGACCTCAGCTGTTCGCCGGTCCGCGACGGCAGCGGGACGGTGGTATCCGGGTCGCTGATTGCGCGCGACAGCACCGAGCGCCAGCGTGCGGTCCGGCACATGGAAATGATGCTGGGTGAGCTCAACCACCGCGTCAAGAACACCCTCGCAAGCGTCCAGTCGATCGCGCAACTGACCGTATCGAGTACCGCAACTCCCGAGACGTTCAAGAAAGCCTTCCTCGCACGTCTGCAGGCGTTGTCCTACACGCACAACCTGCTCGCCCGCGATTCGTGGAACGGGGTGGGCCTGCGCGAAATCGTGCTCTCCGAGCTGGCACCCTTTGAGCGGGCGGACGAAGCGCGAATACACCTGACGTGCGACAAGCTCACCTTGACTCCGAAGACCGCGTTGGCGCTCAGCATGACGATTCATGAGCTCACCACCAACGCGGTCAAGTACGGCGCGCTTTCCGTAGCGGAAGGACAGGTCATCGTGCACTGCGAGCCGCTGCAGAAGGACGGCGATCGATGGTTGCTGATCGAATGGCGCGAACGCGGCGGCCCTCTAGTCACGCCTCCGACCCAACGCGGATTCGGCTCGCGACTCATCTCCGAGGGGCTTGCGTTCGAGCTCGGTGGCACGGTTTCACTCGATTTCGACCCCGAAGGCGTTATTTGTAGGATCGAAGTGCCACTGACGGAAAAAATGCCATGAATGAAGCCTCATCCTCACGCTGCATCATGGTCGTGGAGGACGAGATGTTCGTGGCGATGCTGGTCGAAGACATTCTCTCCAACGCCGGCTATCGCGTGATCAAGGCCGCGCGCGTCGATCGTGCGCTCGATCTCGTCGCGGGCGATGACGCCTTCGATGCCGCCCTGCTGGACATCAACCTCAATGGCGTCGAAGTCTTCCCGGTGGCGTCGAGGCTGCGCGAGCTGGGCGTGCCGTTCGTGTTCGCCTCCGGCTACGGCCGCGAGGGATTGCCGCCGGAGTTCAAGGATTGCCCCATCCTGCAGAAGCCGTATCTACCCGACGCCCTCAGGGACGCGATCAAGTCACTGTTGACGTGAAGGCGGGCTCTCGCCCGTGCGCTCCGGACCAAGGGCGCGAGTGAGGCGACGGCCAGTCATGAACCGCACGCCCGCGGCGACTGCGAGATCGTAATCGTTTGTGACGTCCCGACTTCCGCAAGTTGAGAACCGGTTCACGTGACCGAAGCCATAGTGGGCACGGACGAGGCGACTCATGAGGACTTTCGGGTAATGGGGAAAGCAAGTGAGGAGCCACGTCTGCGCGCCAGGTCGGACCATCCGCCGCTGACCATTGCCGACAGTGCGCAGCAGGCCCGCCACCGCGTTTGGCACCTGTTAGCTTTGGCCTTCCTCGGCATCGCGTTACCCCTCGCCATCGGCGGCTATGCGCTGCGCCAGGCCGCGGCCTCGCAGCGCAACCTGATCGAGACGAGCCGGCTGGCGCAGGCCGACGTGCTGGCGGCCCAGGTCTCCGGCACGGTGCTCGATCTTCGCAAGGACGTAATTGCCTTGTCACAGCAGGCCAGCACCAGCGCCGTGCTGTCCCTCGGCGATGCGCGTCAAGGTGTCAGCGTGCTCGATCTGGCGCGCACGTCATCGCCGCACTACGGCGCACTGGCGCTGCTGGACGCCGACGATGTGGCGCTCGCGGTATCGCCGGGGACCGCGGGCGAGGTCTTCACGGAAATCGCCGAGAGCCCGGATACCCAGAAGTCGCTGACCGGGCTTCGCCGCGACGGCGAGGATGTCGTCTGGATCATGCGCTTCACCGTGAGGAATGCGGCAGGACAGAGGGTTGGCTCCCTCGCTGCCGCGATTTCGCTGCGCGGCGTCCTGCGGGCGCACACGCAGGTTCCTGCCGGGGGGACGCTCACGAAGGCCCTGGTGGATGACGCGGGCGAGATCCTCGTCAGCACGGACAAGGCGGCGCAAGGCCAACGGGTGAAGGCGCCGGAAGTGTTGAGTGCACTGCAGCTCGGCGAGCGGAAAATCATCCAGAACATTTCCAACCTGGGCCCGGGTCCGGAGCTGACCGCCATCGTGCCGGTCGTGCAGGCGCCGTTTCTGGTGCAACTGAGCCAGTCGCAGGACGAGGTCGACGCGCCGCTCGCTTTGGTGGAGCGCTGGTTGTGGCTTGGCTTTCTTGCGCTAACGCTGTCCAGCGCGGGTATGTTCTGGCACGCGCTGCGCACTTTCCGCCACTACGACCGCCGCCTGATCCGCGAGTGCAGCCTGGCTACCGGCGTGATCGACGGCACCAGCGACATGGTCTTCGTGAAGGATGCGGAAGGCCGTTACCTGCTGGTGAACGAACCGGCGGCAGCGTTCCTGCATCGCTCCAAGGAAGAGATCGTGGGCAATACCGTCGGCGACGTGATGACGCCGGAAGACGCCACGATCACGCGCAAGAACGATCTCGAGGTCCTCGAGTCCGGCCGACCCAGCAAGCGCGAGTTTCGGGGCATCGACCCGGAAACGGGCAAGCCTTACGTGGTGTGGACGGCAAGGCACCCGCTGCGTGACCGCCAGGGCAGTGTCGCCGCGATTGTCGGGGTAACGCGGGACGTCACCGAGCGACACCGCCTGATCGACGCTCTGCGCGAGGGCGAGCAGCGGGTTCGGCTGATCGCGGACAACCTCCCGGCGCTGGTGGCCTATGTGGACCGCGAGGAGCGTTACCGATTCGTCAATGCGAGACTGGTCGAATCGCTTGGCCCGGACGCGCCCAGTCCGCTGGGAAGGACACTGCGCGAGGTGAGCGGGGACCAGATCCATGCCGACCAGACCGAGCACGTGGCGGCCGCGCTGGGCGGCGAACTGGTGACGTTTGAAGGCAGGTTCTCGGTGCGTGGTCGACAGCACATCTTCCGGTCCACCTTCGTCCCCGACGTCGGTCCGGAAGGCGACGTCCGTGGCTTCTACGCGATGACCTTCGACATCACGGACTTCAAGACCGTGGAGACGCTGCTGGCCGCGAACGAGGCGAAACTCCGCCTGATCGCGGACAACATCCCGGTGCTGGTTTCCTACGTCGATCACGAGCGCCGGTTCCGATTCAACAACGCGGCCTATGCCGACTGGCTCGGCCTGCCGCTGGTCGAGATCACGGGCCGGCCGCTGCGCGATGTGCTGGATCCGCGCCTCTACTCCTTGATCGAGCCGCACCTGGACGCCGCGTTCCAGGGCACGCCGGCGGAGTTCGAGTTCACGTCACCGCAGACGCAACGGGTGTTCCGTGGAACCTATCTTCCCGATTTCAACGATCTCGGCGAGACCGCGGGGGTCTACGGCGTGATCCACGACGTCACGGCCCAGAAGGAAATCGAGAGAACGCTCCGGCAGGAAGCGCAGATCGACCCGCTCACCGGGCTCCTCAATCGCCGGCCATTCATGAAGCTGCTACAGGACGCCATCGCACGCAGTGAACGCAACGGCGCCAGGGTCGCCGTCATGTTCCTGGATCTCGATCACCTCAAGTCGATCAACGACCGCTTTGGCCACCAGGTGGGTGACCTGGCGCTGCGCGAGTTCGCCAGGCGACTGTCGTCCAGCGTGCGCTCGACGGATAGCGTGGGGCGGATCGCCGGCGACGAATTCGTGATCCTGATGGAAGCGATCCACGACGCAGAAGAAGCCACGCTCGTTGCGGAGAAAATCAGGACGGCTGTGCAGGCGCCCTTCGACCTCATGGACAAGCGGATCGTGCTGTCGGCAAGCATCGGAGTAGCACTCAGGCGGGCCGGGGAAATCGACGCGGCGGATTTCCTGCAACGGGCCGACGCGGCTATGTATGCCATCAAGCGTTCGGGTCGAGGCGGTTGCCAGGTCGATAGCTGACTGCGTCAGCGGACGCGTTCGCCCAATGTCGGCGGGTTCACCGAGAGTGGGCCGGTGGGCCACCGGATGGGAACGGCATGGCGCGCGAGCAGCCCCAGGTAATCGCGGCGCGCGATTGCAGTCGCGCCGAGCGATTCAAGGTGGGAGGACGGAATCTGGGCATCGATCCAGCGGCCACCGGCGCCGCTCCAAACCGCCGCCAGTGCGAGCACGGCCACCTTCGACGCGTGGCTCTCGACACTGAACATGGATTCCGCACAGAAGACGCCGCCGCTCGCGACACCGTACAGGCCTCCCACCAGCCGTTCGCCGTCCAGCACTTCGATGCTGTGCGCATCACCGGCACGGTGGAGCTCGCTGTAGGCGTCGCGCATCTGACGCGTGATCCACGTGCCGCCGTCGTCGCGGCGCGGCGCCGCGCAGCCTGCAACGACCTCATCGAATCGTGCATCGCTTTCGATGCTCCAGTGGCAACTGCGCAGCCAGCGCCGCAGCCTGCGCGGCACGTGCATCGTGGAAGGATCGAAGCCGGCACGCAGGTCGGGCGACCACCACAGGATCGGCTGGCCTTCGCTGTACCAGGGAAAGATTCCGCGCGCATACGCACAGCGCAACCGCGCAACGGACAGATCCCCACCCCAGGCGAGCAGGCCGTTGGGTTCGCCCATGGCGGCGTCTGGGTGCGGGAATGGCGCGTCCTCCCGGACTCCAAGCCGGAACAGGTTCACGGGCGAGGTCCAGCGAACGGAGAATGCGCGAACAGGTCGGCTCGGTAGCGCGCGACGTGATCGCGTTCGGAAACCATCGCGTGTGCGACAGCCTGGTGAAGGCGCCGATCCCGCAGCCAATGCCGGGATTCGGTCATCGATGGCAGGAAGCCGCGAGCGAGCTTGTGCTCTCCCTGCGCGCCGGGCTCGAACAGGGTCCGGCCGGTCGCGAGACAGTGCTCGATGCCCTGGTAATAGCAGGTCTCGAAATGCAATCCCGGCGTGTCGACTTCGCTGCCCCAGTAACGGCCGTAAAGTGTGCTTGAAGACTGCAGGCAGATCGCCATCGCATTCGCACCCTCCGGGCTGCGCGCATGCACGATCAACAGCGCGTGCGGCATCGAAGCGTGCAGGCGCGCGAAGAATCCGCGTGTCAGTGCCGGGTGGTTGTACTTGCCGGTGAAGGTGCGCTGATACAGGGCGAAGGCGGTATCCAGGACTGCATCGGTGATCGCGTCGCCTTCCAGACGATCGAAGCGCCAGTCCTGCCGGCGCAATCGCTCGCGCTCCTGGCGGATATTCTTGCGCCGCTTCGAATCGAGCGCGCCGGAAAACGTGTCCCAGTCCCGCCACCCAGTCTCGTTGCGCCAGTGGAACTGGACGTCGTGGCGGGTGGTGAAGCCGGCGTCGTCGAGCGGGCCGTGGTCGCTGGCACGTCCGAAATTGACGTGTACGCCGGAGACGCCGAGCGCTTCCGCCAACCGGGGCAGGTTCGTCGCCAGCACTGCGCGCGCCGACGGGTCGCGCGCCAGCAGTCGCTGCCCGTTGACGGGCGAGTAGGGCACCGCGAGCAGCAATTTCGGGTAGTAATCGATCCCCGCCTGCGCTGCCGCGTGGGCCCAGCCCTGGTCGAAGACGAATTCGCCGTGCGAGTTGGTCTTGAGGTAGGCGGGCGCCGCGGCGATGAGCGCCCCGTCGCGCCAAAGCGTCAGGTGGCGCGGTGACCATCCGGCGTCGGCGCGCAAAGATCCCGAAGCTTCGAGGGCGTGCAGGAACGCATGGCTCGTGAACGGGTGGTCGTCTTCCGCCAGCGCGTCCCACGCATCGGCAGGGATCTCGTCGATGCGCTCGTGGGTGCGCACGGAAAAAAGGAGCCCGGACACGGACGGCGAATCAGGTGTCATTCCCAAGCGGACTGCGTGCGCACCGGGCTGACCAGGCCGCCCCGGGGTTCGGAAAGCGCGATCACGAAGCGGCGCACAAGCCCGCACTGCGCAGGTCCGCCCCTGCGCATCCGGCCATGGACTTTTCGATTCCGCATCCTGCTCCATCGAAAAGTCCGGCCCGCGCATCCTTGCGCGGGCGTTCGACCGGTCGCGCCATGGCGCGACGTATACGTCTCACCCTGTCCATGGCGTTCGCAGCCGCGCGAGCCAGTGGCTCGCGAGCGCGGCTGCTCACCCCGCCAGGCCGATCGAGTCGAGGTATTTCTCGGCGTCGAGTGCGGCCATGCAGCCGAAGCCCGCGGAGGTGATCGCCTGGCGATACACCTGATCGGCGACGTCGCCCGCCGCGAACACGCCGGGCACCGAGGTCTGGGTCGCGTTGCCATCGAGGCCGGTACGGATGGTGATGTATCCGTTGCGCATGTCGAGTTGGCCTTCGAACAACTGCGTGTTCGGCGTGTGGCCGATCGCGATGAAGACGCCCGACACCGCGAGGTCTTCCATCACACCGTTCTGGGTCGAACGCACGCGCAACCCGTTGACGCCGGAATCATCGCCGAGCACCTCGTCCACCTGGTGGTGCCAGAGGATGCGAACCTTGCCCGCGCGTTCCTTCTCGAACAATTTGTCCTGCAGGATCTTCTCGGCCTTGAACTTGTCGCGGCGATGCACCACGGTCACCTTGCTCGCGATGTTCGTCAGGTAGAGCGCCTCCTCGACGGCGGTGTTGCCGCCGCCGACGACCGCGACTTCCTGTCCGCGGAAGAAGAAGCCATCGCAGGTCGCGCAGGCCGACACACCCTTGCCGCGCATCCGCTGCTCGGACTCGATGCCGAGGTATTTCGCGGTCGCCCCGGTGGTGACGATGAGCGCGTCGCAGGTGTAGGTGCCACTGTCACCGCGCAGCCGGAAGGGACGGGCCCGCACGTCGGCCTCGATGATGTGGTCGAACACGATTTCTGTTTCGAAGCGCTCGGCATGCTTCTGCATGCGCTCCATCAATGCGGGGCCCTGCAGCCCCTCGACGTCTCCGGGCCAGTTGTCGACGTCGGTCGTGGTCATGAGCTGGCCACCTTGCTCCATGCCGGTGATCATCACCGGCTTGAGGTTGGCGCGGGCAGCGTAGACGGCTGCGGAGTAGCCCGCGGGGCCGGAACCAAGGATCAATACGCGGCAGTGCCTGGAAGTGCTCATGTATACTCGCAAGTGGATTGGCGTCGTCGTTTCGGCAGCGGCAAGCCGCCGAGATACGCCGCCGTGAGCGGCGAGAATGGGGCCCGCGAGTCGTCGAATCAAGACTTCCGTCGCGACCCGATTACTGTCATGCCGAGGCGCCAATGCGGCGCCTCTTTCATTTCCCGATCACCTTCCTGCTTCCGGAGTGAGCCATGCGCATCGGCGTCCCGCGTGAGACCAAGACCCTCGAAGGGCGCGTAGCGCTCGTTCCGGCCGCCGCCGGCGATCTCGTCCGCCGCGGCCACGAGGTCTGGATCGAACAGGGCGCGGGCAACAAGAGCGGTTTCAAGGATGCGGACTACGCGCGCCTGGGCGTCAACGTCGCCCCCGACGCCGCCGCGCTGTACGCAAAAGGCGAACTGATCGTCAAGGTCAAGGAACCAATCGAGGGCGACCTCGCGTTGCTGCGCGCCGAGCATCTGCTGTTCTGCTACCTGCACCTGGCGCCGCTGCCGGGCCTCACGCGTCGGCTGCTCGACATCGGCCTGACCGGTGTCGCGTTCGAGACCGTCGAGCTTCCGAACGGCGACCTGCCGCTGCTCGCGCCGATGTCGATCATCGCCGGCAAGATCGCGATACAGGTTGGCACCCATCTCCTGCACCAGCCGATGGGCGGGAAGGGCAAGCTGCTTGGTGGCCTGCCATCCACCGAGCGTGGCAAGGTCGTGGTCTTCGGTGCGGGCGCGGCAGGCGGCAACTCGGCCGCGCTGGCGGCGGCGGGCGGCTCGCACGTTGTCGTGTTCGAAAAGCGCCAGGACCGCATGGAGGAGATGATGCGCCTCGGCAATAACGTCACGGCGTTGTACCCGTACGAGGAGGTCGTCGCGCGCGAAGTCGCGAGCGCGGACCTCGTGGTCGGCGCTGTGCTGGTGACGGGTGCCGTCGCGCCCCACGTGCTGACACGCGACATGATCCGGGGCATGGAGGACGGTAGCGTGGTGGTCGATATCTCGATCGACCAGGGCGGCTGCTTCGAGACTTCGCGCCCCACCACGTGGAAGGAACCGACGTACGTCGAAGAAGGCGTGACGCATTTCGCCGTAACCAACATGCCGGGCGCGGTCCCCCAGACTTCGTCGCAGGCGATCTGCGCGGCGATCCTCCCATGGGTCAACAAGCTCGCGTCGGGGCAGTGGCGCGACAACCCGGCACTGATGCGCGGAATCAATATTGAAGGCGGCAAGCTGGTACACCCCGCGCTCGCCGGCATGAAGTGCTGATAGTCGGCACAATAATATTATCAATCAATACTATACGGTGCGTTTTTAAGGTAGATTGACACCGTGAGATCGCCTCCGAAAACCGCTGCGCCCGAGGCGCCTCGCTGGCGCGAGGACCGGCGCCTGCGCGAAGTCGCGGTACTCGCGCTGTTGCCACTGGTCGCGTACCTGGCGGCGGCGTTGCTGACCTACCACCCGGGCGATCCGGGTTGGTCGCACGCCGACTACGCGGGTCCGATACGAAACGTCGGGGGCAGCGTCGGTGCCTGGATCGCCGACCTCGCGTTCTACCTCTTCGGCGCGCCTGCCTATCTCTTGCCCTTCGTTCTCGCACTGACCGCGTGGCGGGTCGTGCGCCCGCCGCAACGGGGTCCATTCAGTGGCGCCGCGGAATCGTCGCTGCGGCTGATCGGCGGAGTCGTGCTCATGCTCGGCGCGGGCGCATTGGCGCATCTGCACTTCCATTCGACGCGCAGCGAACTGCCGGCGAACGCGGGGGGCGTTGTAGGCCAACTCGTCGGCAACGGACTGGACCATCTCATGGGACCTCTCGGCGCCACCCTGTTCGCGCTTGCGGGCCTGCTGGCCGGCGTGACGCTGTTCAGCGGCATTTCCTGGCTGGCAGTGCTTGAGGGGATCGGCGGCGCCACGCTGAAGCTCTGGAACGCGGTGATCGGTTTCTGGCAGACGCGTGGCGAGCGGTCCGAGGCCGCGGCCGCAGTTGAGGACCGCGAGTCGGCGCGCAAGTCGGAGCGCGCCCGCCGCGCCTTGCGCGCACCGGTGCGGATAGAGAGCCAGCCCGCCGCTCTCGAGAAGAGCGAACGCGCGACGCGCGAGCTGCAGATCCCCCTGTTCACGGGCCTGCCGGACGGCGAGTTGCCGCCGCTCGCGCTGCTCGATACACCGAAGGCACAGCCCAAGGGCTATTCGCCCGAAACGCTCGAAGCGCTTTCGCGCCAGGTGGAAGTGAAACTCAAGGACTTCCGCATCGACGCGCGGGTGGTCGACGTGTTCCCCGGCCCGGTCATCACGCGCTTCGAGATGGAGCCGGCGGCAGGCGTGCGCGGTGGACAGATTGCGAACCTCGACAAGGACATCGCACGCGGTCTTTCGGTGGTGAGTGTTCGGGTTGTCGACGTCATCCCGGGCAAATCGGTGATCGGTCTCGAGATTCCAAACGCGCAGCGCGAGACGGTGTATCTCTCGGAAATGCTCCGGTCGAAGGAGTACGACGCTTCGAAGTCGCCGCTCACCCTCGCGCTTGGCAAGGACATCGGCGGCAAGCCCACCGTCGTCGACCTCGGCAAGATGCCGCACCTGCTCGTAGCCGGCACCACCGGTGCGGGCAAGTCGGTAGCGCTCAACGCCATGGTGCTCAGCCTGCTTTACAAGGCAACCGCCAGCGACGTGCGCATGCTGATGATCGACCCGAAAATGCTCGAACTGTCCGTGTACCAGGGTATTCCCCACCTGCTCGCGCCGGTCGTGACGGACATGAAGGAAGCGGCGAACGCGCTGCGCTGGTGCGTGGCCGAGATGGAACGTCGTTATCGCCTGCTCGCTGCAGTCGGGGTGCGCAACCTCGCGGGCTTCAACCGCAAGGTGCGCGACGCGGCAGATGCGGGGCAGCCCCTGCGCGACCCGCTGTTCGTCGCGCGCCCGGACGAGCCGCAGCGCCAGGCCGACGCGCTCGAGCCCCTGCCGTTCCTGGTGGTCATCATCGACGAGTTCGCCGACATGATGATGATCGTCGGCAAGAAGGTCGAGGAACTCATTGCGCGGCTCGCGCAGAAGGCGCGCGCCGCCGGCATCCACCTGATCCTCGCGACGCAGCGTCCGTCCGTGGATGTAATCACCGGCCTCATCAAGGCCAACATCCCGACGCGCATCGCGTTCCAGGTGTCGTCCAAGATCGACTCACGCACCATCCTCGACCAGTCCGGCGCGGAAACGCTGCTTGGCCACGGCGACATGCTCTACCTGCCGCCCGGCACCGCCATGCCCGAGCGTGTGCATGGCGCGTTTGTCAGCGACGAGGAAGTGCACCGCGTCGTCGCCCACCTCAAGAGCCACGCGGGCGTGGTCAGCTACCTGCCGGGCGTGCTCGACGAGGTGCAGTCGCTCGGCAACGGCAACGTGGTCGGTGCGAGCGGCTTGCCGGAAGCCGGGGAGGGTGAGGGCGGGGAGTCCGACGCGCTCTACGACCAGGCGGTCCGCATCGTCACCGAATCGCGGCGTGCGTCCATTTCGGGCGTCCAGCGCCGCCTCAAGATCGGCTACAACCGAGCCGCCCGCCTGATCGAGGAAATGGAGGCTGCAGGCATCGTCAGCGCCCCCGAGCACAACGGCAATCGCACGGTGATCGCGCCTCCGCCGCCGAGGGATTGAACTTGCGGTCGCAAGTTCCCACTACGTCTACGCTGTGAACGCGGGGATTCAGCCGCACTGCCTGAGACTTCGTCGCGTCCTCGCCGCCAACATTGAACACACCCGGAGCCCTGCATGCGTCCCGTCGCCCTCACCCTTGTCCTGGCATTCGCGCAATTGTTTTCCGTCGTCGCCCACGCCGGTCCGGCGCGCGATCGGCTTGAGGCCTTCACCCGCGGCCTCGACAGCCTGAGCGGCAGCTTCGTGCAGGAGTCGCTCGACGCGAACGGTGCGCCCGGCGAAACCACGCGCGGCACGCTGGCCTTGCGCGCGCCGCGTCAGTTCCGCTGGGAATATGCCGCCCCGTTTCCGCAGACCATAGTCGCCGATGGCAACAACATCTGGATCCACGATATCGACCTCGAGCAGGTGACCGTGCGCCAGCAGGCGAGCGAGGAAGCTCGTTCGCCGCTCACGGTGTTGATCGATTTCTCGCAGTTGGACCGCGACTACACCGTGGCCGAGGGCAGGGCGAAGGACGGGCTCTCTACGTTGATGCTCAAGCCGCGCAGCGAGGACGAGAGCGGGTCGCTGCAGGAGTGCGTGATTGCATTCAACGGCACGGGTCCGGTGAGCATGGAAGTGCGTGATGGCCTTGGGCAGCGAACGGTGTGGCGGTTCAGCGGCTGGAAGCGCAATCCCCGCCTCGAGGACGCGCTCTTCGCCTTCACTCCGCCGCCCGGCACCGATGTCATCGGCGAGGCGATCCGACCCGCGGACACGCGGCCGATCCGCGACTGACCGCTTGGCGAAGCGACGCGCCAGCACACCTGGTCTGACGGGCATCGCGGTCGACTCGGCGGCGAGCGATGCCTTGCGCCCGCTCGCCGAGCGCATGCGGCCGCGCACGGTCGCCGACATGGTCGGGCAGCAGCGACTGCTCGCCCCAGCCAGTGCCCTGCGTCGCGCCATCGAGTCCGGGCGTCCGCATTCAATGATCCTGTGGGGACCTCCCGGTTGCGGCAAGACCACGCTTGCGCTGCTGCTGGCCGAGTACTCGGAGGCGCATTTCGTCGCGATCTCAGCCGTGCTGTCGGGCTTGCCGGAGGTCCGGCGCGTGCTCGGCGAGGCGGAGGCGCGATTCGATGCCGGCGGACGCACCGTGCTTTTCATCGACGAAGTGCACCGCTTCAACAAGGCGCAGCAGGACGCGTTCCTGCCGGCGGTCGAGCGCGGCCACGTCGTCCTCGTCGGCGCGACCACCGAGAATCCCTCCTTCGAACTCAACTCGGCGCTGCTGTCCCGGTGTCGCGTGCACGTCCTCGAGGCGGTCGGCGCGGACGACATCGCGATGGCGCTCCGTCGCGCGCTGGAAGATTCGGTGCGCGGGCTCGGTGCGATGAAGCTTGCGGTCGAGGACGATGCGCTCGCGACCATCGCGCAGGCCGCGGATGGGGACGTCAGGCGCGGCCTCACCTTGCTGGAAATCGCCGCCGATCTCGCCCGTGACGGACAGATCGATGAGCAGACGCTGATGCAGGTGCTGGCGGACCGCACGCGACGCTTCGACAAGGGCGGCGATGCGTTCCACGACCAGATCTCGGCCCTGCACAAGTCGGTGCGCAGCTCCAACCCGGACGCCGCGCTCTACTGGTTCGCGCGGATGCTCGATGGCGGTTGCGACCCGATCTACCTCGCGCGCCGGTTGACGCGCATGGCGGTGGAGGACGTAGGCCTCGCCGATCCGCGCGCGCTGACGATGTCGATCGATGCATGGGAAGCCTACGACCGTCTCGGATCGCCGGAGGGCGAACTGGCGCTGGCGCAGGTCGTCATCTACCTGGCGAGCACGGCGCGCAGCAACGCCGCCTACGTCGCGTTCGGCGAAGCGCGCGCCGACGTCGCGCGCGGCGGTTCCCTCGACGTGCCGCTGCACTTGCGCAATGCGCCGACGCGACTGATGAAAAACCTCGGCTACGGCCGCGAATACCGTTACGACCATGACGAGGCGGGCGGCGTGGCGCTCGGCCAGACCGCGTTCCCGGACGCGATCGGCGAAAAGGTCTACTACCGGCCGGTGGAGCGCGGCCTCGAGATCCGGCTTCGCGAGAAACTCGACACGCTGCGGGCGGCGCGGAAGCCGCCGAAGTAGCTTTCCCGTCACTCGGCGCCGCGCTCGAACCGTACTAGGATTCGATCTCCACAATTCCGGGGGGAATCGACATGCGCGTGCTGATTGCGGGAATCCTGGCGGGACTCGTGCTGTTCGTCTGGGGCGCGGTGGCGCACATGCTGCTGCCGCTCGGGGAAATGGGCAGCCGCGCACCGCAGGACGAGGACGCCGCGCTCGCGGCGATGACCGCGTCGCTTGGCACCAAGCCCGGGATCTACTACCTGCCGTACATCGACAGCGTCGGCATGAAGGACGAAGCCAGGGCCGCCGCGTTCGCGACCAAGTCGGCGGCCAATCCGTATGCCTACGTGATCTGGCAGCCGACGCCGGCGGGCCGGAGCCCGCTGGACATGGGCCCGCAACTC
>JBBRIE010000064.1:0-13781 GCA_038221545.1 Lysobacterales bacterium
CGTCGACGCCAGCAGCGCGGTGATGAACACGGATAGAATTTTGGGAGACATCGGCGGGTCCTTGCGTACAGAAAGAACCGCGATAGTTGCCGCCGCGCAATGACAGCGGGGTGCAGGTGCGTGGACGATTCGTCCACGAAAACAATCGCAGCGTCCCGTTTCATGCCGCTTTCATTCGTGGATCACCTGATGCTCACGACTTGGGAAACACTCGTACACACTTGGTAGGCCGCGTGAATAACCGTACGCGTTATCGGTAGCCGGCAGCCTGCAATTCGAAGAGTTCCGCGTAACGGCCACGCTGTTCGAGCAGTTCCGCGTGCGTGCCCGATGCCTCGATGCAGCCATCGGCGAGCACGAGTATTCGATCGGCCATGCGCACGCTCGAAAAGCGGTGCGAGATGAGCACCGCGGTGCGCGCGTGCGCGAGCTCGCGAAAGCGCTGGAACACATCGAACTCCGCGCGTGCGTCGAGCGCTGCGGTCGGCTCGTCAAGGATCATCACTTGTGCATTGCGCATGTAGGCGCGCGCGATGGCGATCTTCTGCCACTGGCCGCCCGACAGGTCGACGCCGTTCTGGAACCGCCGGCCGATCATCTGGTCGAATCCCATCGGCAGCGCTGCGACGACTTCGTCCGCCGCAGCGCGTTGCGCGGCGCGCTCGATGCGCGGGCGATCGTCCAGCGCCTCGATCGCGCCGACACCGATGTTCTCGGCCGCGGTCAGGTGGTAGCGCACGAAGTCCTGGAACACCACGCCGATGTTGGCGCGCACGTCGTCGAGGTCGAAGTCGCGAAGGTCCCGTCCGTCGAGCAGGATGCGGCCTTCATCCGGGTCGTACAGCCGCGCCAGCAGTTTCACCAGCGTGGTCTTGCCGGCGCCGTTCTCGCCGACCAGCGCCAGCACCTCGCCCGCGCGCAGCTCGAAGTCGAGCCCGCGCAGCACCCAGGCTTCGGCGTCCGGATAGCGGAAGCCCACGCCTTCGAACACGAAGCCGCGCGCGATGGGTTGCGGCACGCTGACCGCGTCCGGTTTCGACACGATCTCCGGTTCGATCTCGAAGAAGGAATACAGGTCGTCGAGGTACAGCGCCTGCCCGGCCACCTGCGAGAACCCGACCAGCAATCCTTCGAGCAGTTGTCGCAGGCGCAGAAAGCTGCCGGCGAGGAAGGTGAGGTCGCCGATGGTGAAGTCGCCGCGCACCGTGCGCCATGCGATGTAGGCATAGGCCGCGTAGTAGCCGAGGCTGCCCAGCGTTGCGAACAACGTGCCCCATAACGCGCGCTGCCGCGCCAGCTTGCGGTTGGCGAGAAAGAACTTGTCCGCCAGCGCCCGGTAGCGCGCGATGAAGAAACGGTGCAGGCCGAAGATCTTGACCTCTTTCGCGGTTTCGACGCTCGCGCCGGTCTGGCGCAGGTATTCGAGTTGCCGGCGCTCGGGCGTCCACTGGAAGTTGAGCGAATAGCCGAGCGCGTTGAAGTGGGCCTCGCCGACGAACGCGGGCACCAGCGCAACCAGCAGCAGCGCGATCAACCAGGGTGCGTAGACGATGAGCGCCGCAGCAAGGCTCATCACGGTGATCACGTCCTGCACTTGCCCGAACAGCTGGCTCAGGAGGTTCATGCGGCCCATGGTCTGGCGGCGCGCGCGGTCGAGTTTGTCCTGTTGCTCGGGGCTTTCGAAGTCCTCGAGGTCGAGCCTCGCGGCATGCTCCATCAGGCGCACGCTGCTGGCGTTGGTGAAGAGTTCGGACAGCAGCGTGTCGGCGTAGCTGACCAGTCGGCCGAGCAGGTCGGACGCCACCGCGAGTCCCAGCTCGAACGCGAGCAGCGTGGCCAGGTGATCGAGCGTTCCCACGCGCCACGCTTCCGCCAGGGTTTCGAACGCGACATCGAGGGCAATGAGCCGCACCACTTCGTCGATGATGAGCTTGCCGATGTAGAGCGCGGCCACGGGCAGCAGCGCACGCACCACGCGCAGCCCGAGGCTCGCGACGGTCAGGATCGGCGACGTTTCCCAGATCTGCCGCAGGAACGGCGGCAGGTTGCGGAGTGCGCCGACGCGTTCGCGCAGCGTCGGGTTGGCGGGTCGGCGTCGCGCGCCGGCACCGGGGTTCGCTGCAGTGGGTGCCGGCTCAGCCATGCAGGCGCGCACTCGGGGAATGGGCGATCAGGCTAGCGGCGACAGGCTGCGCCACCGATGAACGCAGGCGCAGGGGTGCCGGATAGTGGCGTCCAGGCGCGAGCGGACGAAAACACGGGCCTTCCTGCAGGAAGCGCGCGCGCTCGGCGGCATTGCGCGACGAGGGATGCCAGCCAACCATGCCGCTGGCCGGAAACGCGCGCAGTTCCTTTGGATCGAGCAGCACGCTGCCGGCACGGATTGCGTCGGCCAGGCCTGCGACGGCCTCTTGCGCGGTTTTCGCGGCGGGCGGATCGTCGTCCGTCGCGACTACCAGCGCCTTCGCCACCAGCAGGTGCTCGGGATCGAGCGCATGCTCCAGCAGGGCGTGGCCGAACACGAGCAGTCGCGCATCCCGCCACCATTCGTCGGTACCGAACAGGCGCGGCCAGTCGTGCGTGTCCCATGCGTCCAGCATCGCGAGGTTGCGCGCGATCACGATCACGCCGCCTTCGTCGAACAGGGTGAGCGCGCATTGAGCGCGGGTGCGCTCGCGCCGACCCACGCGCGCGATGTCGGCGACCTGGCGCGCATTGAGCGCCCGCTTGATCGACGGATAGCGCAGCCAGACCAGGGCGTTGAGCAGGTCGTGCCAGTTGTGTGCGCGCGTGGCGATCCGTGCCTGTTCCGAGATGCGCGTTTCATAGTGCAGGCCGTCCGCGAGCAGCGTGGGAGTCTGCGCGACGAACACCGGTGACGAGGCATCGGCGCGTCGGTTCAGCGCCTCAAGGTCAGGCCAGGTTGGGGCCGAGAGCAAGTCTTGATGTTCCGCGAAATCGTGGAATACGGGATGGTCGAAAGTGTGCGGAGGCACGTCCTCGCGCGCGGGCGCGACGAAGCGGATCTTGCGCTTGCGGCTTGCGGTAGTGGCACCGGCCTCGCTCAAATTCCTCCGAACCACTGGTACCCCCGGTCTTCCCAGTAACCGCCCTTGCCACCCTCGATGCCCGCGAGGCTGTCGACAAGTTCGATGCCGACGAGATACTTCGCCATCTTGTAGCCGAGCATGCGCTCCAGGCGCACCCGCAACGGGGCGCCGTTGCCCACAGGCAGCGGCTGGTCGTTGAGGGCGTGCGCGAGGATGGTCTGCGGATGGTACGCATCCTCGAGGGCAATGCTCTCGTAGTACATGCCGACGCCGCCGAGGTTGTCGAGGCAGCGGAACACCACGAAACGCGCGGCGGAGTCAACGCCGGCACGCTCGAGCAACGGGCCGAGCAGCGGACCGGTCCACTTGCCGATCGCGCTCCAGCCTTCCACGCAGTCGTGCCGTGTGATCTGCGTGCGCGCCGGCAGCGCGCGGATCTCGTCGAGCGAAAGCGCGTAGGGCTCGCGGACCAGCCCACCGATGGCCAGGCGCCAGTCGCGGAAGTCAGTGGCGCGCATCGCCAGGTACTCGGGCGTCTGCGGATTGATGGAGCCATTGGCGCGGAACGAAGGCGCGATGTCGGCTTCGGAATACTCGTGCGCAAGCCCATCGCGCGACGTCAGCGCGCGCTGCACGGTCTCGGTCAGTCGATCACTCGACGAAAGCCAGCGCGCGAAGCCGGAATTCGCAGCGAGCCGGTCGCATCCGGCGAGCCACAGCGCACTGCCGGCCGCACCCGCGCGCGCGAGGAAACTGCGCCTACTGTTGCGGATCATGTCTCGCCTCCTCGACGGGCACCGCGTAGCGACCGGTGATCATCGATCGCAGGTTGTTCCAGAAGCCGCTCACCAGCACCTCAAAGACGTGCACGAATGCGAACAGGACGAGCCCCGCCGCAGCAAGGAAATGCCAGGTGCGGGCGGACTGGCGCCCGCCAACCGCCTGCACCATCCAGTCGAGTGAAGCGCCGAGGTACGGCGACATCGCGAGTCCCATGAGGACGATCCCCGGCCCGAGCACCAGGATCACACCAAGGTACGCGAGTTTTTGCAGCACGTTGTAGCGCGTGGCTTCCTCGCCTTTCGGATGCCGGAAGCGCAGATGGTCGACGACGGAACGGCCGAATCCGCGCCAGTCGTTGCGGGTCGGCGCGAGGTCGCTTGCAAAGTGCCGGCTCGCGAAAGTCCAGAGGAGGTAAAACGTTCCATTGACCAGGAAAATCCAGGCGAAGGTGAAGTGCCAGTCGCGCCCGATGGCGAGGTTCTTGAGCGCGGGAATCGTGAGCCAGGACGGAAATCCGCGCGCGTGGAGCTTGCCGTCGGCCTCGCGCGACGCGCCAAGGAAGCCGGTGGTATCGAAGCGTGCATCGCCGATGCGCGTCTCGCCGCGCAGTTCGCCGCCGACTGTGCGTGCCCCGAGCTTCAGCAGCGGATCGTCGAAGTGCGACTGGTCGCCCCAGTACAACGCCGGATGCGCGTTGAAGATCTGCAGGCCGCTGCCGAGCAGCACGACGAGGCAGACGACGTTGATCCAGTGCAGGATCCGCACCGGGAGCCGATGTCTTCGGATCACCCACGCCGGCGCGGGCGCGGGAATCATCGGCGGCTGCGACAACGACTCGGCTCGCGCCGGAATGGCGGACGCCGGCGCCTGCGTTCCGCTCACGTCGCCCATCGCTGCCACCCGTGCCGAGGTCTGGCGCGATTGTAGACTCGTGCGACAAACCCGCGCGTGCGCGCGGCGTGACGGGGACCTGGACCATGGATCGAACGTTCGAACTGGATGCGGTCCTCGCGCAGGATACCCACGCCGTCTGCGAGCTCCCGCTGTGCAGCGTGCGCCTGATGGACGACGCCCGTTTCCCGTGGCTGGTACTGGTGCCGCGGGTGTCGGGCGCGCGCGAGCTGATGGACCTCGACGAAACGCAACGCGCGCCGCTCTGGCAGGAGATCGCGCGGGCCAGCGAGGCGCTGCGCGCGCTGTGCACGCCCTACAAGCTCAACGTCGCCGCGCTCGGCAATGTCGTCGAGCAACTGCACGTGCACGTCATTGGGCGCTTCCGCGACGACGCCGCATGGCCGCGCCCCGTGTGGGGCGTCGGCACCGCGCAACCCTACGTCGAATCCGTGCTGGCCGGCGTGCTGGGCTTGCACCGCGCGGAATTCGCGCGAACGGACGCCGCGCCCTTACCCTGATTGCGCGGGTCCATCGACAGGCAGTTCGGACAAAGCGGAAGCGGGTGTCTCAACCGGGGTTGCGCCAACCTGCGTATAGCGCGCGCGGCCGCGCAGCCGTCGGAGCATCGCGGCCAGCCCACCGGCGCCCAGCGCGAGACCGAGCCCCAGCACGAGTTCCACAATGGTTGCGGCCATTTCCGCCATGTGTTCGGGTGAATATTGAATCCGTCCGACGTGCTCTGCCGAACGCGCCACGATCAGGAACACCAGCCAGTAAGAAATACTCCACAACGCGCTCGCAATGAGCCAGACACCCATCACGGACAACGCGATCTCATCCCAGGCGGTAGGCACCGCGACGCGCGATTCGGCACGCATCACCGGCAGGAGCATGCGCGCGACGGTCAACGGGAAGAACCAGAGCAGCACGGACACGAGCCAGAGCACAAGCTCCGTAGCGATGACGAAGGCGATGAGCCAGAAAGGCCATGCCTCGCCCCCGACAAGGGTTCCGGCGATGCTCGTGGCGAAGCGCAGCGACAGCACGAACAGGAATACCGCGAACAGTCGAACCACCACCGCCACCACGTCTTCGCGATTCAGGTTTGTACTCACGTGCGCGGCAGGGTCACGCCGCGCTGGCCCTGGTACTTGCCGCCGCGGTCGGCGTAACTGGTCTCGCAGATCTCGTCGGACTCGAAGAACAGCATCTGCGCGATGCCCTCGTTGGCGTAGATGCGCGCGGGCAGCGGCGTGGTGTTGGAGAACTCGAGCGTGACGTGGCCTTCCCATTCCGGCTCCAGCGGCGTCACGTTGACGATGATGCCGCAGCGCGCGTAGGTGCTCTTGCCGAGGCACACCACCAGCGTGCTGCGCGGGATGCGGAAATATTCGACCGTGCGCGCCAGTGCGAACGAGTTGGGCGGGATGATGCACATGTCCGCTTCGACGTCGACGAAACTCGACGGATCGAACGCCTTCGGATCGACGATGGTCGAATTGATGTTGGTGAAGATCTTGAACTCGCGCGCGCAGCGCACGTCGTAGCCGTAGCTCGAGGTGCCGTAGCTGACGATGCGTTGGCCATCGGCGGCCTGCTTGACCTGCCCGGCCTCGAACGGCTCGATCATTCGCTGCGTTGCGGCCATGCGCCGGATCCAGCGGTCGCTCTTGATGCTCATGGAACCTCTGGCTGATTGCGCTGTGGTGTCGAGTTCGGCCGCGCGGGTCGCGCCTTGCCCACGCGGCCAGGACCAACGGCTCGCGCCGGCCCGGGGGAATCAGGTGTTCTGCATAACGATCTTCGGCAGCGCGATCGACTTGTCGCGCGCGCGCAGCGAAAGTAACGCCGCCGCGCGGCGCGCGATGTCGCGATAGCGCTCGGCGACGTCCGAGTCCGGTGCGGCCTCTACAGTCGGCACGCCGCCGTCGCCGTCCTCGCGGATGCGCATGTCGAGCGGCAGCGACCCGAGCAGCGGCACGCCGTACTGCGCCGCCATGCGCTCCCCGCCACCGGCTCCGAACACGTGTTCCGCATGCCCGCACTGCGAGCACACGTGCACGGCCATGTTCTCGATGATGCCGAGCACCGGCACCGACACCTTTTCGAACATCTTGAGGGCCTTGCGCGCGTCGAGCAGCGCGATGTCCTGCGGCGTGGTCACGATCACCGCGCCCGACACCGGGATCTTCTGGCACAACGTCAACTGGATGTCGCCGGTGCCCGGCGGCAGGTCGATGACGAGGTAGTCGAGATCGTTCCAGTTGGTCTCGCCCAGCATCTGCTGCAGCGCCTGGGTCACCATCGGGCCGCGCCAGATCATCGGCGTGTCCTCGTCGATCATGAGGCCGATGGACATGGCCTGGATGCCGTGCGCGAGTTTCGGCTCCAGGCGCTGGCCATCGATGCTGTCGGGCTTGCCGGACAGCGAGAGCATCCTCGGGATGCTCGGTCCGTAGATGTCGGCGTCGAGCACGCCGACGTTGGCGCCTTCGTCGCGCAGCGCCAGTGCCAGGTTGACCGCGGTGGTCGACTTGCCGACGCCGCCCTTGCCGGACGCCACCGCCAGCACATTGCGGATGCCCGGCAGCGGCGTCAGGCCCTGCTGGACCTTCTGGGCGTGGACCTTGAACCCCGTGTTGACGTCCACGTGGCGGATGTCCGGGTCGGCGGCGAGCGCCTGCCTCGCCAGCTTTGCCAGCTGCGGCAGGTAGCGCACTGCCGGGTACGCGAGGCGCAGGTCCAGCGCCACGTGGCCTTCGTCGATCACCACGCTGCGCAGGCTGCCCTGCTCCACGATGTCGCGCTGCGTATACATATCCACGACATTGCTGAGCAGTTCGCGAACGCGGGCTTCGGTGATCGGCACGTTGGGCGGTTCCGTGGCTGCAAGGCGTGCGATTCTAGCTGGCCGATGCCCCACCCACATTCTTGCGCGCCACGGCGCCGGAGATCGCGATGAATCTGCAGCAATCCCTCGGTTGGTCCTCACTGGCAGCCGTGCTGGTGCTTGCAGGCTGCGCGCAGCCGGTGCGCCGCGACAGTACGTCTACGGGCGCGCCGGCGATGGAGGAGTCGACCCGGCAGGGCGATCGGGTGGCGCCGGAGTCCCGGCGCATGGACACTCCGCGACCCGCTCCGCGGCGTGCGCGTCCGGAACCCGTCAGCGAGGAAATGCCGATGACGCCAGCTGAACCGGCGCGGGAGTCGGCTGGTGAAATCCGCCCGACAGGCTCCCTGACGGGCGTGCCGGTCTGCGATCGCTACCTCGCGTCGTTCAAGCAGTGCCAAACCTCGATCGGGCAGTCGTCGCCGGCCCAGGTCGATGAACGATATGACCGCCTGCGCCAGACGCTTACCAGCAAATCCGGTACGCCGGAAGGTCGCGCCTGGATCTCGCAGCAGTGCAAGCAGTTCGCGGCAAGCGTTGCCGAGGCGCTCGACGGTCGCAAATGCGGCGACCCGCCGCGCTGAGAGTGCCGGCGACCCCCGGCGAAGACGCGGGCGCAGGCAGGCCGGCGCCGCGCGAGTGCGAACAGCGGGCGCGTGCGCCATTTCCAGGGAGCGGCGGCATCGGCCGGTATCGTGAAATAATCGCCGGCCCCGTTCGTGGAGCAATGGATGCCGCAGGTCCCGGCGCTGGTTTCGTGCGCGTTGCCGTACGCCAATGGTCCGCTCCACATAGGCCACCTGGTCGGTTACGTGCAGGGCGACATCTGGGTGCGCGCACAACGGATGCAGGATCGGGCCGTGCACTTCGTCTGCGCGGACGACACGCATGGCACGCCCATCATGCTCGCCGCGGAACAGGCCGGCGTCACGCCCGAGGACTGGATCGCCTCGATCCAGAGCGGCCATGAAGCGGATTTCGCCGATTTCGGCGTGGCGTTCGACCACTTCGATTCCACGCATACGCCGCGCAACCGCGAGCTGACCGAGTCGATCTTCGCTTCACTGGACCGCGGCGGCCACATCGCGCGGCGCGCGGTCGAGCAATTCTACGATCCGGTCAAGGGCATGTTCCTGCCCGACCGCTACGTGCGTGGCGAATGCCCGAGTTGCGGCACCGCCGACCAGTACGGCGACAACTGCGAGCAGTGCGGCGCGACCTACGCCCCCACGGACCTCAAGCATCCACGCTCTGTCGTGTCGGGTGCCGCGCCCGAGTTGCGGAGTTCGGAACACCTTTTCTTCGAAGTCGGCGATTTCGAGGCGGACCTGCGCGAATGGCTCGCGGGCGACGTCGCCGTCAGCGGCGTCAAGGCCAAGCTGCGCGAGTGGCTGGATTCCGAAGGCGGACTGCGCGACTGGGACATCTCGCGCGATGCCCCGTATTTCGGCTTCCCGATCCCCGGCTCGCCAGGCAAGTTCTTCTACGTCTGGCTCGACGCTCCGATCGGCTACCTGTCGAGTTTCCAGGCCCTGTGCGCTTCGGGCTCGGACCCGGCGCTCACGCCGGACTATTTCGGGTGGCTGCTGCAGCCCGGCAGCCACGCGGAACTGGTGCACTTCATCGGCAAGGACATCGTCAACTTCCACGGCCTGTTCTGGCCGGCGGTGCTGCGCGGTGCGGGCTATCGGATGCCCGCGCGCCTGCACGTCAACGGCTACCTCACCGTCAACGGCGCGAAGATGTCGAAGTCGCGCGGCACCTTCATCCAGGCGCGCACTTACCTCGACGCGGGTCTCAACCCGGAATACCTGCGCTACTACTACGCCGCCAAGTCGTCCGGTGGCGTCGACGACCTCGACCTCAACCTCGAGGACTTCGCGCAGCGCGTCAACTCCGATCTGGTGGGCAAGTTCGTCAACATCGCGAGCCGCTGCGCGGGTTTCATCGCGACCCGTTTCGACGGCAGGCTGTCCGCGGAGCCGACCGCCGCGTCGCGGTCTGTCTACACGGCGGCCTACCAGCGCCTCGTGGCCGCCTGCCTCGGTGACAACGGCGCCTATGCGCGGGTCAACTACAACGCAGTGCTGCTCGCGGTGATGCGCGAGGCCGACGCCGCCAACGAGCGGATCGCGGCGGCGGCGCCCTGGCAGATCGCGAAGGATCCGGATCGCGCCGCCGAATTGCAGGACGTCTGTTCGCTGGCGCTCAACCAGTTCCGGCTGATCGCAGGGTTCCTCGCGCCGATCCTGCCCGCCACCGCGCAGCGGGCGGGCGAGTTTCTCGATGCACCGGTCACGCACTTCGCGGATCTCGCGGAACCGCTGCGCGCGCGTGCGATCCGACCGTACCAGCCACTCCTTACCCGTATCGACCCGAAGCAGATCGAGCACATGATCGAAGCCAGCACCGAATCGCTGTTGCCCACGGCGCCGAACGCGGCGCCAACCGCCGCGGCGTCGGCCGAATCAGATCCGCCGCGCGCACAGCCCGCCGCCGGCGCAGGCGCCGATGCCCTCGCGGCAACCATCGGCATCGATGACTTCGCGCGCCTCGACCTGCGCATCGCGCGCGTACTCGAGTGCGACTTCGTGGAGGGCTCCGACAAGCTGCTGCGTTTCCGCCTTGACGCCGGTGCGATCGGCGAACGACAGGTTTTTTCCGGCATCCGCGCGAGCTACGGCGATCCGCAATCGCTGGTGGGGAAAAACGTGGTGTTCATCGCCAACCTTGCGCCGCGCAAGATGCGCTTCGGCTTGAGCGAGGGCATGATCCTGTCGGCCGGCAACGACGCCGATACCCTGCACCTGCTCGCGGTCGACCCAGGCGCGCAACCCGGCATGCCGGTCCGCTGATCGCGCCCTTGCGCATGACCGCCGCGACCGACCTCGTGGAAGCGATCGAGGCAGTGCTGCCGCAGACGCAGTGCGGCCAGTGCGGATTCGAAGGTTGCACGCCTTATGCACGGGCGCTGGCGAGTGGCGAAGCCGGCTGCGATCGCTGCCCGCCGGGTGGCGATGCGACCGCGGCCGCGCTCGCGCGGTTGCTGGGCTTGCCGGTGCGAGGCTACGACCGCAGCCGCGGACAGCACCTGCCTCCACAGGTGGCCGTCATCCGCGAGCCGGAGTGCATCGGATGCACGAAGTGCATCCAGGCCTGTCCGATCGACGCGATCATTGGCGCCGCCGAACGCATGCACTCCATCCTGGCGGATGCCTGCAGCGGCTGCGCCCTGTGCGTGCCCGTGTGCCCGGTCGATTGCATAGAACTGCGGCCGATCCCGGTCGCGCCGGTCGACGACGGCGCCGATCCGATCGAAGCCGCGCGCATGCAGAGGAGCCCGCACTCCGACGCCTGGAGGCGACGGCACGATGCGCGCACGCTGCGACTGGACAGTCGCGCGCGCGCACGCCTGGAGCAGCTCGCCGCGCAATCGGCACTGGCGGCGCAGCCCGGCATGCGGCTGCCACCCGCCGTGACCGCCGCGATCGCCCGCGCAGCGGCGCGTGCCGGGGCGCCGGGTGCCGACCTGCCGGAATGAACGACCGGCAGCGCCTTGAGATGTTCCGTCGCTTCCAGGCGGCCAATCCGTCGCCCACCACCGAACTCGAGTACGCGACGCCGTTCCAGCTGCTGGTCGCCGTCATCCTCTCGGCGCAGGCCACCGACGTCGGCGTGAACCGTGCGACCCGCCGGCTGTTCGCGGTCGCGCCGACTCCCGGGTCGATCCTGGCGCTCGGGGTCGAAGGGCTGAAACGCCATATCGCCAGCATCGGACTCTTCAACACCAAGGCAGCGAACGTGATCGCCACCTGCGCGGCCCTGCTGGAACGACATGGCGGCGAGGTGCCGGCGGACCGCGAGTCCCTCGAGGCGCTGCCGGGCGTCGGGAGGAAAACCGCAAACGTGGTGATGAATACGGTGTTCGGACAGCCGACGATCGCGGTCGACACCCACATCTTCCGGGTTGGCAACCGCACTGGCCTCGCGCGGGGCAAGACCCCGCGCGCCGTCGAGGACCGGCTGGTCAAGGTCGTCCCCGCCCGCTACCGCCAGCACGCACACCATTGGCTGATCCTGCACGGCCGCTACACCTGCCTCGCCCGGAGGCCCGCCTGCGAGCGGTGCCTGGTGGCAGATCTGTGCGACTGGCGACGCCGGCAGGGCATCGCGCTTCCCGCCGGCCTTCTCGAAATGTAAACATCAGCTGAACAATAATGCGACGCAGCGCAGTCAACGCCGGTCATTAAGGTTCTATTGCCGATGGAAGAGCCGAGGGGGCAAGGGCCGTGACCATTCGCCGAGCGATTTTCCTTGCGTAACCCGCTCCGCCTGGTAACCCCGTCCATGCCCCGTGCGAATAAGCCTGCTGGACCAACCTTCGTGTCGGGTAGCTGCTGCGTCACGTTCCTGCACTCTGAGAATTCTTTTACGAGGCCGCAACCGCGAACCTCCCCCGAGCACACGTACTGACCCGCGACTTCCGCGATCGACCATCGCGAACGCACAGGACGTGGCAAAACCCCGCGGAGTTTTCCGCAACCAACCAGGAGCACTTCTAATGTCGCAGAACAACATCAAGCCGGTTTCGTTCGCCATCGGCGCCGCATTCATCGGTTCGCTCGCGATCGCTTCCACGGGTTTCGCGATGGCCGACCTCGGTGCCGGCTACCAGCTCGCCAGCGCCTCGATGGCGTCGATCGGCGAAGGCAAGTGTGGGGAAGGGAAATGTGGAATGGAGAAGATGGACGCCAACAAGGACGGTAACGTCAGCATGGCCGAGCACGACGCCGCCGCGCGCAGCATGTTCATGGACGCCGACACCAACAAGGACGGCATGGTCAGCAAGGCCGAGTTCGACGCCGCGAAGGCCATGGGTCACGAAGGCAAGTGCGGCGAAGGCAAGTGCGGCGACAAGAAGGCCGCGGAAGGCAAGTGCGGCGAAGGCAAGTGCGGTGGCGACAAGAAGGCCACCGAAGGCAAGTGCGGCGAAGGCAAGTGCGGCGACAAGAAGTAAGCGTCGAACTGCCTGTTCGAAGCACGTGACTGCATCCCGTCAGCTCGCTGCTGATGCCGTCGGACTGGGATTGCGGCGGGCCCTCATGGGTCCGCTGCAATCGGTCGAGGACGGCGCGATCGATTTCCTCGAATGCGCACCGGAGAACTGGATCGGTGTGGGCGGACGGTTTGGCGAGACGCTCGGTGCGCTGCTGAATCGGTTTCCCCTCGTCTGCCATGGGCTGTCCCTGTCGCTGGGTGGCGTGGTTCCATTCGACCAGACGTATCTGGCGCGCTTGCGCCGGTTTCTGGACACGCATCAGGTGCCCCTCTACAGCGAGCACCTGAGCTACTGCGCCGATGACGGTCAGCTCTACGACCTCATGCCGCTGCCGTTCACCGATGCCTGCGTGCGCCACGTGGTGGATCGCATCGACCAGGTCCAGCAGGCGATCGGCCGCCGCATGGCGATCGAGAACGTTTCCTACTACGCGGCCCCTTACCAGGCCATGGCGGAAACCGATTTCATCAACGAGGTGCTGGCGCGCAGCGACTGCGACCTGCTCCTCGACGTGAACAACATCGTGGTCAACAGCATCAACCACCGCTACGACGCCATCGGGTTCCTGCAGGCGTTGCCTGCCGAGCGCGTGGCGTATATGCACGTGGCCGGGCACTACGACGAAGCGGACGATCTGAAGGTCGACACGCACGGCGCGCCCGTCAAGCGACAGGTCTGGGATCTGCTCGCCGCCGCCTACGCGCATTGCGGACCGAGGCCGACTCTGCTCGAGCGCGATTTCAACTTTCCGGCGATGCCGGAACTGGTGGCGGAAATCGGACAGATCCGTGCGCGCCTCGCGGTCGCGGCGCAGGAGGTTTCCCCCTCCACATCCGCGCTGCGCGTCGCCACGCATTCGTGAGTGTGAGCGATCCTGAAGCGCAGACATTGCGCGATCAGCAGTTCGCGTTCGCCGCGCACCTGCGCGATCCGGATTTCGCGCCCCCGCCGCCCGGTCTGGAAGACCGGCGCCTGGCGGTCTACCGCGAGCTTTTCTACAACAGCCTCGAGGGATTGCTGGCGGGCAACTTCCCGGTGCTAAAGCGCCTGCTCGGTGAGTCGTCCTGGCACGTGACGATACGGGATTTCTATCGGGATCATCGGT
>JBBRIE010000065.1:0-13688 GCA_038221545.1 Lysobacterales bacterium
CTACCGCCAGTTCTACGGGCAACCCGCCGACGGCGACATCGCGCGCAGCTTCCTTGAGCAACGCATGGCCCGGAGCGAGTCCGTCATCTTCCTGGCGACCGACGAGGGCGACGCGGCCACCGGATTCACCCAGCTCTACCCGGGCTTTTCCTCGGTAAGGGCAGCGCGCACGTATCTGTTGAACGACCTCTTCGTGACACCCGCGGCACGTCGCCAGGGCATCGCGGAACGACTGCTGGCGGCGGCTGCGGCCTTCGCACGCAACGAAGGCGCCCTGGGCTTGTCGCTGTCGACGGCCCGCACCAACGCGGCGGCGCAGGCACTTTACGCACGCGAGGGCTGGAATCTCGAATCGGGCTTCCTCGAATATTCGCTGTCGCTGGCCTCGATCCCGGGCGCGCCGAACGATCCCGCATAATGCGGGAACCTGGCGACCGCATGCGGGTCGATCCCCCACTCCTTCCCGGAATTTCCTTCATGCGGTTGTTTGCCTGCGTGCTGCTGTGGTGCGTCGCGTGGAGCGCGGGCCCCGCCGTCGCGATCGACGAGGCCGACCTTCTCGCGGTCGACGAGGCCTTTGCGCTGTCCGCGAGCGCCAGCAGCCGCGACCAGGTCGAACTCACTTGGCAGGTCGCGCCCGGCTACTACCTCTATCGCCACCGCATCGCGGTCAAGTCGCTGACCGCTGATGCGGAGCTCGGCGCGCTGGCATTGCCGCAGGGAAGCCGCAAGACGGATGAGTTCTTCGGCGATGTGGAGACCTATCGCGGCGCCCTCGTCGCGCGGCAAGCGCTGGTGCGCGCACCCGCGGATGGCACGATCGAACTCGAGGTCCGTTACCAGGGCTGCGCCGACGTGGGCATCTGTTACCCGCCGGAGAAGCGCGTGCTGGCGATCGCGCTTCCGGGCGACGGCGGGGCCGGTGCGCTCGACACGGCGACCTCGACGCCCTCGCCGACGCTGTTGGGCGGCGCGGGCCAGGCGCCGCTGGGATTCGGCGATCCCGCGGCAGCCATCGAGGCCGGCCCCTTGCCCGAGGAGCAGGCATTCCGCGTGGACGCGCTGGTCGAGCCCGGCTCGACAGCCGCGGACGCGCGCGCGGCCGTGCGCTTCACCATGCCGGCCGGCTACTACCTCTACCGCGACAAGACCACCTTTGCGCTTGCGGGGGATACAGGCGACGTCACGCTCGGCAGCCCCGAATTCCCGTCGGGCCGGAGCTACCACGACGAGCACTTCGGCGACGTCATCGTGTATTTCGACCAGGTCGAAGTGATCGTGCCGTTGCACGGCGCGCTTGCCGGCATCAAGAGCCTGCCCATCGACGTGTCGTTCCAGGGCTGCCAGGACGGCGGCATCTGCTATCCGCCGATGCGTCGGACCGTGCACCTGCCGATAGCGGCCGCGCTGTCGGGATCCGCGCAGATGCTGGCCCCTGCGGTCGCGCCTCCGGCAGACCGCGCCGCAGCGCCGGCCCCTGCGCGCACGGCGGTGGCCGGCGAGGTCGCACCCGAGGCCGACGATTCGCGCATCGCGCGCAGCCTCGAGGGCAAGGGTCGCTTCTGGGCGCTGTTCACCTTTTTCGGGCTCGGCCTCCTGCTCGCATTCACGCCTTGCGTGCTGCCGATGATCCCGATCCTGTCCGGCATCATCGCGGGCGCCGGGCCGAACCTTTCGACGCGGCGCGCGCTGTTGCTCTCGTCGGTCTACGTGCTCGCTTCCGCGGTGGTGTTCATGATCGGCGGCGTCGCCGCGGGCCTGGCGGGCGCCAACCTGCAGGCGGCATTCCAGGAGCCGTGGGTACTGATCGCATTCGCGGCCCTGTTCGTCGGACTCGCACTTTCGATGTTCGGGCTCTACGAGCTGCAACTCCCTTCGGGATTGCAGTCGCGGCTGGCCAACGTCAGCAACCGCCAGCGCTCCGGATCGCTCGGCGGCGTTGCGATCATGGGCGCGCTGTCGGCGCTGATCGTCGGTCCCTGCGTCGCGCCGCCGCTGGCGGGCGCCGTGCTCTACATCAGCGAAACCGGCGACGCCGTGTTCGGCGGGCTCGCACTGTTCCTGCTGGCGCTCGGCATGGGCGCGCCCTTGCTGTTGTTCGGCGCATCGGCCGGCCGGCTAATGCCGCGGGCAGGCAGCTGGATGGATGCGGTCAAGGCCGGCTTTGGCGTGGTGTTCCTGCTGCTCGCGGTGTGGATGCTCGAGCGCATCCTGCCGGCGCCCGTGACCCTCTTCCTGTTCGGCGCAGTGCTCATCGGCGCGGGCGTCGCGATGCGCGCGCTCGATCCACTGCCCGAAGCGGACGGCGGGTGGATGCGGGTCTGGAAGGCGGTCGGCGTGTTGCTGCTGCTGCTCGGCGTGGCGCAGGTGGTCGGTGCGCTGTCCGGCGGTCGCGACTGGATGCGCCCGCTGGCCGGCCTTCGCGGTGGCGCCGGTACGGCCGAGGCGCACGTCGAGTTCCGCCGCATCAAGAGCGTGGCCGACTTCGAACTTGAGCTGGCGACGGCGAGCGCCGCGGGCCAGCCCCTGCTCCTCGATTTCTACGCCGACTGGTGCGTGGCCTGCAAGGAAATGGACAAGTACACCTTCACCGATCCCGCGGTCATCGCCTCAGCCGGGCGCTTCGTGCGCGTCAAGGCGGACGTCACCGCGAACGACGCCGCAGACAAGGCACTGCTCGGCAGGCTCGGACTGATCGGCCCACCGGTCACGCTGCTGTTCGCGCCCGATGGCACCGAACGGCGCGAGCTGCGGCTGATCGGATTCGAGAAGCCCGCACCCTTCCGCGCACGGCTGGAACGGGCGCTCGCCGGCACGCAATGAGTCCGACCACGAAGATCGTGCTGCTCGCGGTCGCGGCCGGCGCGATCGGCCTCTCCGCCGGATTTCTCGCGAGCGGCGGCGGCCGGCAACTCACGCTCGGTGCGCTCGCGACGGATGCCGGGCAGCAGATGGCCGCACGCGGTGCGGCCGTGGGCTCCGGCCAGCGACGGCAACCCGCGCTGCTCGGCGACGGTCGGCCCGCGCTCGCATTGCCCGACATCGACGATCGCCCGCGCGATCTCGACGAATTCGCCGGGCGTCCGATGCTGATCAATTTCCTCGCTTCGTGGTGCGAGCCATGCCGACGGGAATTGCCCGAACTCGACCGGTTCGCGCAGGAGTCGTCCGGGACCGAAGTGCAGGTGGTCGGCATCGCGGTCGAGGAGACCGCGGCTGCCCGGGCATTGCTTACGGAAGTACCGGTGTCGTTTCCGGTGCTGGTCGCCGGGGACGCGGGCGTCGGCCTCATGCCCGGTTTTGGCAACAGCAGCGGCGCCCTGCCCTATTCGGTTCTGATCGACGCCGACGGCAAGCTGGTCGCGCGCAAACTCGGCTCCTTCGAGCCGGGTTCCACCGAGGCGTGGGTCGAGGACGCGCTCGGAACAGATTGAGCCACCCGCCACGCTGGAACATGCCACACAAGGGTGCGGCCAAGGAAACTTGAGGCCTTCAGGTTGTTAACTTCGGCGAACTGGACAGCAAAGAGTCGAGCAATCACACTAGCCGGCCGCTTTTACGGCACTCGACTTTGATCCTGTTGTTGAACGGCCCAAACCTTGATCTGCTGGGTAGCCGCGAGCCGGAACGCTATGGTCGCGCGACCTTGGCCGAGATCGTCGCGGACGTGGGTCGCAGGGCTGAAGTGTCGGGATCGCGTGTCGATCACCTGCAAAGCAACAGCGAACTCGCGCTCATCGAACGCATCCATGCAGCGCGCACCGACGCCACGCGCGCGATCATCATCAATCCCGGCGGCCTGACTCACTCGAGCGTGGCGCTACGCGACGCACTCGTCGCCTGCGGCAAGCCATTCTTCGAAGTCCACCTGTCAAACGTTTTCGCGCGCGAGCCGTTTCGTCATCATTCGCTCCTCTCCGATGCCGCTGCCGGCGTGATCGTCGGCATGGGTCCGCTCGGATACGGACTGGCCCTGGTCGCCGCACTCAAGGTGGGCGCAAGTGCCGCGCCTGCCGCAAATCCTCCGAGCGCGGCCAGTCCCGCCCCCATTCTGGAGTCCTGATCGTGGATCTGCGCAAGATCAAGAAGCTGATCGAATTGCTCGAGGAGTCGAACCTCTCCGAGCTCGAAATCAAGGAAGGCGAGGAAACCGTGCGCTTGGCGCGCATGCCGCGTTTCATGCCACAAGGCGCGGCGGTCGCCCCAGCCCCGGTCACCCACGTGCATTTCGAACAGGGCCACGCTGTCGGCGGCGTGCCGGCGGCCGCAGCCCGCGGCGGCGCTGCGGTCGCCGAGTCGAAAACATCCCTTCCCGAAGGCCACGTCCTGCGCGCGCCCATGGTCGGCACGTTCTACTCGGCGCAAAGCCCCGCGGCACCGCCGCTCGCCAAGGTCGGGCAGGCGGTCAAGATCGGCGACGTACTCGGAGTGGTCGAAGCGATGAAGATGTTCAACCAGATCGAGGCGGACGCCGCGGGCACGCTCACCGCGATCCTGGTCGAGAACGGGCAACCGATCGAATTCGACCAACCGCTCTTCGTGATCGGCTGACGGCACGATGCTGGACAAGATCGTCATCGCCAACCGCGGCGAAATCGCACTGCGCATCCAGCGCGCCTGCCAGGCGCTCAACATCCGTACCGTCGCGGTGCATTCGACCGTCGACCGCAACCTCAAGCACGTGGCGATGGCCGACGAGACGGTGTGCATCGGCCCCGCCGCCGCGAGCGAGAGCTACCTCAACGTGCCGGCGATCATCGCCGCGGCCGAGGTCACGGACGCCGAAGGCATCCATCCCGGATACGGGTTCCTGTCGGAGAACGCGGACTTCGCCGAGCGCGTCGAGAAATCGGGCTTCGTGTTCATCGGCCCGCCGGCCGCGGTCATCCGCATGATGGGCGACAAGGTCGAGGCGATCCGCGCCATGCAGGCGGCGGGCGTGCCGTGCGTGCCCGGTTCGGACGGCGTGCTCTCCGACGATTCCGTCGAAAGCGCCCGCATCGCCAAACGCATCGGTTATCCCGTGATCGTCAAGGCTTCCGGAGGTGGCGGCGGCCGCGGCATGCGCGTGGTGCACACCGAGGCGCACCTGGCGAATGCGATCGCGACTACGCGCGCGGAAGCGCGCGCGGCGTTCGGCAACGACCAGCTCTACATGGAGAAATTCCTGGGCGATCCGCGCCACATCGAGATCCAGGTGCTCGCCGACAACCACGGCAATGCCATCCACCTCGGCGAGCGCGATTGCTCGATGCAGCGACGCCACCAGAAGGTGGTGGAAGCGGCGCCGGCGCCCGGTATCACGCCGGATTTGCGCGCGCGCATCGGCGGCGTGTGCGTCGAGGCGTGCAAGCGCATCGGCTATCGCGGCGCCGGCACGTTCGAGTTCCTGTACCAGGACGGCGAGTTCTTCTTCATCGAGATGAACACGCGCATCCAGGTCGAGCATCCGGTCACCGAGATGATCACCGGCGTCGACCTTGTTCGCGAACAGCTGTTGATCGCGTCGGGCGAGAAGCTCTCGTATACGCAGGACATGATCGAACTTCGTGGTCACGCCATCGAGTGTCGCGTCAACGCCGAGGATCCCGACACGTTCCTGCCGAGCCCGGGCCTCGTGAAGCGCTTCCATGCGCCGGGCGGACCCGGCATCCGCGTCGACACGCATCTTTACGACGACTATCGCGTGCCACCGAACTACGACTCCATGATCGGCAAGCTGATCGCGCACGGCAGCGATCGCGCGCAGGCGATTGCGCGCATGCGCATCGCGCTCCACGAAACCGTCGTCGAAGGCGTCAAGACCAACATCCCGCTGCAGCAACGCATCATGGCCGACGCCGGCTTCCAGCAGGGCGCGCAAAACATCCACTATCTCGAAAAGCGCATCGCGGAGCGCCGCGACAAGCCCTGAACCCACGCGATTTCGCTGACTGGGTACCAGCCTGTGCCGTCGACACAGGCTCACGGGTTGCTGCGGGTTGCACGGTTCGTGGCGGGAAATGCCGATGTGCCGAACATCAGAATGCGGTGGCAGGCGCCGCGTGCTGCGTCTGCGACGGCGCTGGATCGTCGAACACAACTCGCAGGAACGCACGGAAAGGCCATGAACTTCGTCGAGTGGGTGCTGCTGTGCGATGCGCGCGACCACGCGCGCATCGAGGAGGCCCTGCTGGATGCGGGGGCGTTGTCGGTCACCCTGCTCGACGCGGACGCGGGCACGCCCGTGGAAGTCGCGTTGCTCGAACCCGGCGTTGGCGAGATGCCGATCTGGCCGTCAGTGGAAGTGCACGCGCTGTTCGACGCGGGCGTCGACTCCGACGCGATCGCGGCGACCTGTGCCGCCTCCGTGGGCATCGACCTTGCATCGCGCGGCGCCTGGCACGCGGTCGCGGACCAGGCGTGGGAACGGGCGTGGCTCGCCGACTTCAAGCCCATGCGTTTTGGCGTGCGCACCTTCATCGTGCCGAGCACCCACGCACTACCGGATGCAGCGCGGCACGGGGACGCCGCCGTGGTGCGACTGGATCCGGGACTCGCCTTCGGCACCGGCACGCACGCCACTACGGCGCTGTGCCTCGACTGGCTGGATGGACTGTCGCTCGCGGGCGCCACCGTTGCGGACATCGGCTGCGGCTCGGGCGTGCTTGCGATCGCGGCGCTGAAGCTCGGCGCGGCGCACGCCATCGGCATCGACAACGACCCGCAGGCACTGACCGCAACCCTTGACAATGCGCAGCGCAACGACGTGCAGTCCCGGCTCGAGTTGCCCGGAGCCCGGGCGATACCCCGCGCCATCGCCCACGCGGTCGTGGCCAACATCCTCGCCGGTACCCTGATCGAACAGGCTGCGAACATCATCGCGTGGGCGCGGCCCGGCGCCGCGATCGCGTTGTCTGGCGTGTTGCCCGGGCAGGCCCGGGAAGTGGCGAACGCATTCTCCCGCTGGTGCGGAGACCTTGATTGCGTCGAGCGCGAGGGCTGGGTCCGGCTCTCGGGCCATGTCGCAACATCCGCTTAACCTCTGCGGCGGCGGCGCTGGTCATAATCGGACGGATGCATACCCAATGCCCCTCGTGCCTCACGATCTTTCGCGTGGGCGCCGCGCAGCTCGCGGAAGGACGTGGCCAGGTCCGGTGCGGGCACTGCCGCAGCGCGTTCGCCGCGCTCGACACGTTGGCGGACGTTTTGCCGGAGGCGCACCAGCCCAGCCTCCGCCTGCATTCGCCGGCATCGAAGCCGATCGAACTCAGCCAGGTTTCGCGCGCGGCATTGGCACCGAACGCGGCGCTGTTCGCGCCGCTGCCCCCGGTGCCGGCGAAGCCGACCGTCATCGAGTCGGGTTATGGCGACTTGACCGAGGTGTTCGCGGACGAGCACGAGCCGGAGATGCCGCAAGCAACAACGGAGGTTGTCGACCCGGGGCCGGTCTCGCCGCCCGCCGACGCTACGGGCCTTCGCTTCGATGAGAATGGCTGGCCCGTCGCGGACTCGCCGAACCCCGCATCGGAGCGGCCACCTGTACGCGCACCGTTCGCGGAACCACCGCGTACCCACCGCGACAGCCATCGGCCGCTGGACCGCATCGCGGCGAGACACGCGCATCGTGCGGCGATCGATCCGGCGCCTCCCGCCTTCGCGCGCCGGCGCGGGCATCGCGCGCGCACGGGCGGCGGCTGGGGCTGGTGGGTCGGCAGCGCATTCCTGCTCGCCGGCCTGGCCGCCCAGTTGGCATGGGCCGCACGCACGCAGATCATGGACGTGGCGATGCTGCGCCCGTGGTTGCTGCGGGCTTGCGAGACACTGCAGTGCCCGCTTCCGGCAACCCCGGCGACCGACTCGATCGCACTGGCGGCACGCGATGTGCGACCGCATCCCAGCGTGGACAGCGCGCTCATCATCGGAGCGACCCTGGTCAACGAGGCCGACTACAGCCAGCCGTTCCCCGTCATAGAGATCACGCTGGCGGACGTCAACGAGAACCGGATCGGCATGCGGCGATTCCAGCCCAATGAGTACGTATCCGATCGGCGTACCTTGCAGCGCGGCATTCCACCCGCCGGTTCGGCGCTCTTCAGCGTCGAGGTCGAGGATCCCGGCAAGCGCGCCGTTGCGTTCGAGTTCCGCTTCCTGTGAGCGCCCGCTCGTGAGCGCCAGCGCGACGCCGAAGCTCGTCGTACGCAGTGACGACGCGCGGCAGCGACGGTGGATCGCCGCCGGGATCCTGATCGCATGGCTCGCGAGCGTGGCGCTGGCCTGGTGGCTCGGCGCGCAACAGGCCGCGCCCGACCTGGCCGAAACACGCGAGCGCGCGGCGGGCAGTTCGCGAACGGCGGGCGAGCTTGTCACCACCCTCGACGCCGCCCGTCGCCAGATCGCGGTGCTTGAACGCTCCGACCAGGTGTCGCGCCTCGCCAACGAATCGCTGCAGGAGACGCTGCGTACCCAGGAGGGCGATCTCGCGAAACTCCGCGACGACCTCGCCTTTTTCCAGCGTCTGGTCGGCGGCGAGACGGGGCGGACGCTCAAGGTGCAAAGGCTCGCAGTGCGTCCGATCGGCAAATCGAACGCGTTCGGCTTCCGCGTGATGCTCACGCGCAACGCGCAGGCCGGCGAGACCAACCGCGGCTCGGTGACCCTGCGCGTTTCCGGCGCAGGTGGCGGCAAGCTGGCCGAACTGCCCTGGGATCGACTGCAACAGGAGACGGGGGCCACACCATTGGTGTACGACTTCAAGTACTTTCAGCAACTCGAAAGCAGCCTGATCCTGCCCGCCGGTTTCGAGCCCGATCGTGTCGTTGTGCGCGCGCGCGCCAACGACGGCTCGGCCATCGAGGAATCGTTCGCGTGGCAGGCAGCTCTTGAAGCAGGGGGGGATCCCGATGTTTGGCAATAGCAAGAACGGCAAGGCGCCGGTCCGGTCGGCAGCGGTCGAGTCGCTGATCGGGGCGCGCATGAGCATCCACGGCGACATCGAGTTCGCAGGCGGGCTGCACGTGGACGGCCATATCAGCGGCAGCGTGGTGGCGAGCGGGCGCGACGGCACCTTGACCTTGACCGAGAATGGCCGCATAGAAGGGCGGGTGGAAGTCGCCTGCGCGATTATCAACGGGCAGGTGACGGGCGACCTCTGCGCGAGCGAACGAGTCGAACTCGCTGCCAACGCCCGCGTCGACGGCGACGTCCACTACCGCATGCTGCAGGTCGCGGCCGGCGCGCAGGTCAACGGCCGGCTGGTCCGGCTCGACGAACAGCGCGCATTGCCCGGCCTCGAACACCTGCCGCATTCCCTGCCTGTGCAAGCCTGACGAAACCCTGGACCATGCCCGAAACCCTGATCGACCTGCCGCAATCCCGTCCTCCGCCGATCGCGGTGAGCGCGGCCGCGCGACACAAGGTCGCGGCTCTGGTCGCGAGCGAAGGCAACGCGGCGCTCAAGTTGCGCGTGTACATCTCGGGCGGCGGCTGCTCGGGCTTCCAGTACGGTTTCAGTTTCGACGAGGAGCAGGCCGAGGACGATCTCGCGATCCCGCAAGGCACCATGACGCTGCTGGTGGATCCCGTCAGCCTGCAATACCTCCAGGGCTCGGAAATCGATTACTCGGAGTCGCTCGCGGGCGCGCAGTTCGTGGTGCGCAACCCGAACGCGAAGACCACCTGCGGCTGCGGCTCGTCGTTCACGATGTGACGAACGCAATCGCGGCCTTCGCCACGCCGGAGCGATGGCAGTGACCGGCTCGCCCTGCAACGGCCGCGGATCGGCCCCTGGGTTCGCGTTTGCGACGTGCACGTTCGAACGTGCCAGCGAGCGTCGCGAGGACCTCGACTGGGTGACCGCGCTGCGCCAGGATCCGCGCTCCCTGCGGGTGATCGTCGCGGCCGATGGCCGCGTGCTGCTCACGCCCGACGGCAAGACGCTGGCGCGCGAGCCGCTGGACGCCGCGGACGATCCCGCAGTCCTGACGCGGTCCAGCCTGCTCGGCTTTGAGGACGGCCGGCCGTTGTTCGCGAAGGCGTGCGCAACTCCGGATCCTGGACCTGCTGTCGAAACCTGGAGCGATCTCCGCAGCATCGCGGCCGCTTTGTCGGCATACGAGGCGGGAATCGCCGCATACGCGCGCGCCTTGCTGTATTGGCAGTCGCGTACGCGCTTTTGCGGCAGCTGCGGTGCCGCCGTCGAGCTGATGGCGGCGGGGCATCGCGGATCGTGCGTCAACGTCGCGTGCCGCGCCGTGCATTTCCCGCGCACCGACGCCGCCGCCATCGTCCTTGTCGAACACCAGGGGCGCGCCCTGCTCGGCCGCCAGGCCGAGTGGGGCGCGCACCGGTTCTCGACGCTGGCAGGGTTCGTGGAACTGGGCGAGACGCTCGAAGACACGGTCCGCCGCGAGGTCCGCGAGGAATCGGGGGTGCGCGTGGGCGCGGTGGTGTACCAGGCGTCGCAGCCGTGGCCGTTCCCGTCGTCCCTCATGATCGGCTTTCGCGCGCAGGCACTGGACGACGCGATCGAAGTCGGCGATGAAATCGTCGAGGCACGCTGGTTTTCGCCGGCGGACATCGACCGCGAACGCGAAACGGGCACGCTGAAGCTGTCGCCCCCGCTGTCCATCTCACGCTGGTTGCTCGGCTGCTGGTACCGCGAGCGCACGGGCCGCGACCTGGTCGACTGATCGGCTGTTGCGTCTCCCGGCTTGCAGGGACATGAAAGAAGATCTATTCCGCAGTGCCTCGCAACGCGCGCACCCGTGCTTCGAGCTCCGCCGCCGTCGCCTCGTTCGCGGGCACCGCCGGGCCGGCGATCAGCTCCACTTCCGCGCGGATCCGGCGCGGCACGCGCATCCGCCCCATGCGGCCGTCGCGCTTGCTCCACATGCTGGTCCACATCCCGCGCAGCGCCATCGGCACCACCGGCACGGGCTCCATCTCTAGCATGCGCTCGATGCCGCGCTTGAACCCGGCAATCTGACCGTCCGACGTCAACTTGCCCTCGGGGAATATCCCGACAAGCCCGCCACCGGCGAGCGTGGAGCGGATTTCCTCGAACGCGTGTGCCATCAGTGCCGCGTCCTCTTTCGCCGGTGCGATCGGAATCGCGCGGGCGGTCTTGAAGATCCAGCGCATGACCGGGATCCTGAAAATCTTGTGGTACATGACGAAGCGCACTGGCCGCGGGATGCAACCGGCGACGATCAGCGCGTCCATGTAGCTCACGTGGTTGCACACGATCAGCGCCGGGCCTTCGTCCGGCACGTGTTCCTCCACTCCCTGGACGCGCAGGCGATAGAGAACCTTGACCAGTACCCAGCTCAGGAACCGCATCAGGAATTCCGGCACGATCGTGAAGATCCACAACGCCACCAGCGCGTTGGCGACGCCTAGCGCGAGGAACACCTGCGGGATGGTCCAGCCGAAGAAGCGCTGCACGACGATGCCGAGCACCGCGGCCAGCACGATGAACGCGGCGTTCTGGATGTTCATGCCCGCGATCACGCGCGCCATCTCGTCCCGCGGCGTGCGGCTCTGGATCAGGGCGAACAGCGGCACCACGAAGAAACCCGCGAAGAGTCCGATGCCGACAAGGTCAACGGCGATGCGGACGCTCCCGGGCTGGCGCATGAACGCATCGATCCCGAGTTGCGCGACCGGCGCGGCGCCGCTGCGCGCGCAGTAGAGGTCCAGCAGGAAAGCGGTGATGCCGAACGCGCCGAGCGGCACGAGGCCGATCTCGACCGTGCGCGACGACAGCTTCTCGCACAGCAGCGAACCGATGCCGACGCCGATCGAGAACAGCGCCAGCGCGAACACGTACAGCGTGGTGTCGGCGCCGCCGAGGTTGACCTCGGCGTAGGTCGGCAGCTGCGCCGTCAGCACGGTGCCCACGAACCAGAACCACGACACGCCGAGCACCGCATTGCCGACGGCGCGCTGCTTGCGCGTGAGCTTCCAGATGGCGACCGACTCGGGGATCGGGTTCCAGGTGATCCTGAGGTCGGGAGCGCCCGCCTCCGCGCGCGGGATCGCGCGGCTGACGAGGTTGCCGAGGATCGCGAGCGCGACGATCGCGGTCGCGGCGACGATCGGCCCCTGGTCGCCCGCCAGCTTGAAGATGAGCCCGCCGAAGATCATGCCGATGAGGATGGAGAGCGACGTGCCCATCTCGACCAGGCCGTTGCCGCCGGTCAGTTCCTCGGGCTTGAGCACCGACGGCAGGATCGAATACTTGACCGGCCCGAACAGCGTCGACTGCACCCCGGTCAGGAACAGCGCGACCAGCAGGATGGACATCTCCTGCAACAGGAAGCCGGCGCCCGCGATCGACATGATCGCGATCTCCATGCCGGTGGTGATGCGGATGAGGCGCGACTTCTCGAGCTTCTCCGCGATCTGCCCTGCGGTCGCCGAGAACCGGAAGTACGGCAGGATGAAAAGGGCGGGCGCGAGGTTGGTGTAGAGCGTGCGCTGCTCGGCGTCGACGCCGAGCCAGAACAGCAGGCCGATGATCGCCTGCCGGTACACGTTGTCGTTGAACGCACCGAGCGCCTGCGTCGCGAAGAAGGGCGCGAACCTGCGCTGCCGCAGCAGGTCGAACTGGTTCGGATGGGACATGGGCTCGACTCCCCTGCGTCGGCGACGGCCGTGGCAAGGCGCAGCGCCGCGCGCCCTTGCGCTACGGCATGGAACTGCCGCGGAGCATAGCTTGGCTCCACGACGCGGCGTCAATGCGCCGCTACAATGAACTCATCGCGACGCCGTGGGTCTACCGGCGCGACTCCTGAGGATGCTTCCCCTTGATCAACGTCGTCAAATCCGTGCGCGCGTGCGCACTTCTCCTGGCATTGGCCGCCAGCCTTTCGGTGATCGCGCAAACGACGCCGCCGCCGCTGCCGCAGCCTTCGCTCGCCGGACTTCCGGAGTCGCAGCAGTCGGCATTGCGCGAACTGCGATCCGAATTCGACCGCAACATCGGCGGCCTCGGTGGCGAGGTGCGCGCGATCGCATTCCTGCAAATGGGAGCTCTGTACCTGCGCAGCGGCCTGACCGAGGCAGGCAACGTCGCGCTCGACCATGCGGTCGCGGCGCAGCCGAGCGATCCGCGTTTCGTGTACCTGCGTGGCGTGGCCGCCTTGCGCCAGGACGATGCAACGACGGCCGCGGCGGCTTTCACGCGAACCATCAGCCTCGATCCGAACTACCTGCCGGCGCACTACCAGCTGGCCGATGTACAGATGGCCGGGAACAGCCTGGCCGCTGCCCGGACCACGCTTGCGCGCATTCTTGCGAAGCGCCAGGACCTTGCCCCGGCGCTGGCGCGGCTGGGAGAAATCGAGCTTCGCGAAAGCAATTTCACGGCAGCGATCGACAAGTTCGAGGCCGCGCTCAAGCTCGAGCCGCAGGCCAACGCCCTCTACCGTCGCCTGTCCGCCGCATATGCCGGAGCAGGGAACACCGCCGCTGCCGAGCGGACGGAAGCATTGGCCGGCGACACCTTGCCGAGGGTCGCGGATCCGCTGGCGCTTGAACTCGACGGGCCGAGTGCCGGTCCTGGTACCGACGGCGCAGATGCTGCGGCGGCCCAGCGCACGAGTCTCGAGCAGGCCGTCACCCGGGCGCCGGCCGACCTCGATGCACGGCTCGCCCTGGTTGAATACCTGGCGCTGACCGGCGACAACACGATGGCTCGCACGCAC
>JBBRIE010000066.1:0-13324 GCA_038221545.1 Lysobacterales bacterium
AGCACCGACGCGGGGTTTGGCCCCGCGCCGGCTGCAATGCTCAATCGCGCTCAAACCTCGCGATCTCGTCGAGTGCGGCCTGGGCGCGGCGGATGTTGCGTCCCGCCGCCTCGGTATCAAGCGAGCGTCTCAGCCCTTCGAGAGAAGGGCGACGCAGCCACGCAATGATGCCGAACAGAGCGGCCACCGCGACGACGCCGTTGAAGACCAGCCAACCGACCACGTCGGGTCTGTGAACCCAGAGGTCCGCGCCGAGCCAGTACACGATCACCAGCAGCAGCGGTACCCAGATGAGGCAGCCGGTGACTCCGAACCAAAATCCGCTGCGCAGGCGCCAGGCTCGCAGGCTTGCGAGTTGCCTTTGGATCTCGAGCACCGGCGCGGCGTAGTCGATGCGGCCGATGAGTTCCAGGTCGCGTGCCGCGAACAGCACGAACATGAGTCCATACGCGTGCAGCAACAGGCCGTAGAGCGCGAGATGCGGCACCATTCGATGTTCGATCCAGAACGGTGCGAAGACCAGCATCAGCAGGACGCCGCAGATGATCTGCAGCACCTGTCCGCTGCGCATCAGGCGCAAGCCCGAGCGCATCCTGGACAGCTTGGTTTCGCGAAAGAGGTTGAGTTGCATGGCGTGCTGCTGCTCCATGCGGCGATCCAGCGTCTGCCAGGCCTGCTTGAAGTCGTCGAGTTCCATGGTCGTGTCCATCGTGGTTTTCCGTCGGGGCCGCGTCAGGCGGCGATGTCGTTGCGGATGCGTTGCTTGAGGCGACCGATCTTGGTTGCCACGTTGGTTTCTGAAATACCGAGCACCTCGGCGATCTCGCGGTAGCTTTTATCCTCGAGATAGAGCAGCAGCAGGGCCCGGTCGAGCGGCGCCTGCGCGGCGATGAAGCGTTCGAGCGCGCGTACCTGCTGGTCCGACTCTGCGCTGACGTTGGTGCAACCGACGATGTCGTCATGCGCGTCGTCGAGCGGCTCGAGGTGGCGGCGGCGCTGCTCCTGCGTGCGCACGAACGAGATCGCTACGTTCAAGGCGATGCGGTAGATCCAGGTCGAAAACGATCGCGATGGGTCATAGCCGGGAAACGCGCGCCAGAGCTGCGTCGCGATTTCCTGCGCAAGCTCGGCGCGGTCGTCAGGGAGGCGCGCGTAAGTGTTGGCGACCTTGAACACGATCCGCCGGTGCGCCTCGAGCAGGCGCTGGAACTCCTCGCGCCTGCCGTCGATCATGCCGATTGCCATTGCTTGCATTTGCCGCGTGCCCCGGATCCCGTTGTCAGTACCGTGATTCGCAGCAGCGCGGGAAACATCACACGCCGAGGCACGGCGAGGCCCGCGCCAGCCGGCTCAGGCCCCGAGCGCCGGCCACAACGGCCCATCGAGCCACAGCCAGCGCGTCATCCAGGCGCAGACGATGGCGATCAGCACGGTCAGCGGCAGGCCGATCTTGAGGAAATCCGCGAAACGGTACTGACCGGGCCCGAGGATCAGGAGATTGCCGTGATGACCGATCGGCGTGAGGAAGGCGACCACGGCACCGAGCGCGGTACAGACCACGAAGGGAGTCGGTGGCAGGCCCAGTGCCTGCGCCAGCGCGATCGCGACCGGGCCGAGCAGCACCGTCGTCGCCGCGTCGGACAGCACCTGCGTGAGCAGCGCCGCAGTCGCGAACATGACCAGCAGGATGGACATCGGCGACCAGTTGCTCACCAGCATGAGCAGGCCGTTGGCGAGCAGCTGCGCGGTACCCGTCTGCTGCATTGCGATGCCGAGCGGGATCACGCCCGCGATCATCACGAATACGCGCACGTCTATCTCGCGATAGGCCTGACCAATGTCGACGCAGCGCGTGATGACCATCGCCACCGCGCCGAGCAGGAACGCCAGCGGCGCGGGCAGCCACTCGGTTGCGGCGGCGAGCACGGTCACGCCGAGGATGACGAGCGCGAGTGGCGCCCGCACGCGGCGCCTGGCCTCGCCCGCGAACGGCACCAGCATGAGGAAGCCGTGGTGGGCCGCGAGATCGGCGAAGTCGGCCGGTTCGCCCGAGAGCACCAGCAGGTCGCCTTCGCGCAGGCGCGCATCGGCCAGACGCAAGGCCATGTCTTCGCCGCGCCGCCACAGGCCGGCGATCACCGCGTTGAAGCGCTTGGAGAAGTCGAGCTCACGGATGCTGCGGCCGATGAATTCGGAGCCTGGCGCAACCACCGCCTGCACCAGCTGCGAATGGTCGTGCTCGCCCGGCTTGCCGCCGAACCGGTGGATCGCGTTGAGCGCGAGGCCGGCGTCGTCGAGCAGCGACGCGAGCGCGTCCGCCGAGGCCTCGACCAGCAGCACGTCGCCGCTGAGGAGCACGCTCGTATCGACGAGGTCGGGCCGCTCCACGTCGTCGCGCAACCAGCCGACCATGCGGAACTTGTCCCCGAGCGCCTTCTTGAGTTCCGCCAGCGGCCGCGTGGCCCAGCGCGATCCCTCGATGATGAGCAGCTCGGTGCGGTACCGGTCGAGGCGCAGGTATTCCTCGTCGCCGGACCGCCCGCTGTGCTTGGGCAGCAGCCAGCGCGTCAGCAGGATGTACACGACGCCGATGGACACCAGCGCGACGCCGATGGGAGTGATCGAGAAGATGCCGAGGCCCTGCTCCCCGCTGCGTTCGAGCAGATTGTCGGCGAGCAGGAATGCCGGGGCGCTGACCAGCGTGAGCGTGGTGCCAAGCGAGGCCGCGAACGACATCGGCATGAGCAACCTCGAGGCCGACAGGCCACTGCCCTTGGCCATGCGCGTGATGATCGGCAACATCATCGCGGTGACCATGACGTGGTGGGTGAACGACGCCATCGCGGCCACGGCGGGCATCACCACCGCGATCGCGCGCGGCTCGCTGCGCCCGGATGCACGCCCGATCCATTGTCCGATGTGCTCGGTGATGCCGGTCGCCGCGAGTCCGCCGGAAATGATGAAGACCGCGGCCACGATGATGGCCGGTTCGCTCGAAAAGCCCGACAGCGCCTGCTGCGGATCCAGCACGCCCGCGATCACCAGCGCCAGCAACGCGAGCATCGCGGTGACGTCCACGCGCAGCCGCTCGCTGACGAACAGGTACAGGGCGGCGGCCAGGATCAGCAGGAACCAGGCCTGTTGCAGCGTGAAAACGTGGAGGGCGGCCGCGAAGTCCATGCCCGCATTGTGCGATATAACGGGGCCTGTCCGTTGCCGGTACCGAAGCCATGACATCCGGTCGCTCCGTGGTTGCGCTGGCGCAGATTGCGCCGGTCTGGCTCGACCGCGATGCCACGCTCGCGAAGGTCGGCCAGCACATCGCCGAGGCGGGGCGCTCGGGCGCGCGACTGGTCGCGTTCGGCGAGGGCCTCGTCCCCGGCTATCCGTTCTGGGTCCAACACACCGACGGCGCGCGGTTCGAGTCCTCGCTGCAGAAGGAATGGTTCGCGCACTATGTGGCGCAGGCGGTCGATATCGAGAGGGGCGACCTGGCCCCGATCCGCGCCGAGGCGAGCGCCGCGCGGACATGGGTGGTGCTCGGCTGCATCGAGCGCGACCGCACGCGCGGGCACAGCCTGTTCTGTTCGCTGGTGGTGATCGACGACGCCGGCGACATCCGCAGCGTGCACCGCAAGCTGGTGCCGACTCACGAGGAGCGGCTGGTGTGGTCGTCTGGCGACGGCGTCGGGCTCCGCACGCACCTGTTCGACGGCTTCCGCCTCGGCGCACTCAACTGCTGGGAGAACTGGATGCCGCTCGCGCGCTCCGCGCTGTACGCGCAGGGCGAGGACCTGCACGTCGCGCTCTGGCCAGGCAGCCTGCGCAACACCGGAGACATCACGCGCTTCATGGCGCGCGAGGGCCGCAGCTTCGTCCTGTCCGTGTCCGGGCTGATGCGTCGCGCCGATATTCCGGAGCACGCACCGTACGCGGAGTTGCTGCGCGAGCGCCTGCCCGAGATCTGCGCCGACGGCGGCTCCTGCATCGCCGGCCCGGATGGCGAATGGCTCGTCGAGCCACGCGTCGGCGAGGAGGTGCTGCTGCTTGCCGAACTCGACCTCGCGCGCGTGCGCGAGGAGCGCCAGAACTTCGATCCGTCCGGGCACTACTCGCGGCCCGACGTGTTCGAACTCAAGGTGGATCGTCGGCGCCGCAGCGGGGCCGCATTCGAAAACTGAGCGGCAGGCACCGACGGTCGCGGCACCGGCAGCGTGCGTTTCGCGCCGTTCGGCGCGCGGCTGTTCGGCGATGGCTTCGACCAGTGGCGAGCCGCCGGATGGCCTATTCGAGCCTGCCTTCGTCGAGTATCGCCGCGGCCTTTGCGGCCCATTCCGAGGTCTGGGAACCCGCCGCACCCAGTGGCCCGCGCAAGCCCGCGAGCATTTCCCGGCCTTCGGCTGCGTGCCCGGATGTCGCTAGAGCGACGCCGATACAGGCCTCGACGCCGACGCGCAGGGGATGCGACGGCTCCAGGTCGGCCTTCGCGATCGCCGCTCCCTGCCGGCAGCGGACGAGCGCGTCCGCGGGCCGTCCTTGCGCAAGCCGCAATTCGCCAATGTTGCGCAGCAGCGACACATACGCGCGCCGATCGAAGTCGGTCGCGGGCTTGAAGGCACGAGCGCGTGCGAACGCCGCCTCCGCGTCTCCGAGTCTTCCCGCGCGCACGTAGGCGAGTCCGAGCCACGCGAGCGAGTTGGTGGTCGAGCCCGCGTCCTGGCCCATCGCCTCCACCTTGCCGGCCACCGCGCGTTCCAGATGCAGGATCGCCTCATCGGGATGGGCGGAGCGCACCAGTGCGGCGCCGAGTTCGTGCGCGAGCACCACCGACTCCGTATGCATCGGGCCGAAGCGCTGGTACGCCGCCTCGACCAGCCTGCGATACACGGGAATGGCTTCCTCGAGACGCTCGAGTCCGACCAGCGCGTTGGCGACATGCAGCTGCGACTGCAGCGTGCCCGGGTCGTCGGGCCCGAGCTCCCGCGTCCGGATCGCGAGTCCGGCGTGCGCCGATGCGTGCGCCTCCGGATAGCGCCTGAGTCGCAACAGCACGAGGCTGAGCCCGCCGTGCATGGTCGCCAGGTCGACTTCGGTGACCACGGGGTTGCCCGCGCTGCGCGCGAGCAGGTCGCGGTAGGCGAGTTCCGCGCGGTCGTAGGCGCCCAGCTCGAAAGCCGCCCATGCCAATCGGCGATCCACCTCGATGACCCGCCTGTCTTGCGGATCGATGCCGTCGAGCTGCTTGCGGATCGCGCCAAGCATCCGTTCGTACGTCGTGTAGTCAGCCGCGAACTCTTCGATTCCCGCGCGCAGGATCCGCGCTTCGACCACGCGCGCGTCGAGCGGTCCGTGCGCCTGGGTCAGCAGCTCGACCGCGCGGTCGAGCGTCGCGCGTGCCGGCTGCGTGCGCCCGAGATTGCCAAGCATGTCCCCGAGCGTCCTGTAGACCTCACCCGCGACCGCCGGCTGGCTACCCAGGCGGTCGGCGACGCGCGGCACCGCACGCTCGATGATGTCGCCGATCGGCGCGTCCTTGAGGTTCGCGCCGTAAGGGTCCGCTGCCGCGAGCAGGTCCTCGTTGAGGAAGCGGTTGATCGCCCGTGCGGTCGCAGCTTCCCGCTCCGCCCGGGCTGCGGCCACGCGTGCGAGGTCGCGCTCCTGCGATACACGCAGGTTGAACCCGGCGACCAGCGCAGCGACTGCGATGACCGTGGTCGCGGCGATCGTGGCGATCACCGGATGCCGACGTACGCCGCAGCGAGTGGTGTAGGCGATGCCGCCGCTGTAGGCGGCAACCGGGCGAAGACCGAGCCAGCGATCGATCTCGGCGCCGAGTTCGGCCACCGAGCCATAGCGCGTGTCCGCGGCGCGCGCAGTGGCGCGCGCGACGATCGCGACCAACTCGGCGCGGCGCGACGAAGGCATTGCGATCCATCGGGCCGGTTCCACCGTGCGCGCGCTATTGATGCCTGCGGCGTGGCCGGCAAGGCCCGTTTCCCCGATCACCGCGGTTGCGCGCACCAGCGTGGCGTTGTCGCGCAACTCCGCTGCCGCATCGGTTCGCAACACCGCGTCGAGCAGCAGGCCGAGCTGGAACTGATCGGAGGCAGGACCGACCTCTTCGTCCGCGCGCTGCTCGGGGCTCGCCCACGCCGGCGAATATGCGCGCGCGGCCGCGACGTCGCCGACCAGTGCGGCGATGCCGAAGTCGAGCAGCTTGACGCTGCCGTCGGCGTCGACCAGGACGTTGCCCGGCTTGATGTCACGATGGATCAGCAACCGCTGGTGCGCGAACGCCACCGCATCGATGACCTGGCGCATGAGCGCGAGTCGCGCGGCGACCGGTAGCGCCGCGGCGTGCGCGTGCGCGTCGATGGGCTGGCCGTCGATGAGCTCCATCGCAAACCAGAGGCGACCGTCTGCGTGGTGGCCGCCGTCGAGCAATCGCGCGATGTGCGGATGCCTGAGTTCGGCCAGCACCTGGCGCTCGCGCCGGAACAGCTCGAGGCCCTGCGCGCTGCCGCTGGACGACAGGCTCTTGATCGCGACCGCCTGGCGATATTCGCCATCGTCGCGCTCGGCGCGATACACCACGCCCATGCCGCCGCGACCGAGTTCGTCTTCGACGCGGAACGGGCCCAGCCGCGTGCCCGGCGGCAGTCGATCGCCGCGCGAGACCTGGTCGATCAGGCTGCCGAACAGGGCGCCGCCCAGAAGCGCGCCGGGCTCGAGCAGGTGCAGCGGAGAACGCGGGTCGGTCATCATGCCTGGAGGCGGGGGTCAGGCGGCCAGCAACAGGGTCAAACGCGTGCGCGCCTCGCCGAACAGCCTTTGCACGGAGCGCAGCGAAGTATCCAGTGCAGCGGCAGTCTCTTCCTCGCTGAGGCCGCCGAAGATGCGGCATTCCACCACGCGCACCAGGCGCTCGTCGTCGACCCCCAGTTGCGAGAGCGCGGCATCAAGCGCGAGCAACTGCTCGGCCTGCGCATCGGCTTCGAGGTCGGGCTGCGCACCGACATCGCCGAGCGTCGTGTGCGCCGCGCCGCCGCCGCGCTTCGCCGCGATGCGATCGCGCGCGTGGTTGAGCATGAGCTGGCGCATCGCGCGCGCCGCCAGTGCGAGGAAGTGCTCCCGATTCAGCACGTTGTCCGCACCGCCCCTCGAGAGGCGCAGGTAACAGTCGTGGACCAGGCTGGTGGGGTTGAGCGTCATGCTGCCGGAACCGGCCAGCACGCCGCGCGCTATGCGCTTGAGGTCGTCGTAGATGATCGCAACCACCCGGTCCCACGCCGAGGCGTCGCCGTCCCGCGCGAGTTGCAGCAACTCCGTCACCTCACCCATGTCGGCCTGCGCCATCGCCCGGGATTCGCGCGCCGAGCATAGCCCGTCGGCGCGACCCGGCGGGCGCGGCGACCGGGGTCTCGTTTCGCGACTACAGCCCGGGTTTCGTTGCGCGCTCGCCGAGCACCCGCGCGACGCCGACAGCAAAGCGGCTGCCGCGGCCGGCTTCGACTCGACGCGCCAGTTCCGGCGGCTGCATGCCGCCGGCGCCTGACGCGCCGCTGCGTCAGCCGCTGCGGGTGCGCACCACGAACGCGCCGACGCCCATCAGTGAAAGGCCGAGCAGCAACAATGCCCAGGGGCTTCGCACGGGTACCGCGATCGTGTTGAGGCCGGCGATGTCGTTGCACACCAGCGCATAGGTGAAATTGGTGCCACGCGTGCTGTCGTTGGTGACGATGGTCAAGGTCGCGGTGCGTTGGCCCGCCGCGGTCGGCGTGCAGGACACGTTGAGCGTCGCGTTGGCGCCCGGCTGGATGAGCGTGGGGCAAGAGGTGACGGTGAAATCCGCGGCGTTCGGGCCCGACAGGTTGCAACCGCATACTTCGAGTTGGAGCGCCCCACTGTTCTGCAGGTTCACCGGGACCGACGACGTGGTGCCGCCGATGAACGTGGTGCCGAGGTTGAGGGTGGATCCGGCCGCGGGCGTCGATGCATACACGGGCTCGACGATGCCGCTGTTGAGCCGCGAGTTGTCGATCGGCAGCCGCGCGCTCTGCACGTACGTGAACCACTGGTAGCGGTTGCCGCCGATGGCCGCGATGAGGTCGGCCGGGTCGCTGATCGTGCGTGTGAACAACAGCGTGCCGGCGCTGTTGCGCAGGTTCAAGTCGACCGCGAGGGTTCCGGCGGCGTCGCGGAACACCCACTCGAACGTGTACCAGCCGCTGCCGGTCACCACGAAATGCGGCCGGCTGGCGAGGTCGCCCGTGGGCACGAAGTTGGTGGTGGTCGTGGTCCCGACGAGCACCTGCCCGCTGGTGTTGCTGGCGGTGGCGAAAACGAAATCGCGGCGATGGTTGCCGGCGGTGTCGTTGACGGCGGTGGTGACGTCCCAGCCGTAGTTGGCGTTGATTCCAGAGGCCACGCGCGGATCGGAGAGGTCGATATAGACCTCGATCCCGGTCCTGAAACCGCCGCCAAACGTGTTGCGGTAGCCGCCGAGGCGCGTGAAGGCCCCGCTGTTCGCGGCGGGAGCGCCCGCCAGCGGCGGACGCACTTCGACATGGTTGCGACCGCCGGGCGAGGCGATGCCGCCGGTACCGGTGCCGACGCGCGTCATCTCGGAATAGAACCGGATCCAGTCGTTCTCGCCAGGCGCCGGCGCGTAGGGCGGATTGAAGCAGGGCGACTCGAACCCCTGGAAGTAGGTCGCCGCGCCCGCGTTGCCGCGATCGGCCATGACCACGTTGTAGTCGGGCCAGCGCGCGTCGTAAGCCTGCGCGGCGGCAGCGACCAGCGAAAGAATCAGTATCCAACCCAGTTGCATGAGACGCATGACGGCACTCCCTTATTCAATCCCGGGGCGAATCTACCTCGATTTGGCGCGCCGCGGCGGTGGTTGCGACGCCAGGTGCCGTTGCCGCAAGCTGGTGTTCAGGGTTCTGCTGATCCTGCAACGCACTCTCAGCCGTGTTCCAAGCACATTTCATTCCGCCGGAAAGTCGACCCGCAGCGTCACAGGCAGGCGAGCCTTGTCATCGGCAGCAGCGGCATCACCGTGCTCGCCAATGGCCTCTACGGGGTGGTCGCGCCGAACCGGGACAACCCGACCGCGGCGAACATCGGCGCGGCGACCTGGGGCAACGGGGCTCCGAGTAGCCGTATCAGTCGTCGCCCCATGGGGCAGGCGGCGGCGCGACGGGACTGCGCAGATCGAACTCGACCCGGAACAGGCGTCCACCCGGCCGCGCCAGCTCGTACGTGAAGGTGGCGCCCGGGTCCAGCTCGATGGCCCAGGTGTTGGATACCGAGACCGCACGCCCTTCGCGCAGGAACATCCCCTTCGATTCCCCGTCGACCGGGAACTCCTGGCGCATCGTGCTGCCGCGAGCGCTGGTATCACCGCCGTACATCGTCACCGCGTCGTCGCTGCCGTCCTGGTGCCGGTGGTCATGCTTGAGGCGGAGGCCCGCGCCGACCCGCGTGATGACCCACGTCCGCGAACGGTCGACACCGACGTGGAACGGGATGCGCAGCTCGTCCGCGCCGCATTCGCGCACGTGCATGACCAGCGGTTTGCCCGCGAACGGATCCTCGCCTTCGGACGGCGGCGTGTCGATGACCACTCGCCCGGCGAACGCTTTGCCACACAGGCCTTCGAGACCGGCGAAAAACGCATCGGACGGGGAGTCCGCGGCTGCCTTCACACCGGGGTGCGGCACGGCGCAGCCACCGACGGCGAGCACCAGTGCAGGCAGGAACACCCGACCAGCCTGGATCACGAATCACCCATACGGTTGCCGAAGCGGTCAGCCATCCTAGCGGGACCGCTCCAGCTGGACCCCACCCTCCCCGACCTCGTGCGCCGCGCGACAGCTGTCGATGCCCCGCGCGTGCAGGGCAACTTCCATCGAACGGTGAACCGCGCTGCCGCAGGCCGGGCTCGCCGGCGCGGCCGCTCGCCCGGGCCACGGCACTGCCGTATGGTGCGCGCCTGAGCACACGCGAATGGATGACCAGCGGCATGCGCGCGATGCGAGTTCCCGCTGCGGTGTGGTGCGCGATCTTCGCCTGCCTGTCGACCGCGCCGACCGGGGCGCTCGATCCGTCGCGGGCGATTACGCAGTACGCGAGCGAAATTCTCGGCACGCCGGACGGGTTGCCGCAAAATTCCGTGCAGGCGATCGCGCAGACGCCCGATGGCTACCTGTGGTTCGGCACGCAGGAAGGCGTGGTGCGCTTCGATGGCGTGCGCTTCACCGTTTTCGACAAGCACAACACGCCCGCGCTCCGGCACAACTCGATCCAGAGCCTGACGGTCACGCGCAATGGCGACCTCTGGATCGGAACGTTCGTGGGCGGCGCGACGCGCCTGCGCAACGGTGTGTTCACCGCACTGACGACGGCCGAGGGACTCAGCAGCGACCAGGTGCGCACCATCGCGGAAGATCCCGACGGCAGTCTCTGGATCGGCACCAGCGCGGGTCTCGACCACTTCCGCGACGGCGTCCTGACTTCCTTCAACGTCGCCTGGGGCCTGCGCAACGACCGCATCCTCGCGCTCGCATTCGACACCGCAGGCGACCTCTGGATCGGCACCGACGGCGCGGGCGTCGCACGCCACCGCGACGGCCGGTTCGAATGGTTCGACGCGCGCAGCGGGCTTGCCGGCGACCAGGTTCGGGCGATCCGGCAGAGCCGCGATGGCGACCTGTGGTTCGGCAGCTATGGCGGCGGCGCCAGCCGGCTGCGCGACGGCCGCTGGACGCGCTACACCGAGGCCGACGGCCTTGCCGGCAATCAGGTCACCGACATCCTCGAGGATCGCGACGCGAACATCTGGTTTGCCACTTCGGGCGGCGTCAGCCGCGCGTCGGGCGGCGTCCTCTCGTCGCTGACGACTGCCAACGGACTCGCAAACGACCTCAGCGTCGCCCTGTTCGAGGACCGCGAAGGCAGCCTCTGGGTCGGCAGCAACGGCGGCGGCGTGACCCGGCTGCGCGATGCCAGGGTCGTCAATTTCACCACCCGCGAGGGCTTGAGTCCCGGCAACGCCCGGGTGGTCCTCGAGGCGCGCGACGGTGCGATGTGGATAGGCACCGACCAGGGGCTCAACGTGGTCCGCGATGGCCGGGTCAACCGGGTCGTGCAGCCGGGGCTCGACGCCCGCATCTTCTCGCTCGCCGAGGATGCCGACGGCGCGATCTGGGTCGGCACGCACGGCGCGGGACTGGTGCGGCTGCAGGACGGGCGCATCGACCGCCGTCTCGGTGTCGCGCAGGGACTCTCCAACAATGTCGTGCGCGCGATCCTGCCTGCCCGCGACGGCGCGCTGTGGGTGGGCACCGACATTGGACTCAATCGCATCGAGGGCGACGCGATCAGGACATGGCGGCGCAGCGACGGCCTCAGCGCCGACCCCGTCACCGCGTTGCTCGAGGCGCGCGACGGCACGCTCTGGATCGCGACCAACGGCGGTGGCCTCAACCGTCTGCGCGGCGGGCGCTTTCGCGCCATGACGTCACGCGAAGGGCTCGGCAGCAACGTGGTGTTCGCGCTGCACGAAAGCGCCGATGGCGCGATCTGGGCGGGCACCGACGGCGGCGGGCTGTGCCGGGTCAAGGGCGACACGATCGGCTGCGTGACCAGCGACCAGGGGCTCTACGACGACCTGGTCGTGCAGATCCTCGACGATCGCGGCGGGCGCCTCTGGATGGCGAGCAACCGTGGCGTGTTCCACGTGCCGCTGGCCGACCTCGAGGCCGCCGCTGCCAGTCGCGCGCGCAGCGTCGTGTCGACTCGCTACGGCAGCAGCGACGGCATGGCGAGCCCCGAATGCCACGGCGGCTCGCAACCCTCGGGCGCGCGCAGCCGCGACGGCCGCCTGTGGTTTCCGACGTTGGCCGGCATCGCGGTGTTCGATCCCGCCAACGCACGTGGCAATCCGCTGCCGCCGCCGGTGCGCATCGAGGCGTTCGTCGTCGACGACCGCAACGTGCCGCTGACGCGGGCCAATGCGCTCGCACCAGGTCACAAGCAACTGGAAATCCACTACACCGCACTCAGCTTCGTCAATCCGGATGCGGTGGCGTTCAAGTATCGCCTCGAGGGATTCAACGACGCATGGATCGACGCGGGTACGCGTCGCACCGCGTATTTCACCAACCTGCCGCCGGGCGATTACGCGTTCCAGGTGATCGCGAGCAACAGCGACGGGGTCTGGAACCGCGAGGGTGCGACGCTGCGCTTCACCCGCGACGCGCAGTGGGTGGAGACGGATGCCTTCAGGCTGCTCGCGGCTCTTGCTGCGCTCGGCGTGCTGGCGGTGGTGTTGCGCGCATGGTCGCTGCGACACCACGCGCGCCAGGCCGAACTGGTGCGGCTGGTGGACGCGCGCACGCAGGCGCTCGCGCACTCCAACGCGGAGCTGGTCCGGCTGTCGAAGACCGACGCGCTGACCGGCGCGTGGAACCGGCGGGGCGCGACGGAGGCGCTCGAATCGGAATGGCAGCGCGCGATCGACAAAGGCCAGCCCGTCTCGGCGCTGATGATCGACCTCGATTCCTTCAAGGCATACAACGACCACTACGGTCACGGCGCGGGCGACGAATGCCTCAAGGCCGTGGTCGAATTGCTCGCGCACGCCGTCCGCGGGCCCCGCCAGGTGGTCGCGCGCATGGGCGGCGAGGAGTTCCTGGTGCTGCTGCCCGACTTCGCCATCGACGCCGCGCGCGGCGTGGCCGACGACCTGCGCGCGCGGGTCGAATCCGCGGCACTCCGGCACGAGCGCGCGGCCTGCGGCAACGTGGTCACCATTTCGATCGGCGTCGCCAGCACGCGCCCGCGCACGGGCCAGCTTTCGTCCGCGCTCATCGCGGCGGCCGACCACGCGCTTTATCGCGCCAAGAACGCCGGCCGCAACACCGTGTTCGCGCACGCGGGCGACGTGCACGCGGACCTGCACGCAATGGGGCGCGAGCCCTAGGACGACGGGCGGCGACTCCTCGCCGCACGACTAGGCGGCGGAGTCCACAGCGCGCACGATGAGCACCGCGTTGGTACCGCCGAACGCGAACGAATGGCTCATGGCCGCGCGGATGTCCAGGCCGGTCCGCGCGACCCGCGGCACGTAGTCGAGGTCGCACTCGGGATCGGCGACCCGCAGGTTGAGTGTGGGCGGCGCCGTTCCCGACCGCAGGGCGAGCACCGTCGCCACCAGTTCCACGGCTCCCGCGGCGCCGAGCAGGTGTCCGTGCATCGACTTGGTGGAACTCACCGGCACGCGATCGGCATGCGCACCGAAGACCTCGCGGATTGCCGC
>JBBRIE010000067.1:0-13194 GCA_038221545.1 Lysobacterales bacterium
CCGCCGGCCGGCTGACCTGGTGCGAGGAGGAATGCCGGCGAATGCTGTCCGGCAGCACGTTGCGCTCCCCCGTCGGAGCCGACGCGCACTGGCGATTGCCAGGCGCGTCGCGCCACGGGCCCGACGCGCAGGTACGCATGCGTCGCCTGCTGTCGTGGCGCGAGGATACGGCGCACCGGCTGGACAAGCCGCGGCCCTGGATCCTCGACGATTCCGTCATCGTCGCGTTGGCGATCGCGACGTCATGGACAGCTGAGAACGTCGGCGCCGCCGTGCGCGGCCTGCGGGCGTGTCCGCGCAGCGAACACGGCGCACTGGCCGAACTGCTGGTGACCCCGGTTTCGGGTGTGGAGCACGACGCACTGCAGGTTGCGCCGCCCCCGCCCGATCGCGCCACCGAAAGGCGTACTCTGGCCCTGCGCGACGCCGTCGCCAGGCGCGCGATCGAACTTGATCTGCCCGCGCCGGTCCTCGCATCGCGCCGTTTGCTGGAGGCGGCGGTGGCAGGACACGCGCTCGACGAGTTGCAGGGTTGGCGCGCGCAGGTGCTGGGCGACCTGATCGCCGCGAGTACGGACGCGAGCGTTGCCGGCGCGCCGGATGCCGGGACGACGGCCTGATCGAACCGGTGGAGACGCGCCGAAGCTTCGGCTATCATCCGCGGCCCGGCGAACCGCCGGCGCCGTAGACGGACCATCGTGGGGCGGTAGCTCAGCTGGGAGAGCGCTGCGTTCGCAATGCAGAGGTCGAGGGTTCGATCCCCTTCCGCTCCACCAACCGGCTGCGTGCCGGGGTCCAGGCAAGTTCCCCGTGTGCAGGCCCGAGGGCCGGAACCTCCGCTGGAAAGTCCAGCTGATCCGAAGCCGCGTCTGCCACATGCCACATCGCAGGTTTCGTGGCGGATCGGCACGCGCCAGAGGATCGGATGCCGCGAACTCGATCAGGGCGAGGTCGAACGCAGCCAGATGGGTCAGTCGAACGCCAGCGTCGCGTCGACGCCAAGCAACCAGTTGCGACCAGGGCTCGGCTCGAAGTAGCGCGCGTTGGACTCGTTGACGATGACCGAACCGATGATGTCGCGATCGAGCAGGTTGTCGACGCGTCCGAAGGCTTCCAGTTCGAGTTCGCCGATTCTCCACCGTCGCGTCGCGCCGAGATCGAAGCTCGCGAAGCCCGGCGCAGATGCGGTGTTCCGGTCGTCGGCGAGGACACGGCCGCTGAAGCGCCCGCCCAGCGCGACATCGAAGCGCGCGTTCGGCAAGAAGACCAGTTCGGCGAATCCGGAGTGCCGCGCGATTCCCGGGATCCGCGAGCCGGCGCGCACCAGCGCATCCGGTCGGGTACAGGGCGTGCTCGTGCACACGCTGAAATCGTCGCGGTACGTGGCATCCAGCGCGGTGTACGCGAGCGCATAGCGCCAGCTCGGCGCGAACTCACCCGACCACGAGAGCTCCAACCCTTGCCGGCGCGATTCGCCGGCGTTGGCGAAGGTGCTGCGCCCACCGCTGTTGCTGGCGACCGCAAGTTCGCCGTCGGTGCGGCTGCGGAACAGCGTCACGTCGAGCGCGTGCCGCGTGCCGCGTGCGCGCACGCCGACTTCGGCGTTGTCGCTGCGCGCCGCGCGCAGCTGCGTGTTGAGGCCGCTGCTGCCGTCGCTGCGATAGGCGAGTTCGTTGAAGGTAGGGGTTTCGAATCCCTCACCCGCGTTCGCGTAGAAGCTCACCGAGGGCGTCGCCCGGAACAGCACGCCCACCACCGGAGTCACCTCCGCGTAGCGGATGCCGCCGCTGTCGTCGGGATTGGCCCCGACGACGTAGCGATCGCGCGACTGGAAATCGACTGCGCTGCGGCGCATGCCCGCGAGCACGCGCCAGCGCGGTGCCGGTTGCCAGTCCATCTGCAGGTACTGGTCGCTGCCGCGCACGCGGTTGCGTTCGTCGCGGCGCAGGGCGCCGCGCACGCCGAGAACGGTACCGATGAAATTCTCGAGTCCCAGGCGATTTTCCGTCGATTCCTGCACCTCGATCCCGGCGGTCAGCGACAATGGCCGCGCCAACCACGTGTAGTCACCGCGCACCCGCAGATCGATGCCTGCGTAGTCACGATCGAGGTCGATGACGCCCCCACCGCTCAGCGGACTGCGCTGCGCCGCCACGGGCACCGAAAGGAACTGCACCGTCTCCCGGCCACCGCCATGGGCTGTGATGGTCATGCCGAGCGAATCGCCCAACCCGCGCGTGTAGGTGCCTCCGAGCTGTTGCTGTCGCACGGTCTTGCGCGTGTCGAATGCGAGCGCGCCGGAGCTCGCCGCGCGACGATTGGCTGCGAGGTCCGCCAACGACAATCCCTGCGGGTCGTCCGCCACGAGGTCCACCCCGTTGGCCACCACGCGCCATTCGCCGCCTGCAGCTTCGCCCGTCAGGAAGGCCTGCGCGGTATCGCGCCGAGCTGCGCTGTGGTCACGAAAACCATCGGTCGAAAAGCGCGAGGCGCTCACGCGATAACCGCCCAGGGCATTGCGCCAGGGTCCTGCCGTGCCCAGCACGGCGCGCCAGGCGCGGTCGCTACCGGCGCTGACGCTGGAGGTTGATTCCGGCCGCACCGGAGGCAACGCGCTGAATACCTGAATGACGCCGCCCGAGGAATTGCCGTACAACGCCGAGAACGGGCCGCGCAGGACTTCGATCGAGTCGGCCTGGCCAAGCGCGAAGTGTGAAACCTGGCCTTGCCCGTCGGGCATGGTCGCCGGCACACCGTCGGTATAGAGGCGCACGCCGCGTACGCCGAAGGTCGCGCGCGCTCCGAACCCGCGGATCGAGATCTGCACGTCCTGCGCCTGGTTCTGCCGGTCGCGTGCCACGACCCCCGGAACCCGCTGCAGTGCCTCCGAAACATTGACACGAGGTCGCGCACGCCGGATGTCCCTGGCGTCGACCCGGTCCACCGCGGCGGGAACGGTAAGGGCATCGTCGGCTGCCCGCGTCGCCGTCACCACCACCGTGCCCAGCGGCGCGGGCGCGCGTTGCCCGGGCGATCGGGCGAGCGCGAGCGGCATGGCCAGCGCGAATGCGCACAGCGCAAGAGCCGTGCAGGATCCTGGAAGCAGACGATTCAAGGGGCGATCCGTTCGATGATCTCGCCGCCAAGCGTCGCACATCGGGTGCGCAAGAGGCTGTCAATGCAAACGCGTCGGCGGGGTCTGCGATAATGGCGGGCTGCAAGGCCCCGTAGCTCAGCTGGATAGAGCGCGCCCCTCCTAAGGGCGAGGTCACAGGTTCAACTCCTGTCGGGGTCGCCACTACCGTGCGCACGGCGCACCCGCCACAGAGTTTCCGCAGGTTCCTTTCCAGTTTCCAGGAGTTTCCATGTCGCACCCCGTCCTCAAGGCGCTTGACCTCACCGCCGCGCAGCCCGGCACATTCCTTGGCAACAAGCGCTGGTCGAAGACCACCGACGCGGGCACGCTCGAGCCGATCAACCCGGCGACGGGCGCGGTGCTCGGCCAGGTGCACGCTTCCAGCGAGTCCGACTACGAGGCGATGATCCAGCGCGCGCTCGAAGTCCAGAAGGAATGGCGCGTGACGCCGGCGCCCCGCCGCGGCGAGGCGATCCGCCTCTGCGCCAACGCGCTGCGCGCGCGCAAGGGCGAACTAGGCGCGCTGGTCGCGCTGGAAATGGGCAAGGTCCGCTCCGAGGGCGACGGCGAAGTGCAGGAAATGATCGACATCGGCGATTTCGCCGTGGGCCTGTCGCGGCAGCTGTACGGCCTCACGATGCACTCGGAGCGACCCGGCCATCGAATGTACGAGCAGTACCACCCGCTCGGCCTCGTCGGCGTGATCAGCGCCTTCAATTTCCCGGTCGCGGTGTGGGCATGGAACGCGTTCCTGGCGGCCGTTTGCGGCGACGTGACGATCTGGAAGCCTTCGCCAAAAACGCCGCTCTCCGCGATTGCGGCGCTGCGCATCTGCAACGAGGCCCTCGAGGCTGGCGGCTTCCCGGACATCTTCTTCCTGTTCAACGACGCGGGCACGGAGCTTGCGCAGAAGTTCGTCGACGACCCTCGTGTACCGCTCATCAGCTTCACAGGCTCGACCAAGGTCGGTCGCCAGGTGGGCGAGCGCGTGGCCCAGCGTCTCGGGCGCTGCCTGCTCGAGCTGGGAGGCAACAACGCGATCATCGTCGACGATACCGCGGACCTCAAACTCGCTATCCCCGCGATCGTGTTCGGTGCCTGCGGCACGGCGGGACAACGCTGTACATCGACACGCCGCGTATTCATTCACGACAGGATATTCGACGAAGTGGTGAAGCGCCTGGTCACGGCGTACGCGCAGGTCTCGCGCAAGATCGGAGACCCGAACGAGGCTGGCATGCTCATGGGTCCGCTCATCGACTCGGATGCCGTTTCCCGTTTCAGCGCCGCGGTTGAAAAAGCCAGGCAGGCGGGCGGCAAGGTCGAGGCCGGCGGCACGGTGATCGATCGCGAGGGCAATTTCGTCGAGCCCACGCTCGTTTCGGGCCTCAAGAACTCCGACGCCGTAGTACAGACCGAGACTTTCGCGCCTATCCTGTACGCGATGCGTTTCAGCACCCTCGATGAAGCACTCGCCGCGCACAACGCCGTTCCGCAGGGGTTGAGTTCGGCGATCTTCACGCAGAGCGTCAAGGCGTCGGAAGCGTTCCTCGCCTCGAGCGGTTCGGACTGCGGCATCGCCAATGTCAATATCGGCACCTCCGGCGCGGAGATCGGCGGCGCGTTCGGTGGCGAGAAGGAAACCGGCGGTGGCCGCGAGTCGGGTTCCGATGCGTGGAAGGTCTACATGCGCCGGCAGACCAACACCATCAACTACTCCGACGCATTGCCGCTCGCGCAGGGCATCAGCTTCGACCTGCCCTAGCACCCGGATTTCCCTCGGCGGATTCCTGCAAGAGCGACGGTAGTCGCGACCGGCGGCTCCACGGTCGCGGCTGGTGTCGCTCCTGCGATCGCCCCGCACGATCAAACGACTGCCTGTTCGGAGCGCCATGTACTCCCTCGCCCGCCCGTTCCTGTTCGCGCTCGACGCCGAAACGGCGCACGGGCTCGGGCTGCGCGCGCTCGAGGCGGCGTATCGAACCGGGCTCAACCCGCTGTTCGCGCGCCGGCCACCCCCATTGCCGACGCGCGCCTTCGGCATCGACTTCCCCAACCCGGTCGGCCTTGCCGCGGGGCTCGACAAGAACGGCGCCCACGTCGAGGCGCTGGCGTCGCTCGGTTTCGGTTTCATCGAAGTCGGCACCACGACACCCAAGCCGCAGGCCGGCAATCCGAAACCGCGCATGTGGCGGCTGCCGGAACACGGCGCGGTCATCAATCGCCTCGGCTTCAACAATCAGGGCGTCGACGCGTTGGTCCGCCACGTCGGCCGCGCAAAGCGCGAGGTTCCGCTGGGCATCAATATCGGCAGGAACGCCACCACTCCCAACGAGCGTGCGCTCGACGACTACCTTCATTGCCTCGAGCGCGTGTATCCGCACGCCGACTACGTGACGGTCAACATTTCCTCTCCGAACACCCAGGGCCTGCGAGCGCTGCAGGGAGGCGACGCCCTCACTGCGTTGCTCGATGGTCTGATGGAATCGCGCGAGAAACTGTCGGGACAGCACGCTCGGCGGGTACCGCTGCTGGTCAAGATCGCGCCCGATCTCGAGGAGGCGGACATCGAGGCGATGGCCGCGGCCTTCAATCGCGCGCGCATTGACGGCGTCATCGCCACCAATACCACAGTCGATCGCGCCACCGTCACCACGCATCCGCGCGCCGCCGAGGCCGGCGGGCTGTCCGGCAAGCCGCTACTCGGTCGTTCGAACCGGGTACTCGCGGAATTCCGCGCTCGACTCGATTCGACCATCGACATGGTGGGCGTCGGCGGCATCGACGGCACGGACGCAGCGCGCAGCAAGCGCGCATCCGGCGCGACGCTGCTGCAGTTCTACACCGGGTTCGTCTATCGCGGACCCGGGCTGATCGCCGAATGCGTGGACGCCCTGCGCGCATGAGTACGCCGGGCACCGGCCACCCGTGGATCCGCGTCACGCGCGACGTCGACTTGGCCACGTTCAATGCGCTGCGCCTGCCGGCGCGCACCGACCTGCTGGTCGAGGTTCTGGATCTCGCGGCGCTGCCAGACGCATTCCAGGCCTTCGGGCGTCCGCGCGCGGTGCTCGGAGGCGGCAGCAACGTGGTCCTGCAAGGCGACGTGGAAGGTCCGGTGTTCCGTGTGCTCGGACAGGGCTTCGAAGCCCGGCCGCGCGACGATCACACGGCCCTCGTCCGGGCCGACGCCGGCCTCGAATGGGATGCGCTCGTGGACCGTTGCATCGCGGCGGGCGCCCATGGCATCGAGAACCTCGCGCTCATCCCGGGCCTCGCAGGCGCAGCGCCGATCCAGAACATCGGCGCCTACGGCGTCGAGCTTGCCCAGGTGATCGACCACGTCGAAGCCTACGACCTCGACGGAATGCGGTTGCGTGAGATCCCTGCGGCGGAGTGTGGCTTCGGTTATCGCGACAGCCGCTTCAAGCGCGAGGCCGGCGCGTGGCTGGTCACGCGCATCGGATTGCGCCTGGAACGCGCGTTCAGTCCCCGCCTCGGCTACACGGGACTCGCCGACGAACTCGGTGACGTGCAGAATGCGGCTCGCGATGCGCAGCACGTCGCCGACGCGGTGCGCAGGATCCGCAGCCGCAAGTTGCCGGATCCCGCCATCAGTCCGAACGCCGGCAGCTTCTTCAAGAATCCCGCCGTTCCGCTGGTCGCCGCCACCGCGCTGCGCGAGCGCTGGCCGGAAATGCCGATCTATCCGCTCGCCGATGGCCAGGCGAAGTTGAGTGCGGCGTGGATGATCGAGGCCTGCGGCCTCAAGGGTGCGTGCGCCGGCGACGCGGCCATCTCGCCGCGCCACGCGCTGGTCGTGGTCAATCACGGCGCTGCGACCGCCGCGGACGTGCTTGCTCTCCAGGCACGCGTCGAGCGCGCGGTGCACGAGGCCTTCGCGGTGACGCTCGAGCGCGAGCCGGTGCTTATCGGAACCGCGGCGCGGGCGTAGACTCCCCCGCATGACCGCGCACCGACCGCATCTTTACTTCCTCGCCTACGTGCCACCCGCCCTGCTGCCGCTCGCGGCCTGGCTGGGCGGCCGCACCGGACTGCACGACGCGTTCGCCTGGTTGCCGCTGTTCGTCTTGTTCGTCGTGTTGCCGATCGTCGACGCGGCGCTCGGCAGGGACAGCAGCAGTCCGCCCGACACAGGCCATGATTACGAAGCGCTGCAACTGGCGCCCGCGTATCGCTGGCTGACCATGGCATGCGTGCCGATGCAGTGGGCACTGCTCGCGTGGAGCCTCTGGCACTGGCAGCGCACCGGGTTCGATTGGGCAGGCTCGCTCGGCTGGATCCTGTCGCTCGGCGTGGTGGGCGGCGTGCTCGCCATCAACGTCGCGCACGAACTGATCCACAAGTCGGGCAGCCTGGAGCGCACGCTCGGTGGGCTGCTGCTCTCCAGCGTCGGTTATGCCGGCTTCAAGATCGAGCACTTGCGCGGCCATCACGTGCATGTCGCGACGCCGCTGGATCCCTCTACCGCGCGCCTCGGCGAATCGTCGTTCGCGTTCGTCGGCCGCGGGCTGCTGTTGAATCCGGCACGCGCGTGGCGGCTCGCAGGCACCCGGCGCGAGCGCGCGGAACTGCTCGGCTGGCACGCGCTCACGCTCTCCGCGACGATCGGTGTCGCGCTCTGGCTGGGTGTCGGCGCCGCGCTGGCCTTCATCGCCCAGGCGGTCGTCGCCGCTGGTGCGCTCGAGGTGATCAACTACGTCGAGCACTACGGCCTCACGCGCGAGCGCACAGGCGAAGGAAGGTTCGGGCGGATCACGCACGCGCACTCGTGGAATTCGAATTTCCTGCTGACCAACGTGATGCTGTTCCAACTGCAGCGCCACGCGGACCATCATGCGCACCCGCGACGCCGTTACCAGTCGCTTCGCCACCACGCCGACTCTCCGCAGCTGCCGGCCGGCTATGCCGCGATGTTCTTGCTGGCGCTGGTGCCGCCGCTATGGCGGCACGTCATGGATCGGCGGGTGCTCGAAGTGCGCAATGCGTCCGAAGTGGACGGCCCGCACTGATTCCCGAGACCCGTCGTGCGTTCGGTACGGGCGGATTGTCGCGTCGCCGTCGGATCAACCGGGCGGCTTGCGCGTCCGCAGGAGTTCCGCGGCGAACCATACGCGGCTCTCCATCGCCGGACTACCTGCGCAGCGCACGCGGTAGGTCCTGCCCGTGAGGCTACTCTTCGACGCGGCGCGCTCGATGAACGCTTCGGTGGTCGGAACCAGCTCCTTCGCGAGCAGATACACGTACTTCTTTTTCAGGTGCCCGGCAGCCTTGCCGGCACCATGCCACGTGCCGTTGCGCTGGAACTCGCAGCCGGATTGCTCAAGGTAGTGGAAGAGGTGAGAGATTTCCCGCTTGGCTACGGCCGAGGGCTCCTGCGCCATTGCGACCCCGCAGCACGACAGCCACAGGAAGGCTGTTACGGCGGCTTTCACCCTGGCGGACAGGATGCCGGGTCCGCTGCGGAACGATCGACCGGGGGGCGTGTCCAAACGCGTGCGGTCGCGCGCGACAGGGACTCGATCAGCAGAGTGGCAGCTCTGTCTGACGATCCACTTTGCGCGTCCAGCGCCCGCCAGTTCGCTCCAGCCTTCGGCATTTTGCCCGGGATTTGTAAACAAGCGCGCGATGACGTTGGTCATCGCGCAAGCGCTCGGAGAATTTTCGCAAGCAGGCGTCCATGCGGCTGGGCGTCCGGCCCGGCCATCCATGGCCGGGCGTGAAAACGAGCGCGCGATGACGTTGGTCATCGCGCAAGCGCTCGTTTTCACCCCACGCACTGGTAGTAGAGGGCGTCGGCGGTCTGGTTGACCACGGACTGGCCGAGACTGATCGAGCCCGATTTGAACAGGTGGATCTCGTCGCGGTGCAGGCGCAACTCGTCGTCTTCGCCGAGCTTGAGCCAGGTGCCGTTGGTGCTGCGGTCGGCGAGCATGAAATAGCCGCGCTTGTACTCGACGATCGCGTGGTTGCGCGACACCCACTCGGTGTCGACGACCAGGCTGCTCGCCGGATCGCGCCCGAGCGTCAGAGCCGGTGAAGCCGGCGACAACTCGATGACGCGCCCGCGGAAGCGCAGGACGAGTTTGGCGCCCGCGACGTTCTGGAAGTCGTCGATCCGGATCGCGCGCTGCACCATCGTGACGTTGCTGGTGTCCTCGTGCCACACCACGTCGACCACGGGAATCGGCTGGACCTTGCCGCTGACCCGCGCCTCGCCCAGCGAACGCGTGTTGAGGTTGCCCGCGGCTGAAGCCGCGGCGGTGGTCTCGGTGGTGACGATCTGTTCGCGTTTCGCGAGCGCCGCCATGCGCGCCGCGGTATTGACCGCATCGCCGAACACGTCCCCGCCTTCCTCGATGATCGCGTCGCCGTGGTGCAGGCCGATGCGGATGCCGAGCCGCTCCGCCACGAACTCGGCGTCGTGCGACATGCGTTTCTGCATGTCGCAGGCCGCGAGCATGCCGGAGAGCGCGGACGGGAACGTACACATGACCTCGTCGCCGATGGTCTTGACCACGCGACCGCCGTGGCCTTCCGCCACGCCGCCGAGCGCGTCGAGCACGGCCGAGATCAGCCGCCTCGCCTCCAGATCGCCGCGCGTCTCGAAGAGCTTGGTGCTGCCGGATACATCCGCGAACAGAATGGTGATCGGGCGGACTTCACTCATGCGTGCGATCATAGGTCATTAGCTGGCGTCGCAGCTACACAAAGGCGCCCGGGGCCGTACCGCTCACACGGACTGCGTGGCCTTGCCGCAGGGCGCGCGGCGCCGCAGGGCGCCGCGCGCCCGCCTACGCGATGATGCTGGCCAGGCTCGTCGCGGCCGCGACGATATCGGCCTCGGCGGGAATCACCAGGAACGCGGCGCCCGCCAGCGGCGTATACGTGTCGACCCCGACCACGCGCCGCAGCGGCTTGGCACCATGCCCGCCTTCCACGATCGCGGTGATCACGCCCTCGCCGACCCCGGCGCTGTGGCGGCCCTCGTCGACCACGATGACGCGATCGCATTCCCCGGCGTGCCGCGCGATGGCCGGCGCGTTCAGGGGCACCAGCCAGCGAAGGTCGACGACACGAACCTTCCAGCCCTGCATCGCCGCAATCTTCCGCGCGGCCTTGAGGCTCATCGGGAGGCCATTGCCGTAGCTGAAGATGACGCAGTCGCGGGCATCCTCCTCGTACACACGCTCTTCCCCGAGCGTCATGGCGTGGTTCAGCGGCGGGTAAGCAGTCAGCCACCCGCCGTCGCCTGCTTCGTAAAGGTCCTTGGCCATGTAAAGGGCGATCGGTTCAAGGAACACGCTGACTCGGCCGTCGACTTTGGCCAGCGCGGCCAGCGTCCGGAGCATGGTCACCGCGTCATCGCCGCGGCTCGGGCAGCCGAGCACTAGTCCGGGGATGTCGCGCAGCGCGGCGATCGAGTTGTCGTTGTGGAAGTGCCCGCCGAAGCCGCGCTGGTAGCCGAGACCGGCGATGCGGATGACCATCGCGTTGCGGTACTGGTCGTTCGAGAAGAACTGCAGAGACGACGCTTCGCCCCGCAGCTGGTCGCAGGCGTTGTGGAAATAGGCGAGGTACTGGATCTCCGGGATCGGCAGCAGCCCGATGTTTGCATACCCCTGCGCGAGCCCGAGGATCATGGTCTCGTCGAGCAGCGTGTTGAACACCCGTGCGTTCCTGAACGTCTTGTGCAGTCCCTTCGTGACCGTGTACACGCCGCCCTTCTGCGCCACGTCCTCGCCGAACAGCAGCGACTCCGGATATTTCGCCATGAGGTCGTGCAGCGCATTGTTGATCTGGATCGCAAGGTGCCGGGGTGGCTGCTTTTCCGGCAGTTTCGCCTCGCCGCCGAAGACCGCCAGCCGCCGCTCGCCGAAGCCGGCGCGCGTCGCCTCCGCCGCGACCGCGGGCGGCGAATACGGGGCGAGCGGCGCGATGACTTCCGCGAGGTCCGTGAGCTTCGGGCGGCTATCCGCCTCTTCCGCCGCGGCGAAGCAGCGATTGCGCAGCTGTTCGTACAGCGCCAGCAGTTGCTCCTTCGACATGAGCCCGGACTCGAGCGCGATGGCCGCGCTGCGCAACAGCGGATCGCCCGCCTCCACCGCGCACAGCTCTTCGATGGTTCGCCACTCGATCTCGAAGTCGGTGCCGGCGTGGCCCATGATCCGGGTCGTGCGCAGGTGCAGGAAGGTCGGCCGCCGCGTGCGGCGACAGTGCTCGACTGCATCGCGTACCTGGGCGTAACCGGCGGCCAGGTCGAGCCCGTCGGCGAAGAAGTAGTCGAGGTCCGGGCGATGGCGGAAATTGCGCGCGATCCAGTCGACCGGGGTCTTGACCGAAATGCCGATACCGTTGTCCTCGCACACGAACAGCACCGGCGCGGGCAGCTTCTGGTACGCCGTCCAGGCCGCGGTGTTGAACGCCGTCTGCGCGGTCGCGTGATTGCTCGACGCATCGCCGAAGGAACAGATCGCGATGCTGTCGTCGGGAATCGGCGACGCATGGCCGATGCGGCGCGCCTGTTCGATGGCGATCGCAGTGCCGAGTGCCTTGGGCAGGTGCGAGGCGATGGTCGACGTCTGCGGCAATACCCACAACGGCTTCGAGCCCCAGACCTTGTGGCGCCCGCCTGAGGCCGGGTCGTCGCGGCTGGCCGCGAACGACAGCGCCGAATCCATGACCGGATCCATGCCGGGCAATTTGCGGAAACGCTCCGCCATGAAACCGCCGCTGCGGTAGTGCAGGAACGCGGGGTCGGTGTGGCGCGTCAACCGCGCGACCATTGCGTTGCCTTCATGGCCACTCGATCCAATCGTGTAGAAGACCTTGTTCTGCACGCGCAACACGCGCGCCATGAGGTCGAGGTGGCGGGAGACCAGCTGCGACTCAAGCAATTCCGCGAAACCTCGGGCGTCGAGGGCGCTGCCATCGAGGATCGGCTCATCCGGCGCCGGGCGCGCGTCCGGACGGCCCGACCATTCGCGCACGAATTCGGAGAAATTGACGTCGCAGATCTCGGCGCGATTGACACCACGCATCCGCGCCGGAATGGGTTTCACCACAGCCGCCATTTCTTTCGTCCCCTTTGGTGCGCGGACCCGAAGGTGCGCCCGAAACAATTGTAGGCGCCGCAAGGCGCGAACATCAGGTTCGAACCGACCCACAATCGCGCCTTCCGACGCTACTGCAACGGCACGAGTCCCTGGGTGCTATTTCGAAACGCGCAGCCGTTCCGCAACATCGGTGGCAACCGCCGGCATCGGGGCGAAGTGCGGTAATGCTTCGACCGCGGCGAGCCAGCGCTGGATACGCGTATAGCGCGACAGCTCGAAGCCGCCATCTCCCGCGCAATGCGTATACGCATACAGCGCAAGATCCGCGATGCCGCTGCCGCGACCCGAGAGCCATGCGTGCGATTCGAGGTGACGTTCCATCACCGCGAGTGCCGCGCTGCCGCGCTCGATGCAGCGCGCCAGTTCCGTGCCGCGACGCTCGCTGGCAGCGTCGGTCCAGCCGCGGATGAAGCGTGCGACCGCGACGTATGGCTCGTGGCTGTACTGCTCGAAGAACATCCAGCCCAATGCCTGGGCGCGCTCGAAGTCGTCGCCGGCGAACCACGCGGTCCCCTGCGCGAGGTAGTAGAGGATCGCGTTCGATTCAGTCAGCACGCGGCCGTCGTCGAGCACCACGGTCGGCACCTTGCCGTTCGGGTTGAGCGCGAGGAATCCGGGCGTACGGGTGGCGCCGTGCGCACTGTCGACCTCGACCCATGCGTAAGGTTGCTGCAGGAACTCGAGCAGCATGCGCACCTTGTGGCAATTGCCCGACACACCCATGCCATGCACGGTAATCACGGGCGGGACTCCTGCGCGCGTCGTTCCACCCATTGCCCGCGCGTCTGGCCCCAGACGCCGATGTCGACGCTCTCGAACGGCGGTGCCAGTTGCACCGGGCCGCGATAGCTCGACCCGAGGCGTTCCGCCAGGGCGATCGATGGCAGGTTGCCCGGCATGATGTTGTGCATCATGTCTTCC
>JBBRIE010000068.1:0-13186 GCA_038221545.1 Lysobacterales bacterium
GCCCTTGCGGAACGCGATATCGAGTGCGAGGCGGCCACCGCGCACGAAGCGCAACGCCACTGGTTGTACCGGCGCGCCGGTCGCGACCGCCGGTTGCAGGATCCGCGCATGGAACACGCGCACCACGTCGGCGGGACCTGCGCTGCCTTCGGGGAATACGCCCACCGCGGCGCCGGAGCGCAGCGCGGCTGCCATCTGTTCCTGCACGCTTCCAAGCGATTCGGTACTGCCGCGGCGATGGAACAGGGTGCCCGCGCGCGCGGCCAGCATCCCCACCAGCGGCCATTCGGCTATCTCGCTCTTGGCGACGAAGTGCAGCGTGCGCTGGCTGTGCATGAGGGTGATCTCGATCCACGAGAAGTGGTTCGCGACCATCAGCACCGCCCCTTCCACCGGCGCGCCGCGCGCGACCACGCGCATGCCGAACACGCGCAGGAGATGGCGCTGCCAGTTGCGCACCGCCATCTCGCGTACGCGTTCGCGCGTGCTGACGCGCCATTCCGACCACGGCGGCAACAACAGCATCGCGGTGACCGGCAGCGCGACCAGCACGTGCAGGAGCAACAGCGGCACGCGCCACAGGTAACGCAGCGGTCGCACGGGATCGGGGTTGTGGGCGAGGTTCGATTGCACGGGAGTGTCGCGTCGGGTCCGATCCGGAAGGGCGATGACACCCTGACACGGTGGGTCGCAGGCGTGGCAGGGTCAAGCGCCACTGTGCGGCCATTGGCCTAGAGCCTTGACTCCGCCGAGAGGCGCGACGGCACGAGCCCCATGGATGCAGGGCCGCGCGATCCGGCCCGCCGCATCATCCGTCGCGCAAGCCGACGACGGCTTCGACGAGGTCCGCCACGTGCGTTTCCCACCACGTCGGCTGTGCGGCCCACGGGAACGCAAGCGGAAAAGCCGGGTCGTCCCAGCGGGCCGCGATCCAGCCGGCGTGGTGCACCTGGCGGAGCAGGCGCAAGGGCTCGATCAGATCGAGTTCGCTGAAGTCGAAGTCGCGGAACTGGCCATAGCCTTCGAGCAGCGCATCGCGCTGGGAGGCCGCGCCGGTCATCAGCATCCAGAGGTCCTGCACCGCAGGTCCGGTGCGTGCGTCGTCGAGGTCGACGAAGTGCGGGCCCGAATCCGTCCAGAGCACGTTGCCCGGATGGCAGTCGCCATGCAGCCGCAGCACCGTGTCGGGCCGATAGCGTTCGCGCAGGAGTTCCGCCGCGGCTTCGAGCGCGCGCGCGTAGCGGTCGCGGACGTGCGCGGGCAGCAGCGGACTGGCCAGCACCGCGCGCGATGGTGCCTCGAGCAGGTGCGCGAGATCGAGGCGCTCGCGGACCGCGAAGCGGTCGCGCGCACCAATCAGATGCATGCGTCCCAGCAGGCGGCCGAGCCAGGCCGCGACCCCGGGTTGCTCGAGTTCCGGCGCGCGGCCGCCGCGCCGGGGATACAGCGCGTAGCGGAATCCCTCGTGCGTGAAGCGCTGGCGCCCGCCAAGGGTCATCGGCGCGACGACCGGCAACTCGGCTTCCGCCAGTTCCAGCGCGAACGCATGCTCCTCGTCGATCTGCGCGTCGGTCCAGCGGCCCGGGCGGTAGAACTTGGCAACGATGAACCGGCCGCCGTCGAGCCCGATCTGGTAGACCCGGTTCTCGAACGAGTTGAGCGCGAGCAGGCGCCCATCCGCCTCGAGATCGAGCGCTTCGATGGCATCGAGTACCACATCGGGCGACAGGTTCGCGTAGGGTGTCGGCGACGCGACGGTCACGGACTTTCCGTCCCGTCGTCACCGCGCATCGAGTTCGCGTACCCGCGTTCGATCCCCAGCGCTCCCTCGACCAGCGCGGCCGGCGTGGTGCCTGTCGCGGCGTGCACGTCGCGCAAGCCCAGCGCGGTTGCGACTGCCGACAAGCGTGCGCTGCCCACCACCAGCGGCACGTCCAGCAGCGCTTCGAACGCAGGGCCCGCGAGTCCTGCCAGCGCGGCGAGTGCCTCGCCGCTGGTCGCGATCCAGAGTGCGCGCGGCCGTGCACGCAGGAAATCATCAAGGCGCGCGCGATGGCGACGGTCCCAGCGCGCCGGCATGCGGCGGTATGCCGCGATCCCGTGCACTTCGAGACCGCGGCCGCGCAGGGTATCGGCGATCAGGCTGCGGCCCCCGGGGGCCGTGACGAGGGCCACGGCGCCGCGCATGTCCGCCAGTTCCGGCAGCGCCAGCAGGCCTTCGCTGTCGTGGCGCAGCGATGGATGCAACGCCGCGACGCCGCGGCGGGACAATGCCGCGACGGTGCCGGGGCCCACCGCGAAGACCCGGGTCCCGCGGGGCAGTGTCAGCTCCGGCGCTGCCTGCCACGCGAAGCGCACCGCCGCCGGACTCACGAACACCCACGCCGCAGCATGTGCCAATGCAGACAACTGCACGGCGACAGCCACCGGATCGGGCGCCGGTCGCAGGCTCAATGCCCGGAGGTCGAGGACGGTTGCGCCGGCCCGTACGACCGCGCGCCGCAATGCCGGTCGACCCCGGCCCGCACCCACCAGGCCCACCTGCCACCCGTGCAAGGGGGTCGGGGCGTGCGCTGGTCGAGGGGCTTGCATGCGCGGATGCTAGCAACCGGCAGGTGTCCTGCCCGTGCACGGCCCGGCCCGGCCCGGCCGCGGCGTCGAGCGCGTGTGCGCCGCGCGCCTCCCACGTCCAGGCCACTTGTGGGAACCTTGCCGCGATGAAGCCGATCGCGGATACCAGCTCGCTCGAACGACACCTGCTCTCCGGCATTCCACTGGCTCGGGAGATGGCGATGCGCGTCTCCGAATACGATGGCCAGTGCCTGGTCCTGGCCGCGCCGTTGGCGCCCAACGTCAACGACAAGGGCTGTGCGTTCGGCGGCAGCCTGGTCAGCCTGATGACGCTGGCCTGCTGGGGACTGGCCACGCTGCGCCTCGGCGAGGCAGGCCACGCCGCGGAAGTTTTCGTGCAGGACTCGATGGTCAACTACCTTGAGCCGGTGTGGGGCGAGATCGTGGTCGAAGCGCAGCAGCTGCTCGGCGATGACGAATGGTCCGGTTTCCTCGACATGTTCGCCACGCGCGGCAAGGCGCGGATCACGCTGACCGCCCACGTCACGGCCGACGGCGGTGGCGTCGCGGCGCGCCTGTCGGCGCGCTTCGTGGCGCTGCGTGCGGAAGGCGCGTCAGCGGGCCGGCGGGCCGGGAGCGGCACGGGAGGATCCGATTCATGAAACGAGGCACGCGGACAGGCGCGATGGGGCTGGTGGCGGCCCTGCTGCTGGCTTGCGCAGGCTGCGCAACCGACCCCGCCGCCGGCGACGCCGCGGCGCTCGAACGTTCATTCTTCGCCTACCATTCGGCGCTGCGCTGGGGCACCCTCGAGGAGGCGCTCGCGCTGCACGATCCGGCAGCGCTTGCCGCGCGTCCGGTCACCCCGTTCGAGCTCGAACGCTGGAAGCAGTTCCGCATCGTCGGATATCGCGATACGCCGCCGGTCACCCTCGCGCCCGGCCGCGTGCAGCAGCGCGTCGCGCTGGAGCTGGTCAACGTGAATACGCAGGGCGTGCGCAATCTGATCGACGTGCAGGTGTGGCGCTACGACATGGCAGCCGGGCGCTGGTGGCTGGTCTCGGGACTGCCGGACCTCGACGCACGCTAGGATTGCGCAGGTTATGAGCCATAATTCGCGCCCGCGTTTTTGGCTCCCCCATGTTTTTCGAGCGTCTTCCCGATTTCTTCGCCAACCATTTGATCCTCGCGACGACGTTCGTCGCGCTGCTGGCGTTCCTCATCAGCAACGAGTTCTCGCGCCTGTCGCGCAAGTACAAGGCGTTGACGCCGCAGGCCCTTACCCACCTCATCAACCGCCAGTCGCCGCTGCTGATCGACATGAGCAGCCAGAAGGACTTCGACGCGGGCCACATCGTCGGGGCACGCCACGTCCCGCTCAGCCAGTTCGATCCTGAAAACAAGGACCTGGTGAAAGTCCGCGAGCTGCCGGTCGCCGTGTACTGCGCGAACGGCCAGACGTCCGCAACCGCCTGTGCACGACTGGCCAAGGCCGGGTTTACGGAGGTGAGCTGGCTCGACGGCGGGCTGGCCGCATGGCGCGCCGCAAGCCTGCCGGTGACCCGCGACAAGCGGTAGTCCGTCCAGGGGCGCTCGCCCCTGTGGTCGGGGCGTGGGATACTTCCGCTCTTTTTCCCGCCCTGGTCCTTGTTTCCGGAGATTCAAATGGCTGACGAAAACACCAACGGCGCGCTCGTGAACGGCGCGGACCAATCCACGCAGGCGCTGGCGCAGGTCAACGTGCAGAAGATCTACATCAAGGACGCCTCGTTCGAAGCGCCTTCCGCCCCGCAGATTTTCCAGGACCAGGGCCAGCCCCAGATCCAGTTGAACCTCGGCCAGCGCACCGCGGCCATCGGCCCGGATGTGTTTGAAGTCGTGTTGACGGTGACCGTCACCTGCAAGCTCGCCGACAAGACCGCGTACCTCGCGGAGGTGCAGCAAGCGGGCATTTTCGGGCTGACCGGTTTCCAGGCCAGCGACCTGCAGGCCGTGCTGGGCACGTTCTGCCCGCACACCCTGTTCCCGTACGCGCGCCAGGCCGTTGCCAACATGATCATGGATGGCGGCTTCCCGCCCTTCCAGCTGCAGCCGATCAACTTCGAGCAGATCTACGCCGACCAGGTGCAGCGCCAGCAGGCCACCGCCGCCGAGCAGCCCATCGCGACCGCGTAACGGAGAAGGGGTCAGAGTCATTTTTTTGCGGGAAGATCGAAGTTGACCTCGGGCATCCGGAAAAAATGACTCTGACCCCTTATTCTGTCGCGGTGCTGGGTGCGGGCTCGTGGGGCACCGCGCTGGCGATGCTGCTGGCGCGGAATGGCGCGCCCACCACGCTGTGGGGGCGCGACCGGGCGCAGATCGCGAACATGCGCGAAACGCGCCGCAACGCGCGTTATCTGCCCGACGCGACATTGCCCGACGCACTCAGGGTCACCGACGACCTCGCTGCGGCGATCGGCGGCTGCGACGTGGCGCTCATCGTCACCCCGAGCCATGCCTTCGCCGAGCTGGTGGAGTCGATGGCGCCGTTGCCGCGCCCACGCCTCGGCGTCGCCTGGGCCACCAAGGGGTTCGAGCCGGGCTCCGGTCGCTTCCTGCACGAAGTGGCGGAGCGTTGTCTCGGTCACGAGGTTGCGCTCGCCGTCGTGACCGGGCCCTCGTTCGCGAAGGAGGTCGCCGCGGGCCTTCCCACGGCGGTAACCGTGCATTCCGAGATCGCCGGGTTCGCGGAGCAGGTGGCGCACATGCTGCACGCACCCGCGTTCCGCGCCTACACCGGCACTGACATGATCGGCGCCGAGCTCGGCGGCGCGATGAAGAACGTCCTCGCCGTGGCGACCGGCGTCGCCGACGGCATGCAGCTCGGCCTCAACGCGCGTGCCGGCATCATCACGCGCGGCATCAACGAGATGCTGCGGCTGACCATGGCGATCGGCGGGCGGGCGGAAACCATCATGGGTCTCGCCGGCGTCGGCGACCTCGTGCTCACCTGCACCGGTGACCTGTCGCGCAATCGCAGGCTGGGGCTTGCGCTGGGGCGGGGCGTCGCGCTCGCGGATGCGATCGCCGAGATCGGCCAGGTGGTCGAATCGGTGCAGACCGCCAATGAAGTGATGCGCCTCGCCGGGCGCCATGCCATCGAGCTGCCCATTTCCCACGAGGTGCAGCGCGTGCTGGCCGGCGAGATGACGCCGCACGCGGCGTTGCGCGAGCTGCTCGCGCGCGAACAGAAGCCCGAGTATCCCGAGGGCATGTTCCGCTGAGGCGGCCCCGGCGCCCCGAATGGAGCGACGGCGCGCACCCTGGTCGCATCGCGACCGCGAGCAGTCCGGCGGCGGCGCTGCGCGGACCCCGAACTTTCGTGGCCACAGGCGATCTCATCCCCGTTCGCCATGCGGCGATCCCCCACGCAACTACTGGAGAAGTACACGATGAAGCTCAAACTGCTGGCGCTCGCCCTGGTGCTCGGCGCCACAACGGCCGCAACCACCGCGTCCGCACAGGACGTCAACGGATTCTTCCTGCAGGGCAGTCTCGGCTCCGCGAGTTCGACCGCGAACGACTTCGACGATGAAGTCACGTCGTTCCAGTTCAACGGCGGCTATCGGTGGGGGGTGTTCGGCCTTGAGGCGGGCTACGTCGACTTCGACGGATTTGAGGGCGAGAACAACAATTTCGACCTCGAGGCGGACATCAGCGGCTTCACCCTCGGCGGCAACGTCCGCACTTCGTTCGCCGACGGCTGGTACCTCGGCGCGCGCGCGGGCGCCTTCTTCTGGGAAGGCGACGCCGACACCGTGGTGCCGAGCTCGACCAGCCCGACCTCGTTCCTCGTGGTGCGGCAAGACGTCGACAACACCGACTTCTACGCCGGCGTGAGCGTCGGTTACGACTTCAACGAGCAGTTCAGCGTCGGCGTCGCCTACGACTATTTCGGCCCGGAAGACGACGAAGTCTCGCTCGAGGCGAACGTGCTGTCGATCGTGGGCGAGCTGCGGTTCTGACCCGCTGGGCGTAGCGCGCCTTCCCGTAGGAGCGACTCGCGTCGCTCCTACGGCCCTGTCCCCTCCGCGGCGCCGGCGAACCCGAGCTGGCGCCACGCTTCGTACACCACGAGCGCGACCGCGTTCGAAAGATTGAGGCTGCGGTTGCCCGGCCGCATCGGCAAGCGCAACCGTTGTTGCACCGGTGTCGCGTCGATCACCGACTGCGGCAGACCGCGCGTTTCCGCGCCGAACAGGAAGGCGTCGCCGACGGCGAACCGCGCCAGGTCATAGCGGTTTGTGCCCCGCGTCGAAAGCGCAAACACGCGCGGCGCGTGCAATGCATGCAGGCACGCAGCGAGGTCGGCATGCACGCGCACCTCGGCGAACTCGTGATAGTCGAGTCCGGCGCGCCTGAGCTTGGCGTGGTCGAGGTCGAAGCCCAGCGGTTCCACCAGATTCAGCGTCGCGCCCGCGTTCGCGCACAGGCGGATCACGTTGCCGGTGTTGGGCGGGATCTCGGGTTCATGCAGGATGACGTGGAACACGGGACTGCGATCCTCCTGCGGGTGCCGGATTGCGCGACGGGAACCTCGGTGGGGTTAAGAGCCGCTGCAGGACCCCGGCACGATCGCGAGCGCCTGTGCCCAACGCCTGTCATCGACCGGCTGGGCAGCGCGATCGGCGAAATCGATGCGCGCGGTCCACTGGTCGCCATCGGCGTCGCGCAGATTGGTGACGCCCTCGAAACGCAGCAGGCGCTTCGACTGCTGCGCATACGCCACGTCGATCTGCGGCGCAACGAGCCCGAGCAACCCGCGGACCTTGAGGCGGAAGAGATGCGCCGGCACGCCGGCGATCGTCGGTGTACCGATCCGGCGCACGTTGAAGGTGTAGGAACGCCGGCTCGCGGGCACGGTGAAGTCGACGGGCAGGGTCTTGCCGGCTACCAGCGCAGCCCAGTTGCGGCGCACGTACTCATCGAATCCGGCATCCGCGACGAGGCGCGGGCCTGGGGTGAGCGCCCCGCTCTTCTCGGTCTCGCCGCGGCGCTCGCGCACGAACGCAAGCATGCGGTCGCCCGCGCGACGCACGCCTTCGCGATAGCCGTCGCGCGCATCGTCGAGCTGGAACGACGGCGCCACCGCGGACGGTGCGTAGTCCACGCGCTTGCGCGCAAACAGCTTGCCGTCCGGGCACAGGTAGCTGACCAGCCGTTCGCGAGGTTGGCCATCGACCTCGCGCAACAGGTGCCGCTCGGTGTAAAGCGCGCGCCCGCTGTCCGGATCCGTGGCGCGGCCGTCGTACTGCACGGTGTCTGCACTTGTCGACGCTTGCGCCAACAACGCGACGAGCAGCACCATTGCGCGCCTAGGTAAAGCCGAGCGCAAGCTCGGCTGCGGGGCTGGATCATGCGCATGCAGCCGAGCTGCACTCGGCTCTACAAGGGCGCAAGCGGAGCGTTGGCGCGTTGCGGGCTTCACCAAGGCAAGGCTTTGCCTTGCCAGTCGCGCAATGTGCCGGTATCGGCCAGCGTGCTCGCGTCGATGACGCGCAGCAGCCCCGCCACCGAGTCAGGCGCAGCGAGCGGCGCGCGCGTCGTGCCCATGTCGGTCGCGACCCAGCCGGGGTGCAGCGCGAACACCGCGATGCCCTGGTCGCGCAGGGCGAACGCGCTCTGGCGCGTGGCCATGTTCAGCGCCGCCTTGCCGATCGCGTAGCTCGGCGTGCCGAAGGCCTCGGTGCTGCCGATCGAACCCAGGATCGAGGAAATGTTGACCACGCGCGGCGCGACGCCCTTGCCGAGCAGCGGCACCAGCGCCTGGGTCAGCAGCAGCGGGCCGATCGCGTTGGTGCGCAGGCTGAGTTCGAGGTTGTCCGCGCTGATCTCACCGAACCTTTCGCCGTCCGGCAGCACGCCGGCGTTGTTGATCGCGACGTCGATCGCGTCGCCGACCATCGCCGCCTCGCGCGCCAGCTCGACGATGCTCGCGGGACGCGTGAGATCGACCGGCAGCACCTTGACGTGCCCCGGATGCGCGAACGCGAGTTCGTTGAGCTCACGGGCCTTGCCGGGTTGACGGCAGGCCGCGACCACGCGGTCGCCGCGCGCGGCGAGCTGCCGCGCAAATTCGAGCCCGATGCCGCGGCTCGCGCCGGTGATGAGGTATCTCGCCATGTGTTCCTCCACGCCTGTACGCTGGCACGCCTGCCCATCTTCCCGCACGCGGGAGAGGGAAAGGCCCAAGGCTAGCGTAGATGGCCTTTGGCACAGGTGGCTCACGGGAGCGCTGGTAGGATGCGCGCCTCCTCGAACTCGCGGAATCGCCCATGTCGGCACGCAAGATCTTCATTCCCGCCCTACTGGCAGCGCTCACGGTCGCGAGCGGCTGCGCGCAGCGCGACGTCGCCTTGCGCAACGACGATGCCATGCCCGCGCAGGTCGCGAAGGCCGCGAAGGCCGACATCGCTTTCGAGCAATTCAGCCTCGCGAACGGCCTCCGCGTGATCGTCCACACCGACCGCAAGGCGCCTATCGTCGCGGTCAACGTCTGGTACCACGTCGGCAGCAAGGACGAGCCGGCCGGTCGCTCCGGCTTCGCGCACCTGTTCGAGCACCTCATGTTCCAGGGCTCGGAGAACTATCGCGACGAGTATTTCCGTCCGTTCGAGCTGGTCGGCGTCACCGACCAGAACGGCACCACCAACACCGATCGCACGAACTATTTCCAGAACGTGCCCACCACCGCGCTCGACATGGCGCTCTGGATGGAGTCGGACCGCATGGGCCACTTCACCGGCGCGATCGACCAGAAGGTCCTCGACGAGCAGCGCGGCGTGGTGCAGAACGAGAAGCGCCAGGGCGAGAACGAGCCTTACGGGCTGGTCTGGGACACGCTGTCGCGCTCGCTGTATCCGCCGTCGCATCCCTATCATCGTGGCGTGATCGGTTCGATGGCCGATCTCAACGCGGCCTCGACGGACGACGTGAAGCGATGGTTCCGCGCCTGGTACGGCCCGAACAACGCGGTGCTGGTGCTGGCGGGCGACATCGACGTCGCGACAGCGAAAGCCAAAGTCACGCGCTATTTCGGCGACATCCCGGCCGGTCCGACGCTGGCGCAGCCCGCGGTCGACATCGCGCGTCGCGCCGCTTCCACCCGCGCGGAAATGCAGGACGCGGTGCCGCAGGCGCGCGTGCACCGCGTGTGGAACGTCGCCGCGTATGGCGATCCCGAACTTGACGAGTTGCAGGTGCTGGCGCAGGTCCTCGGCGGCTCCAGGTCGTCGCGTCTCGACGCGCGCCTCGTGCATCGTGACCAGATCGCGGACGGCGTGTCCGCGGGTGCCTATTCCGGGCAGATCGGCTCGCTGTTCCTCATCACGGCCGACGTCAAGGCCGGCGGCGACGTCGCCCGGGTCGAGGCGGTGATCGATGAGGAGCTTGATCGCCTGTTGCGGGACGGCCCGACCCTGGTCGAAGTCGAGCAGGCGCGCACCGTGCTCAAGGCCGGGTTCGTGCGCGGTATCGAGCGCATCGGCGGCTTCGGTGGCAAGGCCGACGCGCTCGCCGAGTGCGCGGTGTACACCGGCGATCCCGCCTGCTTCCGCGCATCGCTGGCGACACTCGACGCGGTCACGCCAGCCGATGTGCAGTCCGTGGGTCGCAAGTGGCTCGGCGCCGGCGACCACACGCTTACGGTGGTGCCCGGCAAGCGCGCGCCGGTGTTGGAGGAGCCCGCCGTCGCGGCGGCGCCGCTGGCGCTGCCGCAGGCGGACCCGAAGTTCACGGTGGTCGCAAGCGACGTCGATCGCAGCAGCGGCGTGCCGAAGGTCGACGCGTTCCCCGATCTCAAGTTCCCGGCGCTCCAGCGTGCGCAGCTCGCCAACGGCATCGACGTGGTGCTGGCCGAGCGCCACGACGTGCCGGTGGTGCAGTTCTCGCTGGAGCTCGATGGTGGCTTCGCCAGCGACGACAGGTCCGGACTGGGCAACGCCGCCTTCGCCATGTCGATGCTCGACGAGGGCGCCGGCGACTACGACGCGCTCGGCTTCGCGAATCGCGCCGAACAGCTGGGCGCCAGCGTGGCGGCCGGCGCGTCGCTCGACGGCGGCAGCGTGTACCTGTCCGCGCTCAAGGAAAAGCTCGAGCCATCGCTGGAACTGTACGCCACGATGCTGCGCGACCCGAGCTTCAAGCAGGAAGAGATCGATCGCGTGCGCGGCCAGTGGCTGGCCGGTATCGCGCAGGAAAAGGCGCAGCCGCAGGGCATGGCGCTGCGCGCATTGCCACCGCTGCTGTACGGTGGCGACCATCCTTACGGCATTCCTTTCTCGGGCACCGGCACCGAAGCGTCGATCAAGTCGCTGACGCGCGACGATCTCGTCGCCTACCACCGCGACTGGGTGCGTCCGCAGGGCGCGACGCTGCTGGTCGTCGGCGACACCACGCTCGCCGAGATCAAGCCGCTGCTCGAGCAGCACCTCGGCGACTGGACCGGCACCGGCGAGCCGCCCGCACCCGCGCAGATCGCCGCGGTGACGCTGCCGTCGCAGCCACGCGTGTTCCTGATCGACCAGCCGGGCGCGCAGCAGTCGACCATCATCGCCGGCCACGTCATGCCGTCGACCATGGACCCGGGCGCGATCCGCCTGTACTTCGCCAATGCGGTGCTGGGCGGGGAGTTCACCTCGCGCCTCAACATGAACCTGCGCGAGAACAAGCACTGGGCGTACGGCTCCTACAGCTCCGTGCAGAACGCGCTGGCGCAGCGGCCGTGGCTCGCGTTCGCGCAGGTGCAGACCGACAAGACCGCCGAATCGCAGGCGGAGATGCAACGCGAGATCCGCGAGTACGCGTCGGGCAAGAGCACCGCGTCGAGCGCGGAGATCGACAAGATCCGCGCCACCGAGATCCGCGGCCTGCCCGGTTCGTTCGAGACCGGCCGCGCGGTGCTCGGTACGCTCGGTGGCATGGCGCGCTACAACCGCCCCGACGACTACGTGATGCGACGCGCCGCCGAGATCGAGTCGATGACGCCCGCGCAGGTCACAGAAGCCGCCGCCACGATCGAGCCGGATGCGCTGACCTGGGTGGTGGTCGGCGACCTGTCGAAGATCGAGGCGCCGCTGCGCGCCGCGCGCATCGGCGACGTCAAGGTGATCGACACGGACGGCAAGGTGCTGCGGTAAGGGGCGCATGACGCGAGGCTAGAATGGGCTGCAGGACTCGAATGGAGACAGCTGGCATGAGATTGCGTGAGGTTTTCTGGATAGCGCTTGGCACTGCGGTGCTCTCGTCGTGTACGTGGGTCGAGCCCGATGCCGCCGGTAGCAGCGTGCGCGTCGCCTACAACGAGGACCTCGCGCGCTGCACCAAGCGTGGCGAAGTGAATGTGTCGGTCAAGGACAAGGTCTGGTTCTACGACCGCAACGAACTCAAGGTGCGCGATGAGCTCGAATCGCTCGCGCGCAACGAGGCCGCGCGCATCGGTGCCGACACCGTGATGGCCACCAGCGAGCCGCGCGAGGGCGTGCAGGATTTCGCGGCTTACCGCTGCCGCTGATCGGCAGCTGCAACGCCCGTGAGCGCGTGACCTCAGGTTCCAAGCCCCCCGTCGCAAGTGCGGTGCACTCTGCATCGACACGCCGCTCAAGCCTTCGCGTTACGGAGCCGGGCCGGTCACGGACGGCGCGGTGATGCGCGTCAGCGGATAGCCGCCGCTGCCGTAGGCCGGGTCGCCCGAAGTCCAGCGCAAGGCAGTGGCGTGGTACCGCATCTGCTCGGGAATCTGCACTTCCGCGACCGGCGCGAGCGTGACCGCGAGCGTGCCCCACGGAATGCGTCGCACGGCCGACGCATCGAAGGTATCGCCGAACACGCCGCCCTCCGCGCGCTGCATGTCGAACACGACCTCGCCCCCACCGGGGGAAACGTCGTCTGCCTGGCCGACCAGCCACAACTGTCGACCCTGCGGATCGTAGGTGTAGAACGCGATCACCGCGCGCCGGTTGCCGGTGAAGACGTCCTCGATTACCTGCAACTGGATGCCCTCGCCGTCGCGTGACGCACCACCGGTATAGCTGCCGCTGGCGGTTGCGATCGAGAGCGGTGCATCGGGCGGTGGCGGATCGAGCAGGCCACCGAGGCAACACGGCAGCGGTCGCCGATCGAAGTCGAGCGCCGCGAGCATCGTCATGGCGCGCGCGCTCCCCTCCCATCCGGGCGGACCCGCGTATCGCAGCTGCAACCTGAGCTGCGCGTCGATCACCAGCGACAGGCTGCCCCAGTCGCGGCGCTCGACCGCCTCCGGAGCGAACGCGGCACCGAATCGGGCACCGCGCGTGATCGTCATCGACGGCACGTGCACGCCCTGCCCGGTCTGGAAGCCGACGCCGACGAGCCATCGCGGACCGGGATCGGGATCGCCCGGCGGGGCGAACGTGTACCAACTCACGACCACGCGTCGCGCCCCGGCCGGGCTGAACTTGCCGTAGCCGATGGGTAGCCCGAGTTCCTCGATCACGAGGCCTTCGCCCGAGCGCGCGGCGTCGAACCAGAAGCCGCTCGACGTCTCCGCCTCGATCACGCTGCGGATAGGCGCCGCGATCTGGTAACCCCGATCGAC
>JBBRIE010000069.1:0-13160 GCA_038221545.1 Lysobacterales bacterium
AGCGCTTGCCACGCAGGGCCGACTCCACTTCGCGGGCGCGCTTGGCCGCGATGCCCAGGGTCCAGTGCGGTGCAAGCCCGGCGTGCACCATCGCGAATCCGAGGTCGCGATCGAGGTGGAACAGCGGCTGTTGCCGCAGCCACTCGATCAGTTCAAGTCGATCGGGTGCGAACAGGATTCGCTGCAGATCCGTGTTGACCTTGCGCTGCTCGTCTTCTCGCCGCTCCGAAATCGCGAGCAGGGACAGGTCGTGGTTGCCGAGTACGACGACACTCTGGTCGGCGAGGGACTTCACCAGGCGCAGCGTCTCGAGCGACTGCCCGCCGCGTTTGACCAGGTCGCCGCAGAACCACAGGCGATCGGTGCCCGGGTCGAACCCGATCTTCTCGAGCAACGCCTGCAGGGGATCAAAGCAACCCTGGAGATCGCCGATCGCCCACGTCGTCATGCGACCGTTCCGGTACGTCCGCCGCGCCGCTTCGAGGGCGTGCAATGCCCTCGAAGCGTTGCCTGCCCAGGCGGGACCCGCGCCGGCGTGCTCAATGCAGTGTGCGCGGAACCGAGAGGATGAACTCCGGGATCGCGGCGACGAACCGGGTACCGTCGTCGGTGACCATTTCGTAGCTGCCGCGCATGGTGCCAACCGCGGTTTCCAGCACCGCACCGCTGGTGTACTCGAAGCCGTCGCCGGGGCGCATCCACGGTTGCTCGCCCACCACCCCGTCGCCGCGGACCTCCTCGACCCTGCCGTTGCCGTGGGTGATGATCCAGTGCCGGGTCAGCAAACGCGCCGCCATGTCTCCCTGGTTCTGCAAGGTGATGGTGTAGGCGAACACGAAGCGGTTGTCCGCGGGCACCGACTGGTCGTCGAGGAATCGCGTCTGCACGCGAATATCGATGCAGTGCGGGGGGGAAGACGGAGGATCGAACTGGGTCATGTTGTGATTGTCGGCATTGCGGCACGCGGACTCAAGCGCGGGATGCGCGACGGTTCATGTGGCATCGTCCTCGGCAACAATGGCGATTCGCGACAAATCGAGCCAGGCGGACACGGGCAGCGTTTCGGCACGCGCCACCGGATCGATGCCGAGCGAACGCAGTTGCGTGTCGTCGACGATGCCGGACAAGGCGTTGTGCAGGGTCTTGCGCCGCTGCGCGAACCCTGCGCGGACCACACGCTCCAGCGCGGCGAAATCGACGCCGGCTACCATCGAGGAAGGCAACGGTACCAGCCGGACGACCGCGGACTCGACCTTGGGCGCCGGCTTGAAAGCGCTACCCGGGACCCGCAGCAGGGGCTCGACCGTGCAGCGCGCCTGCAGCATCACGCTCAGCCTGCCGAACGTCTTGCTGCCTGGCGCGGCCGCCATCCGCTCGACCACTTCGCGCTGCAGCATGAAATGCATGTCCGCGATCGCGCTTGCATGCGCGAGTGCGTGGAACAGCAGGGGAGTCGAGATGTTGTAGGGCAGGTTGCCGATGAGCCGCAAGGGCTGCCCCGGCAACGAACTGAAGTCAACGGTCAGCGCGTCGGCCTCGATCAGGGTCAGATCGCCGTGGCGAGGCGCCTCGGTCCGCAGCCATGCTGCAAGATCGCGGTCGAGTTCGATGGCGGTGAGGGCGCCGGCGCGCTCAAGCAGGGCGAAGGTCAGCGCGCCCTGTCCGGGCCCGATCTCGACGAGGTGATCGCCGTCCCGCGGAGCGATTGCGGCAACGATGCGTGCGATGACAGCCTGGTCGTGCAGGAAATTCTGCCCGAAGCGTTTGCGCGCGACGTGGCCGTGACGGGCGGGCGGGCCGTTCACGTCAGGCTCCGCGCCCTTTGCGACAGCGCGATCGCCAGTTCCGTGGCCTTGAACAGGCTTGAGGGGTCCGCACGCGCGAGGGTGGCGATGTCGAGCGCCACGCCGTGATCCACCGAGGTGCGCACGAACGGCAGCCCGAGCGTGATGTTGACGGCGTGTCCGAAGCCCGCGTGCTTGAGCACCGGCAGGGCCTGGTCGTGGTACATCGCGAGCACCGCATCGAATGCGGCGACGCGGGAAGGCACGAACGCCGTATCGGCCGCAAGCGGACCCACGGCGTCGATGCCCTCGCTGCGCAGGATGGCCACGGCAGGCGCGATCGACTCGCGCTCCTCGGAGCCGAGGTAGCCGCCCTCTCCGGCATGCGGGTTGAGTCCGAGCACTGCGATGCGTGGCGAATCGATGCCGATCCGCTGCAAGAGCCCCCGGTGCAGCAGGCGCGCCGCGACGAGTACCGATTCGATGGTGATGGCGCCCGGCACGCTGGACAGCGGCAGATGCGTAGTGACGAGCGCGACCCTGAGGCTGCCTGCGGCGAGCAGCATCAGGGGCGTTGCGCCCGACCGCTCGCCGAAGAACTCCGTGTGCCCGGTGAACGCGACGCCCGCGTCATTGATGACGCCCTTGTGGACCGGGGCGGTGACGACACCGTCGTATTCCTTTGCGAGGCACCCGTCGCATGCGGTGGCCAGCGCTTCGAGCACGAACGGTGCGTTGGCCGGATCGAGTTCGCCGGGCGTGGACGCCACCCGCAACGGGACGGCACGCACCGGGAGAGAGCCTGCGACATGGATGCCCGCGCGCTCGCCGCCAGCGAGTTCGAGGATCCGCAACGGAACTCCCGCGCGGTTCGCCGCATCCCGCAGCAGGCGGGGATCGCACACAGCGGTCAGGGACGCGTTCCACGGTGCCTGCGCGAGCCGCACCAGCAGCTCCGGCCCGATCCCGGCAGGCTCGCCGGCGGTCAGTGCCAGCCGCACGAACCCATCGGTCATCACGCGCACGCGCCCCCTGCGGCTATTCGCGGGGCGCGTCGACGCGCGTCGGCAGGTTATCGCCGATATCTTCCTGGTTGTCGTCTTCCGCCACCTGCGCGGCGTCGGCATCCGAGGTGAGCTCGGTGTCGGTCTGGATCGACGCCGAGTTCCGCGGCGCGCCCGGGAGGTCGCCCTCGAGCCGGTTCTCGACGTATGCCTCGCCGCGCAACTGGCGCAGGAACGCGGAGTATTCCTCCTCCGACTTGCGCGCACGCACGGCATCCCTCGCGCGCGTACGGGACGCCTCCTCGCTGCGATCCCGATCGCGCTCGCCCAGGCGCTGCATCACGTGCCAGCCCGCGTCCGACTTGAAGGGCTCGGACACTTCGCCGTCCTTGAGCGCGACGATTTTCTCGCCCACCAGCGTGCCGTAGGCCTCGGCCACGAACCAGTCCATGTCGCCGCCAAGCGTGCCAGTGGCCTTGTCGTTCGAGAATTCGCGCGCAAGCTTTTCAAAGTCCCCGCCCTTCTGCAGGCGGTCGTGGATATCCTTGATCGTACGCTCGGCCTGTTCCTCCGACACCACCTCGGTGGAACGGATGAGGATGTGGCGCGCGTGGTACTCGTGCACCATCGCGCGCTCGCTCTCGCGCTGGTCCACGAGCTTCAGGATGTGGAAACCGCTCGGGCCGCGCATCGCGCGGGACACCTCGCCCTTGGACAAGGTCGCCACGGCTTCGGAGAAGAGCTCTGGTACCTCGTCGTAGCTGCGCCAGCCAAGGTCGCCGCCCTCGAGAGCCTGCGGTCCATCGGAATACTTGATCGCAGCCGCCGCGAAATCCCCGCCCGCCGCGATCTCGCGCGCTGCGGTCTCGATCTTGTCCGCGGCGGCACGCACCTGCTCCGGCGTCGCGTTCTCGGGCAGCGACACCACGATGTGCGAAAGCCTCACATCGCCGCTCTTGAGAGAGCCGGAGGCGAGCACGTTCTCGATTTCGGTGTCGGTCACGTTCACCTGGGACTGCGTGTATCGCTGTCGCAGCCGCTGGGCCAGCAGCTCGTCGCGGAAAGCGCGCCGGAACTCGTCCGGGCTGAGGCCCTGCTGCTGCAGGGACTGCGTCATCTGCTCCAGGCTGATGCCATTCTGCTCCGCCAGGCGCGCCAGTGATTGCTGGAATTCGGCGTCGCTGATGCGGATGCCCGTTTCGCTGGCGCGCTGCACCTGCAGCTGCATGACGATGAGGCGCTGCAGCACCTGCTTCGCGAGCACTTCCCGATCGGGCAGCTGGCCGCTCGCGCCGTACTGCGCCTCGATGTTGACCAGGGCGCGATCGAGTTCGCTCTTCAGTATCACGTCGTCGTTGACCACTGCCACGATGCGGTCGAGGCTGTCGTCGGGCAACGCCTGCGCGCGTGCCTGCATCGCGACGAGTCCGAGAGCCAGCATCAAAATGGCGCAAATTGTTCGATTCATGGCAACGGCTTCTCGTGCATCGGCGCGTGGGGTCCGGAGTCGGACAACAGGGGTGCTGCGCAGTTCCGACGGTCGCCGCAGCGTGGGCGGCGGCTCGGTAGCCGGCAGGCTGCGCAGTCGGCGGCGTGCCTCAGCGATATCCCAGAATAGCACGCGACAAAAAGTCCTCGGCGTCGCGGCCGATGGAGCCGAGCCCCTTGAGCTCGAGCTCGAGGAAGATCGCATTGTTGCTGTCGCCCTCGGTGTTGCGCACGTAATGCCGGCCGAGTACCCGGAAGGCGAAACAGCACGACTGGTACTCGAAGCCACCGAACGCCTCGAGTGTCCGCTGCTCCGGAAGCGAATAGAGCCAGCGCGCGACCAGGTGCCAGCGGTCGCTCAATGGCACGGCGACGGAGCCGTCGAGTTGCTCGACCAGGTCGCGGCGATACCGGTAGCTGAGGTTCGCGACGCTGCGGGCACCGATCCGTCGCTGCAGCCGGACGGAAGACAGGTCGGTACGATCGGTCTCCGGATTCCATTGCTGGGTGACCGCCACGCGCCATCGGTCGTTCAAGCGGACGTCCAGCTCTCCCACCCAGGCCGACTGCGAGAAATCGCGAGGCGGGATTCCTGGCAGCTGCACGCGCTGCTCCTCGAAGTAGCGGATCTGCCCAAGCGAGGCCCGCGCGATTTCGTCGCCGCTTTCGGCATCGAACACGGAAGTGGTCAGTGCGGCGGTCAGCTGGTTCGCATCGGCCTGCCGGTCCGCACCGGCGAAGCGGTTCGTGCGGAACAGCTGCCCGAAGCTGAAGGTCAGCTCCTGGGTGTCGAAGAGCGGCAACGCATCCTGGTTGCGATACGGCACGAACAGGTAATAGAGCCGCGGTTCCAGCGTCTGGCGCAGGCTGCGGTCGAACCATGTCACGTTGCGCTCGAACAGGAGGCCCGCGTCGAGGCTTGCGATCGGCGTGGTCCGAGTCGGCGTATCCTCGAGCTCGTCCTTGATTTCGTAGTTCGTCTGGCGGAGTGCGAACTCCGGTCGCACATACCAGCCGCTGCGCTCGATGGGGAAACGCACGAAGGGGGTCACGTCGATGCGAGTTCCCTCGATCGCATCCTCCTTGCTGAAGACCGCGCCTTCGCTGCGCACGCCCGCAACGAGCCAGGGCAGCAGCGCGCGTTCGGCATCGAACGTCACGCGTGGCAGTCGGCGATACGGTTCGGACTGCTGCGTGAGGCGCGGGTCGGTGACCTGGTAATCGTCGCCGCCGAGCGCGAAATTCCACCATTCCCCGCGTCCGCGCAAGTACGCATACGAAGGCAGCAGCGCCGTGGCCGAGGTGTAGAGGCTGTCGCCGAGATCCTCGAAGAAGCGATCGTCGGATACGCGATTGAGGTTGACCTGCAACTGGTAGTTGGGTCCGAAGGAGCCGAAATGCTCGACGTGGTAGCTGTGGCGGTCGATGCCGGCCTCGTCGTCGTCGGGCAGGTAGCTGCCGGTGACGAGACCCTGGTGCTGCGGGTACAGGTAGCGCAGCTCGCCGCCGAACTGGAAGCCGCGATCGGTGATGATGCGCGGATAAAGCGTTGCGTCGACGTTTGGCGCGAGGTTCAGGTAATACGGCGTCGTCAGGTCGAAGCCGCCATTGCTGCCGCTGCCGAGCTGCGGATACAGGAAGCCGCTCTTGCGCTCCTCACGCAACGGGAAGGTCGCGTAGGGCAGGTACAACAACGGCACGCCCTTGAAGCGCAGGCTGACATTGCGACCCTCGCCGCGGTTGCGGGCATCGTCCGTATCGATTCGGGACGCGCGCAGTTCCCAGTCGCGGGCCTGCGGCGGACAGGTCGAATAGTCCACGTGGTGGAACCGGCGGCGGTTCTCGTCCAGCACTTCCGCGCGAGTCGCCGTGCCGTTGGCACCGGTGTCGATCATCCGATAACGGATGTCGTCCAGTTGCGACGTGCCTGCTTCGAGCTGGCTGCGCACGCGGCTGCCACGCACGAACAATCTCTCGTCGTGGTAGCGCACGTTGCCCTGCGCGTCGACCGTATCCCCTGCACGGTCGTAGTCGACGGCATCGGCCTGGATCCGCTGGTCGGCGCGCTCGATCTCGACGTTGCCCTCGAGCCGGAGCTTTTCGCGCGTCTCACTGCTGATCCGCTGCGCATGGATGTCGGTGGTCGCCGACTCGCGCTCTCCAATCCTGCCTGCTGCCGGCCTGTACTCGGCCAACGCCGGATCCCGCGCGCAGAGGCGCGCCGCGCGCGCCGCCTCGAAGTCGTCCGCTGGCTGCGAGGATGCCGGTGCGGCCATGCCGGCGCCGAGACTGGCGCCCAGAGCAGCGGCAAGAGCCATGTGCAAGGGGCGCTGACGCAAAAAACGAAGCACAGGCATTCCGGCGGCAGGGCAGCGCGCTAGCTTGCCGAAAAGCCGCTGCGCCGGCAACGACAACCGCGTCAGGCCGCGAACAGCATGGAGAGGTGGGCGCGGGTGCATTCCCCGAGCGCGGTCAGGTTGTAGCCGCCTTCAAGCGCGGAAACGATGCGGCCGGCGCAATGGCGATCAGCCAGTGCGACCAGTTCGCCCGTGAGCCACGCATAATCCGACGCCTCGAGCTCGAGGTTGGCCAGCGGATCGAGCCGGTGCGCGTCGAATCCCGCGGAGACGAAGATGAGATCCGGGCGATGGGCGTCGATGGCGGGAAGTCCAGACCTCGTCCACGCTTCGCGGAACTCGCGCCCGCCACTGCCCGGGGGCAGGGGCAGGTTGACGATATTGCCGACACCGTGTTCGTCTTCCGCGCCGGTGCCCGGGTAGAGCGGCGACTGGTGGCTCGACACGTATAGCACGCGCGAATCGCCCGCGAAGATGTCCTGCGTGCCGTTGCCGTGGTGGACATCGAAATCGATGATGGCGACGCGCTCGATGCCCGCGCGGGCGAGCGCTTCGGCGGCGCCGACCGCGACGCTGTTGAACAGGCAAAAGCCCATGGGCAACCCGCGCGTGGCGTGATGCCCCGGCGGTCGCACTGCGCAGAACACCCGCGATGATCCCGGGTTTCCGGCCAGCACGGTATCGACCGCATCGACCACGGCGCCTGCCGCGCGCAACGCCGCTTCGAGCGAACCCGGCGACATCGTGGTGTCCTCGTCGAGGCGGACCTCGCCTTGCGAGGGCGAGGCCGCGAACACGGCATCGATCATCGCCTGGTCGTGCACGCGTTCGAGCTGCAAGCGCGTCGCCCGCGTTGCCTGCCTGCGTGGCAGTCGGGAAAATTCCGGCGCGAGTAGCGCGTCCATGACCGCGGCAAGGCGGGCCGGCGACTCGGCATGACCGACGCCAGGCTCGTGGTCGAAGCAGGCTGCGTGCGTGAAGATCACGGCAGGCTCCGCGGTCAACCGCGCGGCCTGCGTTCGTGGCGCCACAGGACTTCGCTGGCGCCGGCTTCGCGCGCGAGCACGCGCGCGATCACGAACAAGAGGTCCGACAGCCGGTTGAGATAACGGATCGCCTGTGGGCGTACCGCGTCGACCCGGGCAAGCCGCAGCGTTTCGCGTTCCGCGCGGCGGCAGACGGTGCGCGCGAGATGGCACGACGCGGCCGCGGCGCTGCCACCCGGGAGGATGAATTCCTTGAGCGGTGGCAAAGCCTCGTTGAACGCATCGAGGCGTTGCTCGAGGCGCGTGATGTCGGCGTCCTCGATCGCCTTCGCGCCGGGTATGCACAGTTCACCGCCGAGGTCGAACAACTCGTGCTGCACTTCGACCAGGCATTCGCGCACGGTGTCGGGCAGCGCGGTCGCCAGTACCACGCCGATCGCGCTGTTGAGCTCATCGACCGTGCCGTAGGCCTCGACGCGCGGATGCTCCTTGTCGACGCGCGTGCCGTCGCCGAGACCGGTGGTGCCGTCGTCGCCGGTGCGCGTGTAGATCTTCGACAGGCGACTGCCCATGCGCTTGAATCAGCTCGCGACGGCTGTAGCGCGCAGGCCCGGCACCTGGCGCTGCAGGAGTTCGTAGCCGCCGAACAGCACCGCCGCGTAGAACAGCGTGCCGAGGACCGTCCACTTGAGGAATGGCAGGCCGGCGACGTAGCACGCCCCGAGGCTCGCCGAGCACGCCGGGAACTGGACGATATCGGTCGCCGTCAGCCACACCGCGAAGTTCGTGATCAGGAAGAACAACAGCGATCCGGCGATCGAGTAGCCGAGCACGCGCACCGACTTGACGCGACCGCGCAAACCGAAACCGAGCACCGCCGACAGCGCGATGCAGGCATAGATCGCCAGGAAATGTGCGCTGGCGAAATACTCGAAGTAGAGACCGCCCTGCAGAATCCCGAGCAGCAGGTCCGACAGGAACATCGCGGCCAGCGGCGCCAGCACAGCCCACGACCGATTGAGGAAATACGCGCCACCGAACAGCGCCATCGCCTCGATCGGCGAGAAGTTCGGGGGATGTGGCACCAAACGCGAGATCGCGGCCGCCGCGATCAGCGCAAACAGCAGCAGTGCGCGAGCGCGCGGCGAAAACGCCGGCGTCGGAGCGCTCGCGGGCGTGGAGTTGGGCAGGGCGGGTTGCATGTGCGGTTCCGGAGGTGCGGCGATGCGGGCAGTTTAGCCGATGGTCCGGTCGACCTGCCTTATCATTCGGCCATGGCGGATTCGCACAACTGCGACGTGGCGATCATCGGCAGCGGCCTCGTCGGCAGCGCACTGGCGTGCGCACTGGGCGAATCGGGCCTCGAGGTCGCATTGATCGAAGCGCAGGCACCCCGCAATGCAGGGGCTCCCGACGCGCACATGCTCGACCGCAGGAACCTGGCGCTGGCACGCCGCAGTGTCGAGACGCTGGAAAGGCTGGGCATCTGGGCGGATATCGCGCGACAAGCTGCTGCGATAAGTGAAGTGCACGTCTCGCGGCGAGGGGACTTCGGCAAGCTTCGCCTGGACTCCGGCGCCCTGCACCTCGACGCGTTCGGCTGCACGGTGCCGGCGCCCGTGCTGGGCGACGCGCTGGAATCGCGACTGCGCACCTGTCGCGGGCTCGAGCGCTTGCAGCCCGCACGATTGCACGGCTGGCGCAGGGAAGGCTCCGGTCTGCTGCTCGAGGTGGGCGGCCAGCAAGGCCTCGAATTGGTTGCCGCGCGACTGCTGGTGGCCGCGGATGGAACCGACTCGGACACCCGCGAGCGTGCGGGCATCGGCGTGACGCGTCGCGACTACGGGCAGACCGCGATCGTCGGCAGCGTCGCGCTGGATCGGGAACATGGCGGGCGCGCATTCGAGCGCTTCCTCGACGACGGACTCGTGGCGCTGCTGCCTCTGGCAGGCCGCGCCTGCGGATTCGTCTGGGCAATGCCCTCCGATGCTGCCAGCGAGGCGATGCGGTGGAACGATGCGACGTTCACGGCAGGCCTCCAATCGGTCTTCGGCCATCGGCTTGGCGTGTTCAGGCGCATCGGCAAGCGACAGTCCTGGCCGCTGCGCGGGATCACCGCCCACGCGCTCTGCGCGGATCGACTGGTGCTGGTCGGCAATGCGGCGCAGACGGTGCACCCGGTCGGCGCGCAAGGCTTCAACCTCGGTCTGCGCGACGCGGTCGCGCTGGCCGAGGAGATCATCGCTGCCCGCACGCAAGGACGCGACATCGGTGGCGAGGAAACGCTCCATCGGTACGCCACCAGACGGCAAGCCGATCGCGATGCGACGGTGGCGACCAGCAATGCGCTGATCGCGATGTTCGGGTCTTCGAACGCGGCGATCCGCTTCGCGACGAGCGCAGGCCTCGCTCTGCTGGAGCGGTTGCCCGTGGTCAAGCGAGGCCTGGCGCGGAGCGGCATGGGCTACCGTCCCGAAGGCACGCCGTGAAGCCGGTCGACTTCGATGCAGTCGTGGTGGGTGCGGGCGTCGTGGGGTGCGCGGCGGCGCTGGCGCTCGCCGAGTGCGGCTGCGAGGTGCTCCTGCTCGATGCGCGTCTGCCCGAGTCGACCATGCCGGCAGCCGGCGACGAGTACGACCTGCGCGTGTTCGCGTTGGCCCAGGGCTCGCGCCGCCTGCTCGAGCGCCTCGGCGCCTGGGCGCTGCTGCCGCGGGACCGGATCGCGCCGTATCGCGGCATGCGGGTATGGGATGAGAACGGGAGCGGCGAGATCGAGTTCGATGCGAGCCTCATCGGCGAGGAGGCCCTCGGTTTCATCGTCGAGCAGCGTGCACTGCTCGCTGCGCTGGCGTCGCGCCTGCGCACCTCGCCAGTCGTCGAGCTGCGTGCAGGCGAAGCGGTATCGATGGATGTGCAGGAGGACTGCGCGCAGGTTCGGCTGGCCGACGGTGCGGCCGTGCGCGCGCGACTGGTGGTCGCCGCCGACGGCGCGCAGTCGACGCTGCGGGCTGCGGCGGGCATCGGCGTCGCCAACGAACGCTATGCGCAGCGCGCCGTGGTCGCCCACGTGCAAACGGCACGAGGCCACGACGGTGTCGCGCGGCAGCGCTTCGGCACCGGCGGTCCGCTCGCGCTGCTGCCCCTTGCCGATGGGCGCACGAGCGTGGTCTGGTCGCTGCCCGATGTCGAGGCGTCGCGCGTGCTCGCGCTCGACGCCGCCGCGTTCCTGTCCGAGCTGACCGCGGCCAGTGGCGCGATCCTTGGTCGCTGCGTCGATACCACGCAACGCGCGTCGTTCCCGCTCTCGCGCTGGCAGGCAGACGCCTTTGCGGGCAACCGGCTGGTCCTCTCAGGCGATGCCGCCCACGGAGTTCACCCCCTCGCTGGGCAGGGACTCAACCTGGGACTTCAGGACGTGCAATCGCTGCACGCGCTCATCGGCGCCGCGCAACAACGCGGCGACGACATCGGCGAGGCTACCTTGCTCGTCCGCTACGCGCGTGCGCGACAGGCCGACAACGCCATCGCGGGCCATGCCTTCGGCGCGCTGCAGCGCCTGTTCGCTTCTTCTTCGCCACTGCTCGCATGGGCGCGTGGCGCAGGCATGAACCTGGTCGATCGCGCGACGCCCCTGAAACGCCTGATCGCCGAACACGCCAGCGCAGTGTCCTGAGCGTGCGCGGGCTTGCGCGACCTGGTCATCGTGCCGGCGCGCGATGACCAGGTCGCGGTAATGGCCGCGACAAGGAGCCCGCGGTGACTCCGGCAAGGTTCGCTAGTGCGTCGACAGTATTGGATGTCCTGCCGCGGCTTCCGAGCTTCCACCAGTACAAGACAACAAACATGCCGGCCGAGGGCAAGTGGTACGTAGAGTCGCTCCTGCGAATGCGTGCCCTTCCGGCGCATCGCTCGCTCGCCCCATTCCGTCGGTTTCTTCGGAAATTGAACGGCTGTGCGGTGTCGCCATCCAATCCCTCACGTTTGATCGAGGAACAGAGTCCTTTTCAACTACTGACGGCGGGTCGGCGTGGGTACCCGCTTTTGCAGCGACGTTGACGTGGCGTTTTCACCGCCGCAGGTAGGCTGTATGGCACCACGCGCCACGCGCACGTGCCGGTGTCATTTCCCGATAAAAGGAGCTCTCCCATGAGTCACCATCTCAGCCAGACCGTCCGCGATTGCATTGCCGCGTGCAACGACTGCGCCACCGAATGCGGCAACTGCTTCAGCCATATGGTTGGCAAGGAAAGTCACAACGCCTGCCCCGCCTGCTGCATCGACTGCGCGGCACTGTGCCGCCTGTGCGCGGATGCGATGGCCCGCAGCAGCCCGTTCGCGAAGGAGATCTGCGCGCTGTGCGCCAAGGTCTGCGACTGGTGCGCCGAACAGTGCGGGGCGCACGACATGGAGCATTGCCAGCGCTGCGCCGAAGCCTGCCGCCGCTGTGCGGAGGCGTGCCGCGCAATGGCGTGAGCGGGCAGGTTCGCCAACACGCAAGGAAAGGACAAGATCATGTGCGGCGGTCCATGGGCGCCGATCGCTCAATTTCCAGGATGTTGAATAGCACCGGCCGCTTGCCTGGCCTTGCTGGAGTCGGCGTCGCGGGCAACACCTTCAATCAGGATCGGGAGAAGTGCGGATGCGCGCGATGTCGATGGAGGCTTGTGGCAACGCACTCATTGCGCTGGCCGGGGTCCAGATGTTGGTAGCGTTTGTTTCCGACCTTGGTTCGACGGCGACACACGTCACAATCGCTCTGTCGGCGCTCATCAACATCATCCTGGTATTTAGGTTTCCGCCTCGATTGACAGTCTGGGGCGTGCAAGTTGTTTCGTCGGACGCGATTGCCCGCACCCAGCGAGTGGTGAAACTGTTCTTGTGCGCCCTGATCGGCGGCATCGTTGTCTTTGTCCTGACTGCCGATGCGGCGCGCACACTGTCGTTCGGGATTCCGGGAATGCTGTCCATGCTCACCGTCCAGATCGCGTACCGCGTGCACCGCGCGGCTTTCTTGCAGTAATTTTCTGTGGCGGCACGTGTTCGACCCAAGCTGGCCACTCAATGCGTGGACCAGGCTGCCAACTGCGAGATGATCGTGCGGGCCTGGAACGACAACGACTGCGGCATTGAGTCTTGACTGAAAGCCAAAGCCGCTTTTTCGGAGATTCTAGGACGACGCCAGGACGACGCCAGGACGACGGGAGATGATCGTCACTGGGTATCATCGCTTGAGGAATAGTCCTTGGACGGTCAATTGTGGATAGAGGTCGTTGGGGATCTCATTATCGCCAGGGTAAGGGGCGAACCTACGGAAGCGCTGATCAGGGAATGCCAGGAAAAGGTGCTCCTTCTGGTTCAAGCAGCCGGGCGCGGGAACATCCTGTACGACGCCCTTGAAACGGAACCACCTACAATCAATGTTCCGTGGATTAAGATGCAGTTGAATGATCAGCTCGGGCCTGTTCGCCTTCGACAAGCCTGCGTGGTTCCGAATACAAGGATTGCATATCTGGCTCGGCTTTTGCTTTTGGAGCCGGTGAT
>JBBRIE010000070.1:0-13154 GCA_038221545.1 Lysobacterales bacterium
TTCTGCGCGGTGAGCTCGGTCTTTTCCTGGTAGTCGTTGATGTCGTATTCGGAAATGATCTCGTGCTCCGGCGCCTGGCCGGGCTGGCCGGTGCGCAGCACGATGCGGATGCGGTGGTTGTGCAGCTGCTCGCGCACGAAGCGCACCACGTCGAGACCGGCGTGTTCGGTCTCCATCACCACGTCGAGCAGCATCACCGCGACATCGGAGTGCGCGGCCAGCAGGCGGCGCGCCTCCGCACCGCTGTCCGCACGGAGGAACTCGAGCGGACGGCCTTCGAAGCGGAAGCCGCCCAGCACCAGGCGCGTGATTTCATGGACCTCGGGCTCGTCGTCGGCGACCAGCACCTTCCAGGGAGTGGGCTCGGTCTGCACAGACGGCGGTGTGGTGAGCGCGGGCTCGAACCTAGTCGACATGAGGGACGTCAGACCTGCAGGAAGCACGCTGGCAGTATGCCGCGATTCGGCGCGGAATCCGTGACCGGCGGCGTTTATTTTTGCGCCGCAGAGCGTGTCGCGCCGTCACAACAGGCGCTGGGTGATGGCCTTCAGCACCGCGTGGGTGCGGTCGCGCGAATCGAGCTTGACCAGCAGGTCGGAGACGTAGTTTTTCACCGTGCCCTCGGCGAGGTGAAGGTTGCGACCAATCTCCTTGTTGGAATAGCCGCCGGCGATCAGGCGCAGGATGCTGGCCTCGCGCTCGGTGAGATGTACGCCGCTCGTGCCGGTCGTGCGCGGCAGCGAGGCGCGGACCGCCCCGAGGCTGATTGGCTGCAGCAGCGTGGCTCCGCGCGCGACGCGCAGGATCGCGTCGTGCAGGTCTTCGGGCGACGCGTCCTTGAGCAGGAATCCCTGCGCGCCTGCGGTGACCGCGCGCTGCATGAGTTCGCGTTCGTCGAACGTCGTCAGCAGGATCACCGGCGTGGCGTTGCCCTGTTCGCGCAGCTGCTCGATCAGCCCGATGCCATCGAGCCCCGGCATGCGGATATCGCTGACCACCACGTCGACCGGGCGCTGGCGCAGCGCCTCGACCAGTTGTGCAGCATCGTGCGACTCGAGCGCGACCTCGATGTCGTCGAAGTCGCCGAGCAGGGCGGACAGGCCGCGCAGCACCAGGGCCTGGTCGTCGACCAGCGCGATGCGGATGCGCGGGGCGGCGGGCGGGTGCGCATCGTCCGTCCGTCCGGTCACGCGGGCACCGATGCGACCAGCTGCACGCCCCCGGCCGCGCCGCTGTTCACTGCCAGAGCGCCGCCGACTGCTTCCAGCCGCTCGCGCATGCCCTTGAGCCCATTGCCGAAACGCACCATCGCGGCCTGCGAGCCATCGTCCTCGACGCGAAGCTCGACGGTGTCGCCGATGCGCATGCAGCGCACCTGGATCCGCGTCGGCGCGCCATGTCGCAGCGCGTTCGTGATCGCTTCCTGCGCGCACCGGAGCAGGGTCTCGGCCTGGCCGATCGCGGCGAGGCGCGTGTCGGCGTCCACCTCGATATCGATGCGCACGCCGGGGATCGCGCGCGCCAGCGCATTCAGCGCGGCGCTGAGATCGACGCCGTCGTGGCGGCGAAGCTCGCCGACCACCGCGCGGATGTCGTCGAGCAGCTCCGTCGCGAGTTGGGTGGACACGCTGACTTCCTCGCGTGCGGACAGAACCGGATCGCGCGCGAGTCGCGCGAGGTTGAGCTTGAGCGCAGTGAGCTTGTGCCCGGCGACGTCGTGCAGCTCGCGCGACAGGCGCAGGCGCTCCTCGCTGCGCGTGCTCTCGGACAGCAGTTCGCGCGTCGCCAGCAGTTCGCCGTTGGCCATCACCAGCGCTTCGCGTGCGCGCTCGGCGCGGACGGCGTAGAGGCCGGTGAGCGCTGCGAACGCCTGGAAGCCCACCAGAGGCAGCAGGCGCAGGAAGGCGGTCATCCAGCCGAGTTCCTGCGACCAGATCCACCCCATCGCAAGATTGAATGCGACGAGCCACAGCACCGCGGTCCTGATCGACACCATCGCGATCAGCTGGGCGGCGACGATGATCAGCAGCACGCCCAGGGATCCCTGGCGCAGCCACCAGACGGCGCCCAGCGTGGCCAATGCCTGGGTCACAACCAGAGCCACCTGCAGCGCATGGGAATCGCGGCGATGCTCGAGCAGGGTCCGCCAGCAGAAGAGCGCGATGAATCCGAACAGCAGCGCCACTCCCAGCCATTCGCCGGCGACGCCCTCGCGCAAGTCGGAGTAGTCGACGACATCGACGGCGATGGCGAACCAGGTGATATAGGCGGCCCAGCTCAGCGGCGAGAGCAGCCCCTGGCCCCAAAAGCGCTCGCGAACGGCGGTGGGTGTGCCGGATTCGTCCATGCGGCGAGTATAGGCAGCGTCCGCGCGGCCGCACGCCCCGGCGGCGCGAAGGTGACGAAAGGCACCTCGAATGGGGGACGCTTGGCACCCGCGGAGTCGCGCGGCGGGGGCGAGACTGGGTCATTGCCGGAGGGAACGCCATGACCACCTACGAAATACTGCTCGCCGTGCACGTCGTCGCCGGTACCGTTGCACTCGTCACCTTCTGGAGCGCCGCGATCGTGCGCAAGGGCTCGACCCTCCACCGGCGGGTGGGGCAGGCGTTCCTGCTGGCGATGCTCGGCATCGTGCTGACCGCGTTGCCGATTGCGGTCAAGTTCCTCATGGAGGGCCGCACCGGGATCGGGGTGTTCTTCGGCTACCTGGTGGTGATCACGTTCACGGCGCTGTGGAGCGGCTGGCGGGCGATCCGCAGCAAGCGCGACGTGCGCGGCTACCTCACGCCCTTCTATCGCGTGCTGGCGTGGCTCAACATCGGCAGCGGCGCGATCGTGTTCGCGATCGGCATCAGCCTGAAGAGTGTGCTGCTCGCCGTCTTCTGCTGGATCGGCATCCTCGCCGGCATCGGCATGCTGCGGCAGCTGCGCGCGCCGCCGACTGCACGCAACTGGTGGCTCAAGGAGCACTACAGCGCAATGATCGGCGCGGGTATCGCGACCCACGTGGCGTTCCTGGGGCTCGGCCTCGGCCGCATCCTCAAGCCGTTCGACATCGTGCCGCCCCAGGAATTGGCGTGGTTCGCGCCGATCGTCGTCGCCATCGCCGCGCGCATCTACCTCGACCGCAAATACCGCCCGCAGCCCCGGCCTGCGGCAGCCGCCTCCCGGGCGGGCGGGGAGCCATCGCAAGTGCCTGCAACGAACTGACGCCTACCCTTTCCCGGGTTGCGGGAAGAGGACGGGCCGCCTGGCAGCGGCCCCGCATCCGCTCTGCGGGCACCTTCTCCCGGTTAGCGGGGAGAAGGAACTCTAGGAGCGGCCGGCCAGCAGCTCGCGCCCGATCAGCATGCGCCGGATCTCGTTGGTGCCGGCGCCAATGGCGTAGAGCTTGGCGTCGCGCAACAGCCGGCCGGTCGAATACTCGTTGATGTAACCGTTGCCACCGAGGGTCTGGATCGCCTCGAGCGTCACCGCGACGGCCGAGTCCGATGCATGCAGCAGGCACGCGGCGGGATCGACGCGTGACGTCTCGCCGCGGTCGTAGGCCTGCGCGACCGCATAGCCGAACGCGCGCGACGACTGCAGCGCCGTGTACATGTCCGCGAGCTTGCCCTGCATCAGCCCGAACGTGCCAATGGGCTGGTCGAACTGGCGACGCTCGCGCGCGTAGGGCAGGGCGACGTCGAGCGCGGCCTGCATGAGTCCCAACGGGCCACCCGTCAGCACCAGTCGCTCGGTGTTGAGCCCGCTCATCAGCACGCGCACGCCTTCGTTGACCTCGCCCAGCACGTTGGCGTGCGGGATCGCGCAGTCCTCGAACACCAGCTCGCAGGTGTTTGATCCGCGCATGCCCAATTTGTCGAGTTTCTGCGCGGTCTTGAATCCCGGCATGCCGCGCTCAACGATGAACGCTGTCATCGAACGCGAGCCCGCCGACTTCGGCGCCGTGCGCATGTACACCACGAGCACGTCCGCCTCGGGGCCGTTGGTGATCCACATCTTGGTGCCGGTGGCGATCCATTCGTCGCCGCGCCGTTCGGCCTTGCACGCCATCGATCCGACGACGTCCGAGCCCGCGCCGTGCTCGCTCATCGCGAGCGCGCCCTTCCATTCGCCGGTACAGAGCTTTGGCAGGTACTGCGTGCGCTGTGCCTCGTTGCCGTTGTGATAGAGGTTCTGCACGCAGAGGTTGGAATGCGCGCCATACGAAAGCCCCACCGAACCGGACGCGCGCGAGATTTCCTCCATCGCCACCAGGTGCGCGAGGAAACCGAGCCCGGACCCGCCATATTCCGCGGGCACGGTCATGCCGAGCAGGCCCATCTCGCCGAGCTTCGGCCAGAGGTCCTGCGGGAACGCGTTGTCGTGATCGATGTCCGCGGCGCGCGGCGCGATTTCCGCCTCGGCAAAACGACGCACCGCGTCGCGCAGACTGTCGATCTCTTCGCCCAGGGGGAAAGGTTTCATTCGAAACTCCGGTGAAACTCAGTGTCCGCGGATGCGGCCCTGGAAGCGCGGTGCGGAGCCACCCATGTACGGCAGCTTGATCTTGCCGATCGACTCGATGCGATCCTCGGCCAGGCGATCGGCCGCGAGATAGGTGGGAATCCCCTCGTTCTTCGAGATCTCGAAGATGCGCGCGAGGTTGTGGTAGATCGTGCGCATCATGCGCATCGCGCGTTCGCGGTTGTAGCCGTCGATTTCGAGCGACACGTTCATGAGCCCGCCCGCATTCACCGCGTAATCAGGTGCATACAGGATGCCGCGCTTCTGTACTTCGTCGCCGATGGCGTCGGTCGCGAGCTGGTTGTTGGCAGCGCCGCAGATGATCTTGCACTTGAGGCGGGGCAGGGTCTTCTCGTTGACCGTGCCGCCGAGCGCGCACGGCGAATACACGTCCGCGTCGGTGTCGTAGATCTCGTCAAGGCCCACCGGGATCGCCCCGTACTGCTCCTCCGCGCGCTTCACCAGCTCGGGACTGATGTCGGTGACGTACACCTTGGCGCCCTGCTCGCGCAGTAGCTTCACGAACTCCATGCCGACGTGGCCCACGCCCTGCACCGCGAAGGTGTGCGCCGAGACGTCCTCGTGTCCGAACTGGTGATGCAATGCGGCCAGCAGGCCCTGCAGCGTGCCGTAGGCGGTGAACGGTGACGGATCGCCGGAACCGCCGTGTACCTGGTGCACGCCGGTCACGAAATCGGTTTCCTTCAGCACGAATTCCATGTCGTTGACGTCGATGCCGACGTCCTCGGCGGTCATGTAGCGGCCGCCCAGCGAATTGACGAAGCGGCCGAACGCGCGGAACAGCGCCTCGCTCTTGTCCTTCTTCGGATCGCCGATGATCACCGCCTTGCCGCCGCCGAGATTGAGGCCGGCGACCGCCGCCTTGTAGGTCATGCCGCGCGACAGGCGCAGCACGTCGTTGAGCGCGTCGGCCTCGGTGGCGTAGGGCCACATGCGCAAGCCGCCAAGCGCGGGGCCGAGCACCGAGTTGTGGATCGCGATAATGGCCTTGAGGCCGGCATCCTTGTTCTGGCAGAACACGACCTGCTCGTGTCCAGTGTGGGCGATGCTGTCGAAGATCATGGCGGGCTCCGGGATGGGTCGATTCGCGATCGGAACCGCGCGCCGCGCGCGCATCCGAGTGACCGCGCATGTTAACGCAGGTGCGCGTCGCGACTCCGTCGACAGGCCCGGGACTCGCCGTCTGCAGGCCATCCGGAGGCGTATTGGCGGGCTCGAAACTGGCCCGGCGCACGCCGATCCGCCATCATGTGCGCGCGGGCGCTTTCGCCCGCGCATGCGGGAGTGCAGCGTTGTCGGCATTGACTTCGGGTGGCCTCAGGATCCTTCTGCTGCTGGCGCTGGCGTGGGCCTGCGGAAGCGCGGTGGCGGTGGAGCCGTCGGCGTCGGTGCGCGCACTCCTTGGGGAAAGTTTCGCGGCGATGCAGGCGTCGAAGAGTTTTCGCGCGACCTCGATCACCGAGCAGAACGGCAAGAAGATCACCGTGCAGAACGACACGGTCTGGCCCGACCGTTTCCACGTGCGCAGCGAAGGGCGCGAGTTCATCTTCGTGCCGGGCGGCACGTGGATGAAGCAGGGCCGCGGCGCCTGGAGCGAACTGCCGGTGGACATGAGCGAACTCGTGAAGAGCCTGTCGCCGGATGCGATGCAGCAGTCGCTCGCGAACCTCGCCAACGGCAAGTTGCTCGGCGGCGAAGTGGTGAACGGTCGCAATGCGGTCGTGATCGAGTACGACACCCACGCGACCGTCATGGGTATCGCGACCCGCAGCCACGTCAAGGTCTGGCTCGATACGGAGACGAAGCTGCCGATGAGGCAGGAGGCGGCCGGCACCGCGCAAGGCGTGCAGTCGAAGACCTTCACGCTCTACAACTTCGTCTCCGACCTCAAGATCAACGCCCCCGAGTAGCCGCATCGCGAGAGGCGCGCCCGACCGGCCGGCCGGCCCGCCCGAGCGCCGCACCTGCCACACCGGTGCGGATCGCGTCCGCCCCGCCCATGCACCTGCGGGCGCCGCAAGGCACGATCGCAATGCAAACCTCGCGTCTGGCGGATTACGGCGTCACGCGCGCTTGGGGCAGCGCTTTGCGAGGGACGACAACTCGGCGAGCTCCGGCGGGTTGCGGCCGGTGGCGATGGCGTTGCGCCACGCTTCGCACGCGCGCGCGTCGTCCTTGCCGGCGTCCGCGACCTGCGCGAGCAGGATCCAGCTGCCGACGTCCTGGCGCAGGGCGATGTTCCGCTCGGCGAGTGCACGCGCGCGCTCCGTATCGCCCAGGTCGAGCAGGAACTCCGCGTAGTGCTGCGCGTACGCGTCCGGATGCCGGGCATGCAGCTCGGCATACGCTACCTTCGCCTCCGCATTGCGCGCCGCGGCCGCCTCCTTGTTGCCGGCTGCGTCCTCGAGTGCGGCGAGGCCTGCGATGAATTCGGGATTGCCCGTCTCGGCGATCACGTCGAGGTAGAGCTTGCGCGCCTCGTCGTATTCGCCGAGCAGCGTCATGCTCTCGGCGAGATGCTCGGTCGCGAGGTAGTACCGCGGCATGCGCTGATGCGCCATCGCGAAGAACGGCTTCGCCGCCGCGACATCGCCGAAGCGCAGCGAGGCGATTCCGCGCTGCACGTGCAGCCACGCGAGAGGCACCGGGTTCACGTCGCGATATTCGATCTGGGCCGAGCGGAACAGGAAGTTCGCGCGATCGAGATCGCCCTGCATGAGCGCGAGGTCGGCGCGGTGCGCGAGTTCGTAGAAATCGATCGTCGGGGGCGCCGTCGGCGTGAAATCCGCGGCGAGCCGGTCGTAGCGACCCAGTGCGAGGTCGATCTCGCGCTGCGACTTCGCGATTTCCCCGGCATCCGTCGACTTCGCTGCGACCGCGAGATCCTCCTCGGCCTCGGCGAATCGATGGAACGCGCCGTACGCGGTCGCGCGCATCAGCCGGTGCGATGCCTCCACCGGCTCTGCGCGGACTGAATCGTCGAGCAAGCCGATCGCCCGCTCCGCATCCTCGATTCGGCCGATGACCTTGAATCTGTGGTACAGAACCGCGGCCAGTGCGGTACTCAGTCCAGCGGAGGGACGCTCGCCGAGCACACGTCCGTATTCCGAGATCATGGAATCGAGGTTCGTGAGATAGATCGCCGCGCTGGTCGTCGGATAGTCGCTGACGCTGACCGGCCAACGCGGATCCACCATTGCGGCCATGGGTGCCGACGGCTTCTGCACGCCCGCGACCGGTTCGGCGACGCGGGCCGTCTGCATCGCGCAGCCAGCCAGCGCCGCGGCCAGAAGCGAAGCGGCCAGACGCCACCGCAGGCCAGGCTTTCGGCAATTTCCTTGCAGAGGTGTCGTCGGCGAACGCCGCACATGCGGGGTTGGGTGGGTCACGGGGTCTCTCTCAGAAATAGCGGTAGGGTAATTGGCGGAACCAGAGTGTCGCGAGCCACTTGACGCCACGTTCCACCGGCAGGCCCGCGTGCAGGGAGCCGGGATCAGGCGTGCCGTCGGGCAGCAGGTTGTCAAACACGATGGCGTCGCCCGCGCGCGGCTCGATGCGCAGATCGGCGTCGGGGAACGCGGTCGCGCCGCCGGCTTCGACTTCGTTGAGATACACGCAGATCGTGCGCATGCGGTTGCCTGCAGCCGGCCTGTCGCGCGCGATCGCCTCGGGGGGCAGGTAGTCGCGGTGTGGCCGGTACTCCTGTCCTGGCTCGTAGCGCAACACGATGAGTTGTTCGGCCTGGTCGATTGGCAGTCCGGCCGCAGTCGCCATGCGCGCCTGCACGAGGCGCAGCGACAGGTCTTCCTGCAGCACGTCGAACTGGGCATCGTGGCTGGTGCGGAGTTCAATCGCGATGCCTTCACCGGATTCGGGGTGGACCGTTTGCGAAGGATGCAGAAGCGGCGTCGCCATCGCGATCAGCAGGCCGCATTCCTCCGCATTGAGCAGTCCGTGCAGATGGCGCACGCCGGGCGCGGCCGACAGCGTCGACGCCACCGGAGTGGCGAGGTATTCGTCGAGGCGCAAGGAACGCGCATCGCCCTCGGTGTCGTCTCCGCCTGCGGCGATGTCTACCGCCGCGATCCGCGGCAGTCGTGGCGTTCCCGCCTGCGCGAGTTGCGACCAGAGCGCCTGCGCGCCGGCCAGATCAAACGGCGATCCGCGCCCCGCCGCGAGCCGCTCGGCGAGAAGTAGCGCCGAGACCCGATCGCCACGCGTGGCGGCCGCCTGCAGCAGGTGGGTGGCGAGTCTCTGGCCTTCCGCGTTCGGCTTGCGTGCGAACACCAGGGCGGCCGCGCGCATGCCGAGCGGATCGCGCGCTGCGACCGCGCGCAGCAGGCGCGCGTCGGCGCCGTCGTCGATCGCGAGCAGGGTGTTGCCGGTGGCAACTTGCGCGAGCCACAGGCTTGCCGCGATGTTGCCGCCGGCCTCTGCGCGCGTCAGCCAGGCGATCGCCTGCAAGGGCTCCGGCACGGTGCCAACGCCGCAAAGCAGCATCCGCGCGTACTCGACCTGGGCCGCGCCGTGACCCGACTCCGCCGCCCGGCGATGCAGCGCCAGCGCGCCCTCGACATCACCCGCGGCAGCACGCTCGCGGGCGAGGCCGAAGCTTCGTGCGCCATCGGCATCTGGCTGTGCAGCGGTGTCGGACATCGTCGGGTGCAGTCCCTCGAAAACGCTTCCGAAAAAGCAGAGGGCCCGGAACGCCGAAGCGTCGTCGGGCCCTTGCAACTACACCGCGCCGGCCCGGGGACCGGCGCGTGGCTTGTCTCAGCGCGGAGTACCCATGAACGGGAAGTCCGCGAGATACGTGCTGTCGTCCCCGACATTGTCGGACACGCCGGGACCCACGATCGCGCCCAGCGAATCGTCGATGACGTCGCGCTGGAAGGTGCGGCCACCGCACTGGGTGGCAACGCCGAGTTCAACCGCAAGATAGGCGCCGCAGGCAGCGACCGACGTGTTGATGATGAGGCGGTCGTCGACCAGTACCGAGGCCAGCACGTTCGGGGGCAACAGGGCGTTGCCGCTGATGCCGTCCAGGGTGTCCAGAGCCGTCAAGTTGTTGGTCATTTCCTGCTGGAACATGGCCGCCCACGTGGCGGGGTCGCTGGCGCGGTTGTATGCGTCCTTCTTGCCGGTGCTGGCAAGCACGTCGATCAGCGCGGTGTTGATGGCCGGACGCCCTTCGCGGTCGATCTGGCCCCCCTGGAAGAAGGTGCAGGGCACGTTCTTGATCTGCGTAAAGCGCGAGATCGGGATCGAGATCGGATTGAAGCCGCCACTGTTTGCGACCGGCGTCACCAGCATGGTGGCCGCCGTGCAACTTGTGAAGTCGAACGTCAACGTGCCGAAGTTTGACTGCACCACGTCCTGCGAGCGGAAGTTGGGCGGGAAGCGCGCAAAGGCCGTGCGTACGACAGGAACGACCGCGCGTGTACCGACAATGTCCCCCACGCCGGACAACCACATCTGTCCGCCGTTGTTGTCGTACACGGCCCAGTACGCCACCAGGCGATCAGGACCGCCAGCGACGGCCGGCGCGAGCGTTTCGAGCACCACGGCGTGGCCTGTATTGGCGGTGTCCTGCCAATGACCCGAGTGCCCGCCCGACACGCCGATGTCGCCGGTGCGCGTAGCCGAGCCCCACACCTTCACGATCGGGTTCGCCTGGTTGTTGGTGATCGCGTTGCGCTTGATGCCGAACACGATCGCGAGCGTGTTGAACGAGCCGAAGCCGTTGACACCAGGATTGGTGAAGCGCGGCGCGACCGCGGCGCGGGTGCGATTGAACGCGTCCACGTCGAAGAAGAACGGGTCGTCACGCAGACCGGCCCACACACGCAGGTTGCCGTTCGTGACCGTCTGGTTGAGTGGTCCCGATGCGCTCAGCGAGCCACTGGGGTTGGCGCAGCTGAAGCGGGTGCCGCCGCCGGTGAAGGTGCAGGTGATGCTGTCGCGGCCGCCGGTGGCCGCGCCGTTGTCGAGAAACGCGCGGTACGACACCACGTCCGAGAAACGCGAGCTGGTGTTGGCCGCCGGGAAATAGGTGAGGGCCAGCACCATCTCGGTCGGGTCGTTGGGATTGTTGAAGACATAAATATCGTTGAGGTCGGCGGCCGGATCGCCCGTCGCGAGCGGTCCGTCGCGATGGTCCGCTGCCAGTGCCGGCAACGCCATCGCCGCAACAACTACAGAAAACAAAGTTCCGAATAGTGCGCGCATCATGCCACCCCCTTGGTTGGTTCATGCTAGGTACAGCCCCGAATGTCGAGGGCTTGTGAAGCACGATGAATTCTGCTCCGAAAAACCGGCATTGTCAGCACGCGCGGCATCCCCGGGAAGCGAGAAGCCGATTGAGTGCATCGTCCGGAGCGCAGCGGCTCCGCGGCGCCTCCTTCAACCATGAATACGACAAATCTCCACCGGAGGTGCCAAACCGGCAGACCGCCGCAACGTTCACTCCTATCGGGCGGCCCGCCGGAACGGTCCGTGCCGGAGGTCGTGGTCGTGGTCTCCTACTCGAAACCGTTCTCGAAGATGACATCCGCGTTCGGCACGGCGATGTCGATGCCGTCGAGCGTCATCGGACTGGTTCCGAGCGGATCAAGATGGTCGCGCATGCGGGTGGTGGCGGTGCCAAGTCCCTCCCACGCATGGAACAGGCCACCGTACTGGTCGCGCAACGAGGCGCCCGTCGCGCCGCAGGAGGACGGGCCGCCCGACAGCACGCCCACGAGTTGCTGCTGCGCGTTGTAGAGCGGCGAGCCGGACGATCCCGGCTCGGTCACGGCTGGCGGCAACGTCGGTGGTTGCGGGGCCGGGATGTTCGGCAGGATTGGCGGCGTAGCGTCCCAGTTGGCGCGCCAGTGCACGCCTGCGGCACTCGAAATGTTGTCGAGTGTCATCGCCACCGGCACGAAGGTGATGCGCTTTTCGTCGCCGTTCGGCTGGTGGATGCTGGCACACAGGCCCACGGTGCTGCTGGACGAGGCGGGCTCCGTGCAAGTGGTCGGAGGCACGCGCCGGTCCCAGCCTGCCCAATAGAGATTGAATGGATTTCCGGGAGCAGGCGTCGCCAGTTCGATCAAGGTGAAGTCGGAGCGCGTGTTCGCGGCGCCGCCCCCCGCAAACGGATTGTTGGTGGTGGCGAGGAAGAACTGCCCCTGCGACGTGGTGTTCGGCAGCGGAAACGGTGTGTCATCCGCGTTCGCGCGCGGCAGGCGGCAGGAAGGCGACTCGTAGTTCCAGTAGGCGATGACGCCCGCGGCCGCCGCGTCGCTGGTGACGCCGCAGTGGCGCGCGGTCGCGAACAGCATGCGGCGATTGTTCGCGGTGTTGTTGAGCAGCGAACCGGTACAGAATCCGCTGCCGCCGATGGAAATCGCGGCTACCGAGCGGCGCGGACGGTTCCACGGATCGCCAGCGCCCAGGCAGGCCACGTCGATGTTGCATGCGCCGGACTTGCACACCGCCGAGCGATTGCCGAAACCACGATAGCCCTGGTTGATGCTCGATAGTTCGAGCGACACGCGACCCAGTTCGCCGCGCGGCACCGTGAGGATGAGCAGAGCGGTGTCGCCGGGCAGAACCTGGGTCCACAGCTGGCCATGGCGCAACTGGTCGGCGATGGAGTACGGACCGAGGGAATACTTGCCGTCCGGCGTCGAGATGCGGAGTTCCGCGCCTTCGGGCAGCCCGAACTTGCCAAATCCAAAATTGAGGTGCACGGCTTCGGCGGCGAAAACGCGCAGGCGCCACATCGAGCGGCCGTCATCGAGGTGGCTCCATTCGCCGGCGTTAATGGTCGTTAGCCTCACGTTGTGCGGAATCGCGAAGCGGATCGGTCCACCTTCGGCCTCGTCGGCGATGATGTCCTCGTTCGCGATGGCTACCCTGTCGAGCGCGTCGAAGGCGACGGCGGGCACGGACGAAGCCTTGTCGAGCATGGCCGCGCTCGGCGGCGGCTGCGGACCCGAGACTTGCGCCGTGACGCAGGCCGATGCCAGCAGGGCGATGGCCGCGAACGGCGCGAGCCAGCGTTTCGACATCAAATTCATTTGACGCACTCCATGGGCGATGTTGTGTCTGCGGGGATGCCTGGCCACCATTCCGGCGCGGGCACAAGACCCAGGCTGCAAGGCGTGCATCATCGGCAAATGCAGGGGAGCGTCAAGTGCCTTCACGATTCGGCTCACACATTCAGCATGGGTCAGCGTGAAAGAGGGGTCCATGACAAAAGTGGGTAGGGTGAGTTCAACTGATCGACGCAACGGTTTCGCTAAATGTATCTGCCGGAGACTTGAATCCCAATGTCTTTCGTGGCCGTTCGTTCAACCGCTTGGCGATCTTGTTGAGATGCGCTTGCGAGTGGCCTGACAAGTCAGTTCCATCCGGGAAGTACTGGCGCAGCAGGCCATTGGTGTTTTCATTGCTTCCTCGCTGCCACGGGCTCCGTGGATCGCAGAAGTAAACCTACACATCGGTGGCCACCGTGAAGCGCCTGTGCATGGCCATCTCCGAGCCTCGGTCCCAAGTCAGGGACTTTCGCAACTGAGTCGGAAGCTTGCGAACTTGCCTCGCTAACGCAGCGACAACACTCGACGTGTCCTTGCCCG
>JBBRIE010000071.1:0-13038 GCA_038221545.1 Lysobacterales bacterium
GTGCGTTATCGAAGCCGCCCGACGCCGGGCGGGGCAGGCTGCTTGAAATCACACCGGCCGTCGCAACCTAAGCGGCTGCAGCAGCGTTTCCCGCTGCTAGGATGATCACTTCGCCGGCGTCGCGCATGGAAGCGTTGCTGCGGTCGTTGCGACCGTGTCACGCCGCCCACCACAACAAGGAGCTCCGCATGTCCAAGGGCCAGTCGCTGCAGGATCCCTTCCTCAACGCGCTTCGTCGCGATCGCATCCCCGTGTCCATCTACCTGGTCAACGGGATCAAGCTGCAGGGTTCGGTCGAGAGTTTCGACCAGTTCGTCGTGCTCCTGCGCAATACCGTCAGCCAGATGGTCTACAAGCACGCGATCTCGACGATCGTGCCTTCGCGCAACGTGCGCCTCGGTACCGAAGGCCCGCACGGCCAGATTGGCGGTGCCGGCGAAGTGGAGAACTGACCCCCTGTTCGAACGATCGCGCAAGGGTGAACGCGCACTGCTGGTCCAGCCGACACGGGCGAACGCCCCCGGCGGCGACGACGCGGACGACGCACTGACCGAATTCGCCGAGCTCGCGCGCTCGGCGGGAGCCGAGGTCGTGGCCACGCTGCCGGCCCGGATCGACCGGCCGAGCCCGAAGTACTTCATCGGCAGCGGCAAGGCCGAGGAACTCCGCGACCTGCGCGCGGCGAGCGGTGCGGACCTCATCCTGGTCAACCATGCCCTGAGTCCCGCACAGGAACGCAACCTCGAAAAGCTCACCGAGTGCCGCGTGGTCGATCGTGCCGGCCTCATCCTCGACATCTTCGCCCTGCGCGCGCGCAGCTTCGAGGGCAAGCTGCAGGTGGAGCTGGCGCAACTCAAGCACATGGCGACGCGACTCGTGCGTGGCTGGACCCACCTCGAGCGCCAGCGGGGTGGCTCGATCGGCCTGCGCGGTCCTGGTGAAACGCAGCTCGAAATCGACCGGCGCCTGCTGGCGGTCAAGGTCAAGAACCTGGAACGCCGCCTCGACAAGGTCGGGGACCAGCGCGAACAGGCCAGGCGCGCGCGCCTGCGCAGCGCCGTGCCGATCATCGCGCTGGTGGGTTACACGAATGCCGGCAAGTCGACCCTGTTCAATGCGCTTACCGATGCGCAGGTGGTCACCGCGAACCGATTGTTCGAGACGCTGGACCCGACCCTGCGCAAGCTCGAGGGCCTGCGCAGCGGACCGGCGGTGGTTGCCGACACCGTGGGTTTCGTGCGCGACCTGCCGCACGACCTGGTGGCCGCATTCCGCGCGACGCTCGCCGAAGCGCGCGACGCCGACCTCCTCCTGCACGTCATCGACGCGTCCGACCCCTTGCGCGACGAGCGCATCGCGCAGGTCAACGCCGTCCTGGCCGAGATCGGGGCAGGCGGGATTCCGCAGGTGGAGGTCTGGAACAAGATCGATCGCGTCGAAGGAGCCGTGGCGCGCGTCGACCACGTGGAAGGCCCGACGCGTGCGCGGGTCTGGCTGAGTGCGGCGCTCAAGACGGGGCTGGACGGCCTGCGCGAGGCCATAGAGGAAACGCTCGGCGGCGAGCGGATCCGGATCGACCTGACCTTGCCGCCCAGCGCCGGCAGGCTGCGCGCGAAACTGTTCGCTGCGGGGCTGGTGAGCGGCGAAAGCCACGGCGACGATGGCAGCTGGTCGCTCGCGATCGATGCACCTCGCCAGCTTCTCGCGCCGCTGCTGGGCGCTGAAGGCAGCGATGGAGAACTGATGCGTGCAGCAGTGGCAGGGGCCGAGAGCGAGGCGTTGAGGCTCGCTCCGTGACGAGGAACGGAAGCACCCACTGGTAGAATTCCGGTTCGTCCCAATAGACAGGCGGCGAGCGGACGATATTTGGCTTCTCGTTCCAGGGCTTCACGGTTTCACACCGCGGTCGTCGACAGGCACCGGGAATCCCGGGTCTCACGAACGGGTCTCGGCAGCGCTTCTATATCAGCCGATTCACGAGCAGGCTTCGATGGCTTCACGGCACCCGATGTTTCACGAGCAGCACGGCAATGGTGGAGTTTGAGGAAAACTAATGGCCTGGAATGAACCCGGTGGCAAACGCCGCGATCCCTGGGAGAGCGGCGATTCGCCGAAGGCTCCGCGTGGTGGTGGCGGCGGCGACTGGCGCCGATACCTGCCGGGCGTCGGTGGCGGTCTGCCCGGCGGTGCCCTGTGGGGCGTGGGCATTGCGCTGTTGCTGATCCTGCTGCTCGCGGACACGGTACGCGCCATCGACGAGAGCGAGCGTGGCGTCGTGCTGCGGTTCGGCAAGCTCGATCGCGTCATGGGCGCGGGCCTGCACTTCAAGTTGCCGCGACCGATCGAGCGCGTCCTGCTGGTCGAGACGACCAAGGTCCGATCCAGTTCGAACGAAGTCCGCATGCTGACCAAGGACGAGAACCTCATCATCGTCGACTTCAACGTGCAGTACGTGGTCAGCGACCCCTACGAGTTCCTGTTCGGCTCGCGCGATCCGGAAGACAGCCTGCGGCAGGCGAGCGAAGCCGCGGTGCGCCAGGTCGTAGGTGCGAACACGCTGGATGACATGATCAGTCCGAAACGGCTGGCAATGGAGAACAGCGCCAAGGAAACGCTGCAGGACACGCTCGAGACGTATAAAGCAGGTATCAGTGTGACCGAGCTCAACTTCCCGAATCCGCGGCCGCCGCCGGAAGTCAAGGAAGCGTTCGACGACGCGATCGCCGCTCGCGAGGACCGCGAGCGTTACCAGAACGTGGCGGATGCGTACGCGCGCAAGGTGGTTCCCGAGGCGCGCGGCACCGCGGCCAAGATCCGCACCGGCGCGGAAGGCCAGGCGGCGGCGCGGATCGCGCTGGCCGAGGGCGCGGCGAGCCACTTCAGCGAGATCGCCGGCGCGTATCGCGCCTCGCCGGATGTCACGCGCAAGCGCCTGCTGCTGGAGACCATGGAGGACATCTACCGACGCACGCCCAAGGTGATGGTCGACGCGGAAGGCAGCGATCGCATGCTTTACCTGCCGCTTGACAAGATGCTGGGCCAGGGCGCTTCGGCAGGTCCCGCGCAGCTTCCCGAAATGCAATCGGTGCCAGTGCAGCCCACGACGGGTGGCAGCTCGGCGACCACGCGAGGCACCCGCGCGGTGCGAGGCGACACCACTGACGCGGTCGCGGATGACCGGGAGGCGCGCAAGCAATGAAATCCTGGATCGGGTTCGTACTGGTGGCGGCACTTGTGGTGCTGGCCAATTCGCTGTTCATCGTGGACGAGAGCGAGCGGGCGGTGCTGTTCCAGTTCGGCGCGGTGCAACGCACCGATTTCAAGCCGGGCCTGCACCTGAAGGTGCCGTTCCTGCAGAACGTTCGCAAGTTCGACAAGCGGGTCCTCACGCTGAATTCGGAGCCGGAGCGCTACCTGACGTCGGAGGCCAAGGATGTCCTGATCGATTTCTTCGTGAAGTGGCGGATCGCCGACGTCGCGAAGTTCTACACCGCCTCGTCCGGCGACGAGCAGGTCGCGCAGCAGCGCCTGAGCCCGATCGTGCGCAAGGGACTCGGCAAGGAGATCAACGCCCGGCTCCTGCAGGACGTCGTCTCGGTCGAGCGCACCAACGTCATGGACAAGCTGCTCGCCACCGCCAACGTGGCGGCGCGTGAACTCGGGGTAGAGATCGTCGACGTGCGCATCAAGCGCATCGAATTGCCCGAGGAAGTCAGCGGCAAGGTATTCGACCGCATGCGCACCGAGCGTACCAAGGTGGCGAACGAGCTCCGTTCGCTCGGAACCGAGGCCGCCGACCGGATCCGCGCGGACGCGGACCGCGAGCGCCAGGTGATCCTTGCCGAAGCCAGCCGCGACGCGGATCGCATGCTCGGCGAGGCCGAAGCCACCGCCGCGACGACTTATGCGAAGGCTTACTCGGAGGATCCGGCGTTCTTTGATTTCTACCGTAGCCTCGAGGCCTACCGGAAGTCGTTCGGCGACGACAATGGCGTACTCGTGCTCGACCGCGACTCCGAGTTTTTCCGCCACTTCGGCGGCGCGCGCGAACCCCGCTGAGCCGGCCACGATCCGTGCCGCGGGATCTGGGCGTCGCGCTGTGCCTCGTGGTGCTGATCGAGGGGCTCATGCTGTTCGCGTGGCCGCAGGCGTGGCAGAAGATGGCGACGCAGCTGGCGCAGGTGCCGCCGCAGCAACTGCGCGCGATCGGCGGCGTGGCGATGATCGTGGGGCTGTTGCTGTTGCAGGCGGTGCGCTGATGCGGCCGCGCTGCCAACTCACCGGGAGAGGGGTCTCATGGGTCAGTCAGTAGTCGTCTTGGGCGCCCAGTGGGGCGACGAGGGCAAGGGCAAGATCGTCGACCTGCTCACCGAGCGGGTCGCCGCGGTCGTCCGGTTCCAGGGTGGGCACAACGCCGGCCACACGCTGGTGATCGACGGCAAGAAGACGGTGCTGCACCTGATTCCTTCCGGCATCCTTCGCAAGGGTGTGCAGTGCCTGATCGGCAACGGCGTCGTGCTGAGCCCGGCCGCGCTGAAGAAGGAGATCGGCGAACTCGAAGAGACCGGCATCGATGTCAGGGCCCGCCTGAATATCTCGCCGGCGACACCGCTCATCATGCCGTACCACATCGCGCTCGATCAGGCACGCGAGCGGTCCGCCGGCGGCAACGCGATCGGCACGACGGGGCGCGGCATCGGACCTGCCTACGAAGACAAGGTCGCGCGCCGAGGCGTGCGCGTCGCCGACCTCAGCTATCCGAAGGAGCTCGCGGAAAAGCTGGGGGAGGTGATGGAGTACCACAACTTCGTGCTGACGAAGTACCTCGGTGCCGAGGCCGTCGACTACCAGGCAACGCTGGACGAGGCGCTGGCCTTCGGCGAATACGTCGACCCGATGAAGCACGACGTCGCGGGGATCCTGCACGAGTTGCGCAAGCAGGGCGCGCGAGTGATGTTCGAGGGTGCGCAGGGCGCGCTGCTCGACATCGACCACGGCACGTATCCCTACGTGACTTCGAGCAATACCACGATCGGCGGTGCGCTCGCGGGCACGGGCGTCGGCGCGGACGCGATCGACTACGTGCTCGGCATCGCCAAGGCGTACGCCACGCGCGTCGGCGGCGGTCCGTTCCCGACCGAGTTGCACGACGCGGTCGGCGAGGACATCCGCAAGCGCGGCGCCGAGTTCGGCGCCACCACGGGCCGCCCCCGGCGCTGCGGCTGGATCGACCTGGTCGCGCTCAAGCGCGCCGTCGCGATCAACGGCATCAGCGGCCTTTGCATCACCAAGCTCGACGTACTCGACGGATTGCCTTCCCTCAAAGTGTGCATCGCCTACAAATATCGTGGCAAGCAGACCGGGTATGCACCGCTCGACGCGGCCGGCTGGAACGAATGCGAGCCGGTCTACCTCGAGTTCCCGGGCTGGAACGAGAACACGCATGGCGTCACCGAGTGGGAGAAACTCCCGCCAGCAGCGCGCGCGTATTTGCGGGCGCTGGAGGAACTGTCGGGTTGCCCGCTCGCGATCGTGTCGACCGGGCCTGATCGCGACCACACCATCATCCTGCGCGACCCTTACGCCTGACGTCGAGTCCGCGCGCCGGGTGGGCTGTGCGCGCGGGTAGCCTTCGGCATGAATGCCGTGCCTGCAGCGCAGCGAGGCTTTTCGTCAAGCAGCGTCCGCTGCAGGACGCATGCGCAGGGCATGCAATTCCCGGTAGTGCGGCATGCACGCCTCCGCGACCTGCGCTGCAGGTCCGTGCAGCCGGCTATCGCGCGCGGCGGGGGCGTCGAAGCCGGTCGACTCCCAGACATGCGCGTACCAGTGCGGCGCCCAGACACCGTCGCTGGCGCGTGCGCCCTGCGGCCAGTGCAGCATGCGCGCGCTGAATTCGATGCCCAGCCACTCGCACAGCGTGCGCAGGTGCGCCTTGGGCGCGCGCAGGAAGTCGCCGGCATCGATGACGGGGGGCGCCACACCGGCCCCGCACAGGCGCTGATGCAGTGCCAGCTGCTGCGGCAGGCCGATGTCGTCCGCAGTGACGGTCGCGCGCGACTTGAGGTACGACGCGACCACTTCGCGCGGATCGCGGATCAGCAGCACGTTGCGCAGCGCATCGATCCAGTCGAGGTCCATCCCGGGCAGCAGGTGGTGGGTCATGTGTTTCTGGTACCAGACCGCCGCGTTGCCGGGTGCGGGAGCGGTGGTCAGCGCGCGCACCACGCGACGCCAGTCCGTGTCGCCCGCGGCGATTACGGCTTCGCGGGCCGGGTGGTCGAGTCCCGTCTCGGCGAGGTAGTGCGCGTACAGCGGCTCGTCGCTCACCTCGCAGTCCGCGCGGTTTTCCCACGCGCGCATCATCGCGGTGGAGATATTGCGCGGACCCGACCACATTGCGATGCGCAGTGGCTGCATGCCGATTCAGCCGGGACGCGAGCGGCCCGCCGCATCGCGCTCCACGAGGTCGCGATAAAGCGCCTGCAGCCGCGCGACCATCGGCCCACGGCCGTCGTGGATCGCACGCCCGTCGATACTGCGCACCGGCACGATGCCGGCGAAGGTGCCGGTGACGAAGGCCTCGTCCGCGCCATAGGCCTCCGTCAGGCTGAAAGGCTTCTCGAACACGGGGATTGCCTGCTCTCGGCAGGCGGTGATCACGTTGGCGCGCGTGATGCCGCCGAGGCAGTACTGCCCGGTCGACGTCCACACCTCGCCGCGCCGCACGATGAAGAAGTGCGTGGAGTTGCAGGTGGCGACGAAGCCCTGAGGATCCAGCATCAGCGCTTCGTCCGCGCCTGCGGTGTACGCCTGGATGCAGGCGGTAATGCAGTTGAGCTTGCTGTGCGAGTTGAGCTTGGGATCCTGCACGTCCGGCTGCCCTCGCCGCACGTGCACGGTGAACAAGGTGATGCCGCGCTCCGCGACTTCCGCCGCGGGCGTCTTGTATTCGGGTATGACGACGATCGTCGCCGGCCCGCTGGTCACGCGCGGATCCTGGTAGGGCGTGCGCTTGACCCCGCGCGTCACCATGAGCCGGAGATGCACGCCGTCGCCGGTCATGCCGTTGGCGGCGAGCGTGTCGTAGAGCCGGCGGGTGAGTTGTGCGCGATCGAGGCCGATGTCGAGGGCGATGGCCTTGGCCCCTTCGTACAGGCGGTCGAGGTGCGATTCGAGGAAAACCGGGTGGCCGCGTACCACGCGCATTCCTTCCCATACGCCGTCGCCCAGTACGAAGCCGCTGTCGAAGACCGACACCACGGCTTCGCTGCGATGCTTGAGCGCGCCGTTGACCGAGATCAGGATGTCGGCGTTGCGCGGATCGTCGGCGGCGTGCTGGGTGCCCTGGGTCATCCGGGATTCCTCGGGGTTTTCAGTTGCATTCGAACACGGCCCGGCGGACGCGCCAGCGTCGTGCGCGCGTTGCCACGCGCCGGTCGCTCAGCCGCCAGTCCGCCAGGCGAGCGCTTCGCCAAGACGCACGGGTGTCTCCGGTGCGAGCGCCGTGTCCAGCGTTGCGACGCCTGGCGGCAGCAACACGATCACGGTCGAGCCGTAGTTGAATCGCGCCATCTCCGCGAAGCGCGGGATCTCGATGCTCCGTCCTCGGTAGTCCCGGTGGCGAGGGCGGTGCCCGTACGCCGGAATCTCCTCTCCACTCCAGACCGTCTCGACACCCGACACGAGCAGTGCGCCCACCATCACCATCGCCATCGGCCCGAAGTCGCAATCGAAGTGGCAGACCAGCCGCTCGTTGCGCGCGAAGACGCGCGGCACGTGCGCGACGGCGTCGGGCCCCACCGAGAAAAGTCGCCCTGGCACATGCAGTGTTTCGCGCAGCGTGCCGGTCCAGGGCATGTGCACGCGATGGTAATCGCGCGGACTCAGGTACACGGTCGCGAACAGGCCGCTCTCGAAAGGTGCTGCCGCGGCAGGATCGCCGAGCAGTTCAGTGGCCGTGAAGCCCTGTCCCTTGGCCTGGAAGATGCGCCCGGATGCGATCGTGCCGCACTGGCTGACGCGGCCATCGGCCGGCATCACCAGCGCGCGCGCGTCGGACACGGCGCTGCGCGCGCCCGTCCGCAGCGCTCGGGTGAAGAAGCTGTTGAAGGTCGGATAGGCGCGCGGGTCGGGTTCCGCCGCTTCGGCGAGATCGACCTCGAACTTGCGCGCCACCGTGTCGATCAGCCAGCGACTGACCGCGGGCGAGCGGGAGTAGGCGAGACGTCGTGCGAGCGCGGACAGCAGGCGATGCGGCAGTACATACGTAAGCCGCGTCAGCAGGTTCATCGAGCCGTCCGCATCGACGCCATCAGTGCCACGTCGTCGAGCATCGTCGGCGGGATGTGCGGCGGCCGCCACATCGCGTGCAGGTTGCCGTCCGGATCCAGCAGCAGGATCTGCATGCTGTGGTCGATCGTGTAGTCGCCGGCTTCCTGTGGCACCTTGATGAACACGACGCCGACGTCGCGCGCGAATTTCTCGAGGTCCGGCAACGGCGCGGTCGAGGCGACGATTGAAGGCGAGAAGTAGCCTGCGTACTCGGACAGCACGGCAGGCGTGTCGCGTTCCGGATCGATCGAGACAAACCAGTAGTTGAGTCGCAGGCCTTCCGGGCCGGAAGCGCCTCGCGCCATGCCCGCGGGCGCTGCGGCATCGGCACGCTCCCCGTCCGGGCCGGAGGTCGCGCGGAGCGGAGAAGGCACGGCGCCCTCGACTTTGCCGGCGAGCTCCTCGATCTGCTTGAAGGTGGACAGCGCCGTCGGGCAGACGTCCGGGCAGTTCGAAAAGCCCAGGAACAGGAATGTCCAGCGGCCGCGCAAATCCGCGTTGGTGAGCGCGGCGCCGTTGGCCGCCTGCAGGGAGAAGGGTGCGAGCACGCGTGGAGCCGGATAGCGCAGGATCTCCGGCGAGAGGTTCGCGAGCGCGTCCGCAGCCGGCGCCGCCGTTCCTTCCGGCGCGCGCGTGACGTGCTTGCCGTGGCGCGAGAACCAGCGCTCGCCGAAGCCGAGGCCCGCCGCCGCGAAGATCGCCACCAGCACGAGCAACAAGGGAAGGTGGCGGGGTGGTGGCTTGGTCATGCTCGGTCGTCTGGAGTGCGATCGCAAAGTGTAGCGGCCCCTATACTCCATGCGTCCCGAAATCCGCCAGGATCCGACGCGTGACCCAGTCGCTGCGAACCCTCATCGACCACATCCGCTACGGTGCCAGCCGCTTCAACGCCGCCGGCCTGACGTTCGGCCACAGTTACGACAACGCGATCGACGAGGCGACGCAACTGGTGTTGCACGCGCTGCACCTGCCGCACGACCTCGCGCCCGCCTACGGCCACGCACGCCTCACCGACGTCGAGCGTGTCGAAGTGCTCGCCCTCTTCGAGCGTCGCATCGAGGAGCGGATTCCCGCCAGTTACCTCACCGGCGAGGCATGGTTCGCGGGACTCAGCTTCAAGAGCGATGCGCGCGCGCTGGTGCCGCGCTCGCCGATCGCGGAGCTCATCGAATCCGGCTTCGAGCCCTGGCTCGGCGACCTCGAAGTCTCGCGTGCGCTCGACCTCTGCACGGGTTCGGGGTGCATCGGCATCGCCATGGCGCACTACCGGCCCGACTGGGAAGTGGACGCGGTGGACCTCAGTGCCGACGCGCTGGCGCTCGCCGCCGAGAACGTCGCGCGCCTGCACACCGGCAACGTGCGCCTGGTGCAGTCGGATCTGTTCTCGCGACTGCCGGGCAGTGTCTACGACCTGATCGTGACCAACCCGCCCTATGTCACGCATGCCGAAGTCGACGCGCTGCCGGCCGAGTACGCGCACGAGCCCGCGCTCGGACTGCGCGCCGGCGACGACGGTCTCGACCTGGCGTTGCCGATCCTGCGCGACGCATCTGCGCACCTGACGCAAGCGGGACTGCTCATCTGCGAGGTCGGCGAGTCGCAGGCGGCGCTCGAAGCACTGTTGCCGGAGGTACCGTTCACCTGGATCGAGTTCAAGGTCGGGCAGATGGGCGTGTTCGTCGTCGACCGCGCAACGCTGGTCGGGCATGCGGAGTCGATCGCCGCGCTGGCGAACGCCCGCTCCGCGCCATGAACACGTTTGGCCAGTTGTTCCGCGTGACCACTTTCGGCGAGAGCCACGGACCGGCGATCGGCTGCGTGATCGATGGCTGTCCGCCCGGCATCGCCATCGAGCCCGCGGATTTCGCGGCCGATCTCGCGCGACGCGCCAGCGGCCGCACCCGCCACACGTCGCAACGCCGCGAGGACGATGCCGTCGAGATCCTCTCTGGCGTATTCGAAGGCCGCACCACGGGCACGCCGATCGCGCTCCTGGTCCGCAACGTCGATGCACGCAGTCGCGACTACGTGCGCATCGCCGCGCAGTTCCGGCCGGGCCATGCCGACTACACCTACTGGCGCAAGTACGGCATCCGCGATCCGCGCGGTGGCGGCCGCAGCAGTGCGCGCGAGACCACGATGCGCGTCGCCGCCGGCGTGGTTGCGAAGAAGTGGTTGCAGGAGCGGCATGGCATCGTCGTCCGCGCCTGCGTCGCGCAGATCGGAGATCGTCGCCCGACCCGCATGGACTGGGACTCGGTCGAGCGCAATCCGCTGTTCTGGCCCGACGCCGGTGAAGTCGCCGAGATCGAGGCGATGCTCGACGCGCTGCGCAAGTCGGGCGACTCGCTCGGCGCCCGCGTCGACGTGGTCGCCGACGGCGTGCCGGCCGGTTGGGGCGAGCCCGTGTACGACAAGCTCGACGCCGAACTCGCAGCGGCGCTCATGTCGATCAACGCGGTGAAGGGGGTCGAGATCGGCGCGGGCTTCGACGCGGTGTCACAGCGCGGCAGCGAACATCGTGATGCGATCGCGCCGGAAGGATTCCAGTCGAATCGGGCGGGCGGAATCCTCGGCGGGATCAGCAGCGGCCAGCGCATCCGCTGCTCGGTCGCGTTCAAGCCCACGTCGAGCCTGCGCCTGCCTGTCGCGAGCGTCGACACGGAGGGCCACGGGATCGAAGTCGTGACCACAGGACGCCATGATCCCTGTGTCGGATTGCGTGCGCCGCCCATCTGCGAGGCCATGGTGGCGCTCGTCCTCGTCGACCAGGCCTTGCGTCACCGCGCCCAGTGCGGCGATGTCGAACCCACCGCCCCCGTGGTCCCTGCAGGAGTCGAATAGTCGAATGGCAGCATCCAGGAAGATTGCGGTAGTAGGTGCTACCGGTGCCGTCGGCGAGGCGATGTTGTCGATCCTCGCGGAACGCTCGTTTCCCGCCGACGAAGTGGTCGCGCTGGCAAGCGAGCGCTCGGCCGGCGAACGCGTTGCTTACGGCGACGCGCGCATCGTAGTGCGCGACCTCGCGGCGTTCGATCCCGCGGGTGTCGACATCGCGCTGTTCTCGGCCGGAGGAGCGACCTCGCGCGAATACGCGCCTCGCTTCGCCGCGGCCGGGGCGGTCGTCATCGACAATTCCTCGACGTTCCGTTACGACGACGACGTGCCTCTGGTCATCGCGGAGGTCAATCCGGAAGCGATCGCGAAGCGCCCCCGCGGCATCATTGCCAATCCAAACTGCTCGACCATGCAGTTGCTGGTCGCGGTCGCGCCCATCCACCGCAGCGTCGGCATCCGGCGGATCGAGGTGGCAACCTACCAGTCGGTGTCGGGGGCCGGGCGCAAGGCGATGGAGGAACTCGGGCGGCAGTCCGCGGCCATGCTCGGCATGCAGAAGTTCAAGCCGGTCCGTTTCCCGGTGCAGATCGCCTTCAACGTGATTCCCCACATCGACGCGTTCCAGGACAACGGTTTCACCCGCGAGGAGATGAAGCTGATCTGGGAGACGCACAAGATCCTGGGCGATCCTTCGATCCACGTGAACCCGACCTGCGTCCGCGTGCCGGTGTTCTTCGGCCATTCCGAGGCGGTGCACCTCGAGTTGCGGGCTCCGCTGACGGCTGCCGCGGCGCGCAAGCTGCTGCGCCGGGCGCCCGGCGTGCGTGTGGTCGATACGCCCCGGGATCGGGGCTATCCCACGCCGGTGACGCACGCAGCGGGCGAAGACGCCGTTTTCGTCGGGCGCATCCGCAATCCGCCCGGCGAACCCTCCCGCCTCAATCTCTGGATCGTCGCCGACAACGTGCGCAAGGGCGCGGCGCTCAACGCGGTGCAGATTGCGGAGCTGGTCACGTCCTGAGCATCCATCCTGCGCCGGCAGGCGCGGCCGCTCCGTGGGCGTGATCAACTCGCTGCAGCGCCACCTGCGTATAAGTGATTGTCGCGGAATGTTTTTTTTGCGAAGAGAGGCGGGCGCGGCGCGAAGGGCGGGCCACGGACGGGGGCAGTCGCTTGAATTGCAGTCGACGTTTGCCTAATTCTTTTTCTGTGATATGGACTTGGCTCGGTGTTATAAAGTCGTTTCTAACGGGCGAGCTCGCCCAATCCAGTGCCGTGGGGGCCACATGAAGAACCGCATTTCGAGGCTGACGCTGGGCGTGTTGTGTGCGCTCGGTTGCGGACACGCGGCGGCGATGGGATTGGGGCCGATCGAGGTCCGCTCCGGACTCAACCAGCCGCTGATCGCCGAGATCCCCATCCTTGCGGAAGGCGAGAACGTCGACGAGTTGCGCGCGCAACTCGCGGGCCCGGCGGACCTGCGGCGCGTCGGCATCGACACGAGCGCATTGTCGGTGCTCCTCGATTTCGACGTGGTCGAAGACAGCCAGGGCCGACCAGTCATCCGCGTGACCAGCCAGGAGCCCGTGCGCGAGCCTTACCTGAGTTTCCTGGTCGAGGCCAACTGGGGCAAGGGCAGGCTGCTTCGGGAATACAGCGTCCTGCTGGATCCGCCGGTGTTCGCGCCGGCAGTGATCGAGCGCGTGGCGCCGCCGGTGACTGCCACCGTGGCGCCCGTGGTCTCCGCGCCGGTCCAGCGTGCCGCGCCGCCGCCGCCCGCGCCTGCCGCCTCCCCGGCGCCGGCCACGCCATCGCCCGCGCCCGTTGCAGCTGCGCCCGCGCCACCGCCACCGCCACCGCCGTCTC
>JBBRIE010000072.1:0-12975 GCA_038221545.1 Lysobacterales bacterium
TTCGCCGCGGCGATCCGACGCAGTCATCGTGTGGCCGCCATGAGCGACGCGATGCGCGATTGCCTCGAGCAACGGTACGGTGCTTCCTGCACGCTCCTGCACCAGCCGGTGGATCCGGCGTGGCTGCAGTCGATTCCGGAACAGGTTTCCGACGACATGGCGTTGGTCATCGGCTTTGCAGGCAGCGTGACGTCGAAAGCCGAAATGGCGCTCCTGCTGCAGACCCTCGACCGGCTCGCCTGGCGCATCGAGGACAGGCAGGTGAAGCTGCGGGTTTATGGACTCAAGTTCACTTGCCAGGCATCGACGCCCCAGTGGATCGAGTTCCGCGGCTATTTGCCCACGAAGGACGTCGTCTCAGGTTTCGCGGGTTGTGACCTGCTATTCCTTCCGCAGCCCTTCGCGAGCGCACTCGAATCGTTTTCTCGGTACTCGTTCCCGACCAAGCTCACGACCTACCTCGCCGCCGGCACACCCATCCTGCTGCTCGCGCCGCCCGAGTCGTCGCTGGCGACCTATTTCCGGGCCAACGACCTGCCGTTCGTGTGCGACGCGCTCGATACATCGATGCTGGAGCAGGGGATCCGGGAACTCGCAGGTAATCCCGAGCTGCGGGCCAAGGCGAAACGCCGTTCTCGCGAGCTCTGTGAAACCGACTTCAGCGAGGCACTTTGCCGGCGACGCCTGGCGTGGCTGCTGCAGCCTCCGGGCGTTGCCGCAGATCCCGCTCCATCATCTTTTGCACCTGCCGATATCCGGAACCCGAGCCCATGAGAAATTACGAGAGTCGCAAACGCGTGCTGGTGACCGGGGGCGCCGGATTCCTCGGATCGCATCTGATCGATCGCCTGCTGGACCGAGGCGACGACGTGGTCTGCGTCGACAACCTGTTCACTGGAACCAAACGCAACATCGAGCACCTGCACGGCAACGCCCGCTTCGAGTTCGTCCGCCACGACGTGACGTTCCCGCTGTACCTCGAGGTCGACGAGATCTACAACCTCGCATGCCCGGCGTCGCCGATCCATTACCAGCACGATCCGGTGCAGACCACCAAGACCTCGGTACACGGCGCGATCAACATGCTCGGGCTCGCGAAGCGCTTGCGGTGCCGTATCTTCCAGGCGTCCACCAGTGAGGTGTACGGCGACCCTTCCGTGCATCCGCAGACCGAATCCTACTGGGGCAATGTCAATCCGATCGGCCCGCGATCCTGTTACGACGAGGGCAAGCGCTGTGCGGAAACCCTGTTCTTCGACTACCACCGCCAGCACCAGCTCGAGATCAAGGTCGCGCGCATTTTCAACACCTACGGCCCGCGCATGCATCCGAACGACGGACGCGTGGTCTCGAACTTCATCGTGCAGGCGCTCGCCGGCGAGCCCATCACCATCTACGGTGAAGGCCACCAGACGCGCTCGTTCTGCTATGTGGATGACCTGGTCGAGGGATTCCTGAAGCTGATGGCGAGCGACGCCGCGCTGACCGGTCCGGTAAACCTCGGCAACCCGAACGAGTTCACCATTCGCGAACTTGCGGAAACCGTGCTCGAACTCACGGGCTCCGCTTCGCGGATCACGTTCCTGCCGCTCCCGGCGGATGATCCGCAGCAACGCCAACCCGACATTTCCCTCGCGCGCCAGCAACTGGACTGGGAACCGCGCGTGCAACTGCGCCAGGGACTCGAGTCGACGATCGCCTATTTCGACACCGTGCTCGCTGGAGCAGCGACGGGCAAGTGAGGGCACTGCCGACGTCAAGCCCCGAGCGCCGACCGGCCGGCGCGCGCACGCAGGTGGTCGGCGACGAGGTACGCCTGCGTCTGCTGCGGCTGCTGAATGCGGAACCGAACCTGTCGCAGCGTGAACTTGCAGAGCGGCTCGGCATGTCGCTCGGCAAGACCAACTACTGCCTGCGCGCGGTGATCGACCGCGGCTGGGTGAAGATGCAGAACTTCCGCAACAGCCACAACAAGCTCGCCTACGCGTATGTGCTGACGCCGCACGGCATGCTCGCCAAGGGCACCGCGACGGCCGAGTTCCTCAGACGCAAGCAGCGCGAGTTCGCCAGTCTCGAGCGCGAGATCGCCGAGTTGCGCGCCGAGGTGCGTCGGCTGGCTGCCGGCGAGGACGAGCCACGATCATGAGTACGGCTACACCGCCGCCGTCGAAACTGGTCGACAGGGTTCGAAAGGTCTTCATCGTCGCGCACCGTGAAGACATCCGCCCGCTGGAGTCGGAGCTGCAGGCACAGGGCTTCGAGGTCGAGGTCGTGCGCGGTCCCTACACCGATGAGCAGCAGGGCTACTGCGCGCAGATCCGGTGCCTGGTCAACCACGCCAACGCATGGCGGCGCGTTGTGGGGGAGGACGGGGCCTGCATCGTGGTGGAGGCGGACTTCGTCCCGGTCCGGAACTTCGGATCATTACCGAGTGCACTCCCTGACAGGCCCGACGATACGCTCGTAGGCATGGCCTGGCTCTATTCCGGTAGCGCAACGCTATATGGAATCGACCAGAACGGTTTCCCTTTTGGCAACGCCGGTACCCTGGTGGCCTATCAGCTAACGCCGCGAGTCGCGACTCTCCTGCTTGATTTTTTCGTGCAGGACATGGCGGTGCCGCAGCCGGGCGATTATCGGCCCTTCGATACCTACCTCGGGGTCTATTTGCGTCGGCAGCGTCGCTGTCGGAACTATCTGCCTGTGTATCAGTACGGCGAACATGGCGGCATTGCCAACAAGGAACACGGTACCCAGCACGCGCGCGGCTGGCACGAAGCGGATGTGCTGTTCGGACCGCTTTCGTTCCTACCTCTATATGCGCGAGGAAGCAGGTTGCGCTATCGAGCCCACCGTCTGAGGGGCTATCTCTGGGGTTGGATGAGGCTGGTGAGGCTGCGTTTCTACAATCCGCGCCCCCAGGCTTCGCTTCCTTTGAACCGCCGCGCGAGAATGGTTTACTTCGCAGTGGCACGAATGTTTCGCGTCGCACCGATGCCTGATAACGCAAGAGATCAAAGTTGATTGCCTGCTTCGAACTCGCACGCGCGAGACCAGCCGTAATTGGCCTTGGTTACGTGGGGCTGCCTCTGGCAGTCGCATTCGCAAATCACCGCGACACCATCGGCTTCGACATTGATGCCGACCGCGTCACTCGCCTGCGCGCAGGCGATGACGCGTCCGGCGAGTGCAGTCCGCAAGAGATCCTTGCCGCGACCCGACTTCGCCTCACGCACGATGCGGCGGAGCTGCGCGACGCCAACGTCTTCATCGTCGCGGTGCCGACGCCGGTGACTGCGTTGAAGCGGCCGGACCTTACGCCGCTGGAACTCGCCTCAGCGACCATCGGCGCGGTGCTGAAAGCGGGCGACGTGGTGATCTACGAATCTACGGTGTACCCGGGTGCCACCGAGGAAGTCTGCGTTCCCATCCTCGAAAGTACGTCTGGACTGCGTTTGAACGAGGACTTCTTTGTCGGCTACAGCCCCGAGCGGATCAATCCGGGCGACCGGGCTCGCAGGCTCGCCGACATCGTCAAGGTCACCTCCGGTTCGACGCCTGCTGCGGCCGCGTTCGTTGACGCGCTCTATCGCGAAGTGGTGACGGCAGGTACGCACAGCGCGCCCAGCATCAAGGTCGCGGAGGCTGCCAAGGCCGTCGAGAACACCCAGCGCGACGTCAACATCGCACTGGTCAACGAGTTCGCACAGCTGTTCGGGCGTCTCGGTATCGACACCGACGCGGTGTTGCAGGCTGCAGGTACCAAGTGGAACTTCCTGAAGTTTACCCCGGGCCTGGTCGGAGGGCACTGCATCGGCGTCGATCCCTACTACCTCGTGCACAAGGCGCAGGAAGTCGGCTACCACCCCGAGATGATCCTGGCAGCGCGGCGGATCAACGAAGGCATGAGCGCCTATGTGACCGGCGAGGTGCTCAAGCTCATGGCGCGCTCGCGCATCAATGTCGTGGGCGCGCGCATCCTCGTCCTCGGCGTGACATTCAAGGAAAACTGTTCGGACCTGCGCAACACGCGCGTGGTCGAAATTGTCGAGGCATTGCGTCGCTATCACGCCGAGGTCGACGTCTTCGATCCGTGGGCCGATGCTGACGATTGCCGGCGCGAGTATGGCCTTGAGCTGGTGTCCTCTCCGGTGCCCGGCACCTACGACACCGTGATCCTCGCGGTCGCCCATTCGGAATTCGTCGGTCAGCCCAATCCGGCCGAGAAGGTGCGCGCCTTCTGTCGGCCCGGCGGACTCGTCTACGACGTGAAGCACGCGGTGCCGGCCGATACTTCGGACGGTCGGCTGTGATGATCGCGCCGCGCTGCGTGACGCATGCGATCGCGCCCGCGCGCGGCAGGGCAGCCCTCGGACTGTCGAGGAAGGTCGCTTGAGGAAAGTGCTGGTCACGGGCGGCGCCGGCTACATCGGCAGCCACGCGTGCAAGGCGCTGGCGGGATCCGGCTACCTTCCCGTGGTGTTCGACAACCTGTCGCAGGGCCATCGCGAGTTCGTGCAGTGGGGACCCCTCGAAGTGGGCGATCTCTGCGATGCCGCACGGATCGAGACAGTCCTGCGCGAACACCGGCCGGTTGCGGTCATGCACTTCGCGGCGCTGGCACTGGTCGAGGAATCGGTGTTCGAACCCGAAGCGTATTTCCGCAACAACGTCGTCGGCAGCTTCAACCTGCTGCGCGCCTTGCGCGCCTGCAGCATCTCGACGATCGTGTTCTCGAGCACCTGCGCCACTTACGGTACGGCCGCCACGCCGGAAATCGACGAAACGCATGTGCAGGAGCCCGTGAATCCTTACGGCGCGAGCAAACTCGCGGTGGAGCACATGCTGCGGGGCTATGCCGTGGCGTACGACCTCGCGTCCGTCGCGTTGCGCTATTTCAACGCCTGCGGGGCCGATGCCGGAGGCGGGATCGGCGAGCGCCACGAGCCCGAGACCCATCTGGTTCCGCGTCTGATCAATGCCGTCATTGAGGGCGCCGGCGCGCCTTTCCAGGTGCGTGGGGAAGACTACGCCACGGACGATGGCACCTGCATTCGCGACTATGTGCATGTCAGCGACATCGCGGACGCGCATGTCGCCGCCTTGCGGTACCTCGAGGATGGCGCAAAGGGGTTCCACGCATTCAACCTCGGATCCGGCAGGGGACACTCGGTGCGTCAGGTCATCGCCAGCGTGGAGCGCGTCACGGGTCGTCCGGTGAACGCCGTCGCCGCACCAAGGCGCGCCGGCGATCCGCCGAAGCTGATTGCCAACGCGGACCGCGCCTTCCGCGAACTCGGGTGGACCTGTCGCCATCGCGAGCTGGACGACATGGTGGCCAGCGCGTGGCAGTGGCGGCTCAAATCAACCGACGCATACGCCGGAGCGTCAGCATGAACCGCGGTGGTGCCGGTCGGCCCGGGTGGCTGGAGGAAATGCGGAGATGAGATTACTGGTGACAGGCGCCTGCGGCTTCGTCGGCAGCACGCTGGTGAAGTCCCTGATCGAACATGCCGCGCCGGGAGCACTTGAGGTGGTCGGAATCGACAATCTGTCGCGGCCGGGCAGCTGGTCGCACCGCGATGGGCTGCGCCGCATGGGCGTGCGCATCGTGCACGGCGACATCCGCAACGCGAGCGATCTCGATTCGCTGGGCACGGTCGATTGGGTGCTGGACGCCGCCGCGAATGCGAGCGTGCTGGCGGGCGTCGATGGCAAGGCGAGCAGCCGTCAACTGGTGGAGCACAATCTCGGCGGTACGCTCAACCTGCTCGAATACTGCAAGGCCTCGGGGGCGGGTCTGGTGCTGCTCAGCTCCAGCCGCGTCTACTCGATCCCGCCGCTGGCCACGCTCGGCGTCGAGGTCCGCGAACAGGCGTTCGGACCGAACGGGTCGGATTTTCCGCACGGCATCTCCGCCGCCGGCATCAGCGAGTCCTTCAGCACGGCGCCGCCGGTTTCCCTCTACGGATCGACCAAGCTCGCTTCCGAACAGATGGCGCTCGAGTACGGCGAGGCGTTCGACTTTCCGGTGTGGATCGACCGCTGTGGCGTGATGGCAGGGGCAGGGCAGTTCGGCACGGCCGACCAGGGCATTTATTCCTACTGGCTCGCGAGCTGGCACGCAGGCCGGGATCTCCGCTACATCGGCTTCGGCGGGCATGGCTGGCAAGTGCGCGATTGCCTGCATCCGCGCGACCTCGTGCCGCTGCTGCGCCGACAGTTCGGGACCGGGCGGGACGCAGGGATGCCCCGTATCGTCAACCTGTCGGGCGGACGCGCTTCGGCCATGTCGCTCGCGCAGCTGAGCGCGTGGTGTTCGCAGCGGTGGGGCGAGAGGACGGTGCGCGTGGACGCATCCATCCGCCCCTTCGACCTGCCCTGGATCGTCCTCGACGCCTCGCTGGCCGGCAAGGCATGGGGCTGGTCGGCGCCGACGACGACGTTGCAGGTGCTGGAAGAAATCGCGGCTTTCGTGGAAGCGAACCCGCACTGGCTGGAACTCTCCCATTGAGCAACGTCAAGGCATGAAGAAAAGAATCCTCGTTACCGGCTCCTCGGGCCTCATCGGTTCCGAGGTGTGCCGTTACTTCGCGGCGCAGGGCTGGTCGATCGCAGGCGTCGACAACAACGAGCGTGCGGTGTTTTTTGGCGCACAGGGCGACACGCGCTGGAACCAGCGTCGGCTGGTCGAGGACCTGCCGGCATTCGATCACCACGAACTCGACATTCGCGACCGCAAGGGTGTGATCGACCTCGTGCGTGAATTGCGCCCGGATGCCGTCGTGCACACGGCCGCGCAGCCGAGCCACGACAAGGCCGCGCAGATCCCGTTCGACGACTTCGACACGAACGCCGTCGGCACCCTCAACCTGCTGGAGGCGTGCCGCCAGTCCTCTCCCGAGTCGCCGTTCGTGCACATGTCGACCAACAAGGTCTACGGCGACGCGCCGAACCGCATCGCGTTGCAGGAACTGGAGACCCGCTGGGACTACGCCGATCCTGATTACGCGGAAGGCATCGCGGAGACGTTCACCATCGACCAGTCCAAACACTCCCTGTTCGGTGCGTCGAAAGTAGCGGCGGACGTGATGGTGCAGGAGTACGGGCGCTACTTCGACATGCCGACCGCGTGCCTGCGCGGCGGTTGCCTGACCGGCCCGAGTCATTCGGGAGTCGAACTCCATGGGTTCCTGAGCTACCTGGTCAAGTGCAACCTCGAGCGTCGCGAGTATCGTGTGTTCGGCTACAAGGGCAAGCAGGTGCGCGACAACATCCACTCGGAAGACGTCGCCCGCTTCATCCACGCGTTCGTCGATGCGCCGCGCGTGGCGGAGGTCTACAACCTCGGCGGCGGCAAGGCCAACAGCTGCTCCATACTCGAAGCGTTCGCGCTGGCGGAGTCCTTCAGCGGCATCGCCCAGAATTACGCATACGTGGGCGAGAATCGCATCGGCGACCACATTTGCTACTACAGCGACCTCACGAAGATGCGCAGCCACTACCCGGAGTGGGATGTGCGGATCAGCCTGTCCGACACCGTCGGACAAATCGTGCGGGCGTGGCAGGAACGCAGCCCAACGGCGGGAGAGCGCGCATGACTGCCGTAGCGACCCCGTCGACGGCCGCAGCGATGCCAGTGACGGTGATCGAGCCCGCCCGGCGCTGGAATGGCCCCGCATTGCGAGAGGTCTGGCGCTACCGCGACCTGTTCACGCTACTGGTTCGGCGAGATCTGGTGGCGCGCTACCGCCAGAGTGTCGCCGGCGTGGGTTGGGTACTGATCCGGCCGCTGGTCTCCGTCGCGATCTTCACCTTCATCTTCGGCCGCGTGGTGAAGGTGCCCACGGACGGCTCGCCCTACGCGTTGTTCGCCTTCTGCGGACTGCTGCCGTGGATGTACTTCGCCGGCACCGTAGGCGCCGCGACGCAAAGCGTCACGGGCAGCAGCCACCTCATCTCCAAGGTCTACTTCCCGCGCGTGATCCTGCCGCTCGTGAGCGTGGTCACGGGGATGCTGGAGATGGGAATCCAGTTCCTCGCGCTGCTGGGCCTCATGGCCTGGTATGGCGTCGGTCCGGGTTCTGCCTTCGCGCTCGCGCCTGTGTTCGCGCTGCTCGCCGGTGTCACCGCGCTCGCGATCGGACTCTGGCTGACGGCGCTCAACGTCAAGTACCGCGACGTCGGACAGGCCGTGCCCTTCCTCGTGCAGGCATGGATGTGGCTGTGCCCGATCATCTATCCGAGCAGCGCGATTCCCGAACACCTGCGCGCGATCTACGCACTCAATCCGATGGTCGGCGTGATCGAGGGCTTCCGCTGGTCGGTGCTGGGCGCGGCGGCACCGGACTGGACCGTGCTCGCGGTCTCCGCCACGGTCACGCTGCTGCTGCTTGCAAGTGGCCTCGTCTACTTCCGTCGTACCGAGATCCGCTTCGCGGACATCATCTGACATGGCCGCCGCCGTCACCGTCGAGAATCTCTCCAAGCGCTACCAGCTTGGGCTCACGCACGCGCGCTCGTTGCGCGACCTGGTGGATCGCGTGCTGCATCCCGCGCGGTCGAGGGCGGCCGACGCCCTGCCTGCGGCTGCGGGCGCGCGCGCGCAGGGCGGCGAGTTCTGGGCGCTGCGCGACGTCTCGCTCGAGATCGAGCAGGGCGACGTGGTTGGCTTCATCGGCGCCAACGGTGCCGGCAAGAGCACCTTGCTCAAGATCCTGAGCCGGATCACGCTGCCGAGCCACGGCCGCGCGGTCATCCGCGGCCGCGTGGCCGCACTGCTCGAGGTCGGCACCGGCTTCCACCCGGAGCTCACCGGCCGCGAAAACGTGTTCCTCAACGGCACCATGCTCGGCATGTCGAAAGCCGAAGTGACGCGCGAGTTCGACCGGATCGTCGATTTCGCCGGCGTCGAGACCTTCATCGACACGCCGGTCAAGCGCTATTCCTCGGGCATGACCGTGCGCCTCGGCTTCGCGGTCGCCGCGCACCTGCAGCCCGAAGTGATGATCGTCGATGAGGTGCTCGCGGTCGGCGACGCGTCGTTCCAGGAAAAGTGCATGGGCAAGATGTCCGAACTCGGCCACGAAGGCCGGACCATCCTGTTCGTCAGCCACAACATGGCGGCGATCGAGAAACTGACCCGCAAGTGCTTCGTGCTCGACGGAGGGCGCGTATCGTTCGAGGGCCCGAGCGCCGACGCGGTCAACCACTACCTCGACAAAATGGAATCGAGCGCGCCGACATCCGGCGACGTTTCCCGGCTCCCGCGCGCAAGCTGGTCGGGCGACCGGTCAATCGAGATCCTTGCACTGACCCCGCTCGCAACGCAGGAAAGGGATGCTGTGCGCCCACTGCTGCGGTGGCGCGTCGATGTCCGGGCCAATCGTGACGTAGACGATTTCACGTTCGGTATCACGCTCGAGGCCCGCAACAGCGAAGCCATCGGCAGCGCCTTCACGGCGGCACTCGGTCCTCTGGCAGCTGGGGTATCGCGCTCGTTCGAATTGGCGCTGGACGATCCCGGCGTCGTGCCCGGCCGATACCACCTCGCACTGGCCACCATGCGCCTGGACCGCGAAGTCATGGACGTGGTGCATGACGTGCTGCACTTCAACATCACGCGGGTGGATCACCTGCCCGAAGGATTGCTTGAGTGGCACCCGGGTTGGGGTCGCATCTGCATCGCGGCGTCCTGCGCCGCGATGGCCTCCCCGGCATCCAACCAAGCGAGCTGAAACCACTAACCGGAAGCAACATGATCAACGCATTCAAGAGCCTATTTCATCGCATCAGTGGCAAATTCGGGTATCGGCTCGTGGCGATCGACAACCTCGAGGATGAGGTGCGTCGTCGCGAGGAGCAGCGGCAAGCCGCGTACTTGCGCAACCTTGAGCAGCTGCGCACATCCCGGAGGCTGGCCCAGGCTGCCGCCCATGTCTCGGATCCGGTCGTGTGGGTGGATCGCGATCGACTCGAGCAGGCTGGAAGCGACGCATTCATTGATGTCTCTTCGGTGCTGGACATTGGTCCGGCCTTCCGCCCGCAGCAGCTCATCGATGCCCGGACGCACATCTGTTGCGAACCGTTCTCGGACTACATGCATCGACTCGTCGCCGAGACCTCGTCGGACCCTCGCTACGTGTACGTGCAGGCGGATCTCGGACAGGCCTGCGAGCTGTTTCCACCGGGTTCGGTCGACACGGTCTACCTGTGCGACGTCATCGAGCACGTGGACCGGGAGCTTGCGGAACGCTGCCTGCCAAAGCTCAAGGCAATCGCGCGAAAGCAGTTGATCGTTTTCACCCCGATCGGATTCATGCCGCAGGAACCCGGCTCGGATGGTGAACTCGACCAGTGGGGCATGCGCGGGGCGGAGTGGCAGAAGCACCGATCCGGTTGGGTGCCGGAGGATTTCCCCGCTGCTGGAGGCTGGAGGGTCATTGCCTGCAAGGACTTCCACCACGACGACGGCTACAGCCGCGAGATCGAGGAGTCATTCGGGGCGATGTGGGCGATCTGGACGGCACCGGCAGTGGAAGAGAATGGCGTTGCATGAAGCTGGCATCGTTTTCGAGCGCGATGCTGCGCGGATCTGTTTGCCGATGACGGGCGCGGACGTGGCAGGCAGTGATACCTGCGCGGCTGTCTCGGGCGACTGGCCGCGCACACTTGTCATTCTCGGGGGAATCCCCGGCGAAGACGGCGTTGGCGCGATCCTGGAGCGCCAGATATTGGACGTCGTGCCACGCGACAGAATTCGGATCATCGCCGCCGTCACGCGAGATGTCATGGCCCAGCACGTGGCCGGGCATCCGCGCGTGGACGTGCTGCTTCCGAGGCGGTACGAGTACGCATATCACCCGCTCCCGGGATACGTGGGTGAGGTGTTCACACATGCCGCGAACCTTGCGACATTTCGACCGTGCCTGCGCCGGCTTGTTGGCCGATGCGTCGACGAGGGCCGCGCCTTCGGCTGCGAGGCCGTATTCGCGGTGTTGGAGAATCCTACGACTATCTTCCTGGCCGCCGCGGTTGCGCGCAGGCTCGGCGTACCGCTGCGCTCGTTCGTGATGGATGGTCCCAATCTGCATGCGCGCGACTACAGCTACGACCGCTTCACCGCGCGCGCGCTGCGACGTGCATTCGACGCGGCGATGCGCCGATCCGATCGCATCGGCGTGGCGGGCGAGACCATGCGCGACGCGTACCAGCGCCGTTACGGGAAGCCAGCCTTCATACTGCGCCAAGGCCTGCCTGCCGTGATTGCCGAGCATTCGGTTGCGGCACCAGTACCCGCGAAAGTCGACTCTCGGGTGCTGCACATCGGGTTCGCGGGTTCATTGACGGCGGTGGACGCATTCGAACAACTGCTGCAGGAGCTCGGTCGGCGCGCGTGGCGGGTCGGCGGGCGCCGCGTCGTGCTGCGGGTCGTCGGTGCGTACATCAAGCTCGTTCCGCACGGGCCACAGCACATCGAGTATTACGGCTGGCAGTCGGTACCCGACATGCTCGCGCTGATGCGCGAATGCGATTTCCTTTACCTGCCCCAGCCGTTCGGCGAGGAGTTGCGGGAATTCTCCGAGCTTTCATTCCCGAACAAGCTCTGCACCTACGTGCCCGCGCGTCGCCCATTGCTGCTGCATGCGCCTCCCCACGCGTCGCTGCACGCATTCTTCCGCGAGTATCCGTGCGGCCCCGTGTCCGACACGCTGGACGCGGGCAAGCTCCTGGACCAGCTCGAGTCGACATTGCGGGACGGCACTCGACTCGATGCCTATGTCGAGTCCATCGACAAGGCGCACCGCGAGCGACTGAACGACTCGGCGTTGGCCCATGCTGTGCGCCAGCTCCTTTCCACGGGGGCGGTCGCGTCCGTCGCGCATGCTGCGTGACCCCGCTCAAGCAGGTGAAACGGCCGGTCCGCCGATGAAGAGCCCCCTGCGCATCGTGCAGGTGCATTCGAAGGACCACGGCGGTGGCGCCGAAGCGACCGCGAGGTTGCATCACCAGGAACTTCGACGCCGCGGCATGGACGCTCGACTGCTGGTCGCGAGAAAAAAGGGCAACGACGCCGGCATCGAAACGATTCCCCAGCGCCGGGGGCCTCCGGGACTGAAGCGGGCATCGCTCGCGATCGAGCGATTGACGGGTCGACAGTACCTCTACTCGCCCTCGTTCCGCGCGCTGCTTTCGACCTTGGTGCACGAAGCCGACGTGGTCCACCTGCATTCGCTGCACGGGGCCGAAGGCTATGCGGACGTCGGCACCCTGGCGGAGTTCTCACGTCAGGTTCCGGTCGTCATGTCGGTACACGACCTCTGGCTCCTCACCGGCCACTGTGCCTATCCGCTTGCGTGTGACGGATGGCTGCGCGGCTGTGGCGAGTGCCCGGATCTCGTGCGCTATCCCTCCATTCCGCGCGATGGCACGCGCGCGAACTTCAGGCGCAAGCTTGAAGTGTTCGCCGATACGCGGATACGCCTGATCGCGCCGTCGCGCTGGCTGGCTGGCGAGATCGCCTCGAGTCCGATTCTTGGCCATCTTCCCGTGGATGTCGTGCACGCTCCGATCGAAACGTCGGTGTTTTTTCGTTCCGATCGTGCGGCGGCCCGCGAGCGGCTCGGCCTGCCCATGGACCGAAAGCTCGTGTTGATGGCGGCGCAGAATATCGAGAATCCCTACAAGGGCGTGGCCGCGGGGCTCGCCGCCCTCGATGGTGTCGCGAACCCCGATACCGAGCTGGTCGTCGTCGGCCGCCATGCGCAACAGGCGCTCGGACGCTGCCGCATGCCCGGCATTGCCGCCGGGTACCAGACCGACCCGCAGGTACTCGCGGACTATTACCGCGCTGCTGACGTGTTCCTGATGCCCTCGAAGTGTGAGACGTTCGGAATGGTCGCGGCGGAAGCCATGGCCTGCGGCACGCCGGTGATCGCATTCGCCGCCGGCGGGCTTTCCGACGTCATAGGAGAC
>JBBRIE010000073.1:0-12948 GCA_038221545.1 Lysobacterales bacterium
CTGACCTTCACGATCACGGGTACGGCAGGCGCGAGCGGCAGCATCACCAACACCGCGATCGTCGCAACACCGCCAGGCACCACCGATCCGATCCCTGGCAACAACACCGACCCGGAGACGACCACCATCGATCCGTCCGCGGACCTCGCGGTGGTCAAGACCGGTCCGGCCACGGCAATCGCCGGCTCGAGCTTCAGCTACACCGCGCTGGTCACCAACAATGGTCCGAGCGCGGCGAACGGCGCGCTGTTCCGCGATCCGGCGGTGGCGAACTTCACGGTCACCGGCATCACCTGCGGTGGTGCAGCGGGCGGCGCTGCCTGTCCGGCGGCACCGATCAATGTCGCGACCGTGCAAGGCGCGGGCGTTGCGATTCCGACCTTGCCGAGTGGCGGCACACTGACCTTCACGATCACGGGTACGGCAGGCGCGAGCGGCAGCATCACCAACACCGCGATCGTCGCAACACCGCCAGGCACCACCGATCCGATCCCTGGCAACAACACCGACCCGGAGACGACCACCATCATTGCGCGCGACTTCGGCGACCTGCCCGACACTGGTGCAGGCGTCGGCCCCGGCAACTACGAGACGCTGCTCGCGAACGGCGGCCCGTTCCATTCGTTCTTGGCCGGCATCCGAATCGGGACGACGGTCGACACTGAAGTCGACGGGCAACCAAACGCGGCGGCCAACGGCGACGGCGCGGACGAGGACGGCGTCAATCTCGCCGACCTCGTGTTCACCGGCGGGCAGCCGGCGAACGTGCGCGTGGTCGTGACCAACACCAGCGGCGCGGCGATCAATCTCTGCGGCTTCGTCGACTTCAACGCCGACGGCGATTTCCTCGATGCCAACGAGACCGCGGCCCAAGCGGTGGCGAACGGTGCCAGCAACGCGCAGGTCACGCTGGCATTCGGCACCACGCCACTCACGGCGGCGATGTCGAGCTACGCGCGCTTCCGGCTCGGCACGGCGGCCTGCGCCATCGGCGCGAACGGCGACGGCGGCAGTGGTGAAGTCGAGGACTACGCGATCACTGCGATGGCCTGGGACTTCGGCGATCTGCCGGATTCCGGTGCCGGTACGGGTGTCGCCAACTACGAGACGCTGCTCGCCAGTAACGGCGCGCGACATCCGATGGTCACGGGCCTGCGCATGGGCGCCACCATCGATACGGAAACCGACGGCCAGCCGAACGCGGCAGCCAGCGGCGACGGCGTCGACGAGGATGGCGCCAACACCACCGACCTCGCGGCGTTCGTGCGCGGTGCACCGCAGACGGTGCGAGTCACGGCCACCAACACCAGCGGACTCGGCAACGCGTTCATCTGCGGATTCGCGGACTTCAACGGCGACGGCGATTTTGGCGACGCCAATGAAGTGGCCGGTCCGGTCACCGTCGCGGACGGCACCGCCGCCGCGTCGTTCAACATCGCCTTCGGCGCGGTACCGGCGACTGCGGTCGCGGGCAGCTACGCGCGCTTCCGCCTCAGCACCAGCAACGTGTGCACGGCGGTGGGCGCGGCCCCGAACGGCGAAGTCGAGGATTATCCGATCGCGATCGCGGCGCGTGACTTTGGCGACTTGCCGGATACCGCTGCGGGCACGGGCATCGGCAACTATGAAACCCTGCTCGCGAACGGCGGCGCCTACCATCGCGTCGTGTCGACGCTGCGCATCGGCGCGACCGAAGACAGCGAACTCGACGGCCAGCCGAATGCCGGGGCGACCGGGGACGGTGCCGACGAGGACGGCGTCAACACCGCCGACCTCATGGTCACGGGCGGCAAGCCGGCCAACGTGCGCGTGACCGTCACCAACACCGGTGCGGCCGCGGCCAACCTCTGCGGCTTCATCGATTTCAACGGCGACGGCGACTTTGCCGACGCGAGCGAAGCGGCGACGCTGCCGGTGCCGCCCGGCACCAGCGACGCGGAGTTGACCCTCGTGTTTGGCCCGACGCCGGTGGGTGCCGCGACATCGAGCTACGCGCGCTTCCGGCTCGGCACTGCCGCGTGCGCGAGCGGTGGCGACGGTGGCAACGGCGAGGTCGAGGATTACACCGTCACCGGGATGTCGCGCGACTACGGCGATCTGCCCGATACGGGAGCGGGCGTCGGCGCGAACAACTACGAGACGCTGCTCGCCAACGGCGGCCCGTATCACGCGGTCGCAGCGACTCTGCGGCTCGGCGCGACCGTCGACACTGAAGCCAACGGTCAGCCGAACGCGGCCGCGAACGGGGACGACACCACGGGTGCGCCGGACGACGAAGACGGCATCAACACCGCCGATCTCGCGGTCACGGGCGGTGCACCGCGCACGGTTCGCGCGACGGTGACCAACACCAGCGGCGCGGTCGCGAACCTCTGCGGCTACCTCGACTTCAACGGGGACGGGGACTTCGCCGACGCCGGCGAGAGCGCCACGCTGCCCGTGCCCACCGGCAGCAGCAATGTCGAGCTCACGCTCGCATTCGGTGCGCCTCCGGCCGCGCCGGCTGCCAGCAGCTACGGTCGCTTCCGCCTCGGTTCCGCGGCCTGCGCACCGAACGGCGATGGCGGCAGTGGCGAAGTCGAGGACTACCCGATCACGGGCGTGCCACAACCAGTGGACTTCGGCGACTTGCCGGATCCCGCGGCCGGGACGGGGCCTGCCAACTACGAGACCCTGCTCGCGAACGGTGGCCCGCGTCATCCGATCGTGCCGGGCCTGCGCCTGGGCGCCACGGTCGACGGTGAAGCCAACGGCCAGCCAAACGCGACCGCGACCGGCGACGGTGCGGACGAAGACGGCGTGACGGTGGCGGATCTCGCGCTCACCATCGGCGCCGCGGTCAACGTGCGCATCACCGCGACCAACACCTCGGCATCGGCGGCTCGCGCCTGCGGCTTCATCGACTTCAACGGCGACGGCGACTTCGCCGACGCGCAGGAGTCGGCGAACGTGGCGGTGCCGGCGGGCTCGAACAACGCACCGTTCACGCTCGCCTTCGGCAACGCGCCGAGCGGGATGACCACTGCAACGTTCGCGCGCTTCCGCCTGTCGACGGATACCGCCGGCGTGTGCGCCCCGAACGGCAACGCCACCAACGGCGAAGTCGAGGACTACGCGGTCGGCGTGACGACCAACGTGCTGAGCCTCGGCAACCTCGTGTGGGAAGACGCCAACAACTCGGGCACCGTGGATGCAGGCGAGCCTGGCATCGCCGGGGTCAGCGTCAGCCTGTTCCGCGACTCGAACAACGACGGCGTCCCCGACGGCGCCGCGATCGCGACCCAGCTCACCGACGCCAGCGGCCTGTATCTCTTCACGGCGCTGACGCCGGACACCTACATCGTCGAAGTGACGATGCCGGCGGCGTCGATCTCGAGCTCGGGCAGTGGACTCGTGTACGCCGTGCCGGGTCCGAACGAGCCCGCGCCCGATCCCGACAACGACGTCAACAACGACGACAACGGCACGCGCTTCGCACTCATCGCGCGCTCGCTGCCGGTGACGCTGGGGGCAGGGCAGGAGCCAGTCAACGATGGCGACGCGAGCGCGAACTCGAACCTGTCGGTCGACTTCGGCTTCCTGTTCAACTTCGACCTCGCGTTGCAGAAGCGTGTCGCGGCCGGGCAGCCGGGTCCGTTCCGCTCCGGCGATATCGTCATCTTCGACATCCAGGTCTACAACCAGGGTGCGATCGCGGCGCGCAACATCGTGGTGACGGACTACATCCCGGTCGGCCTGGAATTGGTGGACCAGACATGGACGTCCGGGGCGAACCGCTCGGCGAGTCGCACGATCGCGGGCCCGCTGGCGCCGGGAACGTCGACGACGATCCAGATCCGCCTGCGCATCGAGCCCGCCGCCAGTGGTGTGCTCACCAACGTCGCCGAGATCAGCAGCGCCACCGACGGAGCCGGGGTTCCTCGCCGCGACATCGACTCGGTGCCGGACAACGATCCGACCAATGACGGGCCGCCGCGCGACGACGAGTTGGGCAACATGGATGGCGACCAGGACGACAGCGATCCGGCACCGATCACGATCGGTGGCGGTTCGCCGGCCGCGATCCCCATGCTCGACCCGCGCATGCTCGCCCTGCTCGCGGCAATGTTCGCCCTGATCGGCGGGGCGCTGCTCCGCCGGCGCGACTAGTCCTTGAGGTCAGTTCAGGTCGGATCTGCCGACCTGACCTTTCTTTCGGTGCACGTCCCGTCGCCATGGCGACCTGTCCTGCGCGCTCGAAGATCGTCGCTTTTGCAGGAGCGGGCCATGCGCGCGAGATGTGGCGCCCGACTGATCCCGTTGCGCGTATCGCCCTTCAAAGGGCGGAGCACTTCGCGATTTCGCTCACCTTCGCGATCCAATGGTCGCGGGCATGGCCCGCTCCTACATTTCCCGGCCAGGAATGCCGTGCCGCTGCGGTCATGCCGCGAGGCTCTAGTCGAACCAGGTGACCCGCAGCAGCAGCGCGAGACCAATCGCGGCCAGCACGAAGTGCCCGACCACCCACGACTTCGAAAGCAGGTTGCGATGCCAGTGGTCGCGCAGGTTGATGACCGCGCCGCCGAGCGCCGCTGCCAGCAGGATCGCGAGCGACGCCTTGGCCAGCATCGGTACCGCGGTGGTGAACGCCGCGTACGCGAGCAGCGTCAGTCCCGCCGCCGCGATGAGACCATGGGCCATCGCGAGCCACGTGGGCGGATTGCGATTCCGCGAGAAGCGGATGGCCGCCATCAGAATGCCTCCCAGCGCACCGATGACGAGCAGCAGGGCAGCGACTTCGAGCATCGTCCCGGCGTTCATGGGAAGCCTCGGTTCCAAGGGTCAGCGGAGAATACGCTCTGACAGGTTCCGCGCTGGCGGCGGGCGTGGCCGCTGACCACCGGCCTTTAGCTGGCGTTTCGGTTCGGCGTGGCGCGCGTGATCGCGGTATCGATGTGAGCGGCCGATGCGAGCGTACCGAAGACGGGTGCGAACCCGCCGCGGAGCCTGCTTGCGCAAAACGCCGCGGCCAGCGGATTGCCCGCCTGAAGCAGCACCGATGCCTGCAGGGCGAGCGCGAGGCGCCCGGTGAACGCGCGGCCATCCGACTCGTTCCGCGCGGCCGGATCCACGAGTCTCGCCGCCAGCGAATGGGCCGCGGCGTCGAACGCCGGATCGAACCCGCGCGCCTCGTCCAGCGCGGCGAGCAAGGCGTTCGCCACAGCGGGATCGCGCGCCAGCGCGCGCAGTACGTCCAGGCACTGGATATTGCCGCTCCCTTCCCAGATCGAGTTGAGCGGCGCCTGCCGATACAGCCGCGGCAACATCGATTCCTCGACATAGCCGGCGCCGCCGAGGCACTCCTGCGCCTCGTTGACGAACGCGGGCGTGCGCTTGCAGATCCAGTATTTGCCTGTGGCGGTCGCGACCCGGGCGAACGCGGCCTCCAGCGGATCGCTCGACGAGCGGTCGACCGCGCGGGCCACGCGCAGGGCGAATGCGATCGCCGCCTCGCTCTCGATCGCGAGATCGGCGAGCACGTTGCGCATCAGCGGCTGGTCGATGAGCGGCTTGCCGAACGCGCGGCGGTGCGCCGTGTGGTGCAGCGCCTGCGCCAGCGCCATGCGCATCTCCGCCGCAGATCCCAGCATGCAGTCCAGGCGCGTGAGCATGACCATGTCGAGAATGGTCGCGACTCCGCGACCCGGCTCGCCGACACGGTGCGCCCACGCTCCCGTGAACTCGATCTCGGCCGACGCATTCGACCAGTCGCCGAGCTTGTCCTTGAGTCGCAGCAGGCGGAACGCGTTGCGGCTGCCGTCCGGACGCCAGCGTGGCAGCAGGAAGCAGCCGAGGCCCTCCTCCGCCTGCGCGAGTACCAGGTGGGCGTCGCACATCGGCGCCGAGTAGAACCATTTGTGGCCAACGATCTCGTACTCGTCGACCGCGCCGGTGCGGATGGCGCGCGACGTGTTCGAGCGCACGTCGCTGCCCCCCTGCTTTTCCGTCATGCCCATGCCGAGGGTGACGCCGCGCTTGTCGGGCATCGGCACGTCGCGCGCGTCGTAGTGCGGCGCACAGGCCTTGTCGGCCCACTCGCGCAGCGCCGGTTCGCGGCGGAGCACCGGCACCGCAGCGTGCGTCATGGTCAACGGACAACTCGAGCCCGGTTCGACCTGGTGATGCAGGTAGCTCAGCGCGGCGCGCGCGACGTGCGCGCCCGGCCCGGGATCGCTCCACGAGAGCGAAGCGACGCCGTGCCCGATCGCCGCCTGCATTATCGCGTGGTAGCTCGGGTGGAAGTCGACGCGATCGATGCGATGCCCGAAGCGATCGTGCGTGTGCAGGCGTGGCCGGTCGCGGTGCGCATCGAAGCCGAGACGGAGAAGCTCGTCGCCGGCGAGGGCGCCGTAGCTGGCAAGTGGACCACGGAATCCGTCGCCACCTTCGCGCGCGACCGCGTCGCGCAACGCGATGTCTGTCCCCCAGAGATCGCGCGGCGCGAACTCGGGCGGCTGGTTGTCGACCGCGTGGGTCTCGAACGCGGACGTGGCCCTGGTGTCGTTCACGGCATGCGTTTCGATCGCAGGGCGCGGAGCGCGTCCCGCCTGCGGGAGCGCGAGTCGCCATTGGCTGCAGTCCGCCCTGTGCACTCCGGCGCGGCGGCAGTCTCGAGTTGCGTCACTGCTGCAGGGAATTGCCGAGGATCCTGCTCACGCATTGCGCGGCGAAGGCTGCGGGAAGTACATGATCTTCTCGCCGGTGGTCGCGTCGCGGATGGCGAGTGGCCCGCGGCGTTCGACTTCCTCGATGCGCAGCACGGCGTGCATGGGCAAGTGGAGCACGCGGGTGTCGCGGAACTCGTCGCGCAGCCGTTCCTCCGTCGGATCGACCACGAGGCCGCCCTGTTCGAATTCAAGGTCGGCGATTTCCGTGAATCCGAGTACCGCGCTCGCGCCGACGCGTCGCGCGTATAGCTCGTACACGCGACCCTGGTTGAGGAAGCTCACCTTGAAAAGTCGCACGGGCTTGGCCATGGGGCGATCTTATCGAATCGCCGGTCGCCGCACGTTCAATTGCGCTGGCGGCGGGCGATCGCGGCGCGCGATGCGAACGCGAACGCGATGCCCGCGATGAAGCCCGCGATGTGGATCGACCATGCGACCCTGCCGAAAGAGGGATCTATCCAGGCGAACAACACCTGGATGACGGCCCACACGCCGATCAGCCACGCCGTCGGCACGCGCACGAACTCGAGGAACAGTCCGAGCGGCAGGACCAGCCCGAGATGCGAGCGCGGGAACAACGCGAGGTAGGCACCGACGATTGAGGACACCGCGCCGCTCGCACCGACGATCGGCGCCGCCGACGCGCCGAGCGTCAGCGCTCCGGCGACGTTGGCCAGCCCGCCGCAGACAATGAACAGCGCCAGCAGCCGCAGCGGCCCCAGCAGGCGTTCGGACGGTGGCCCGAAGATCAGCAGGAACACCAGGTTGCCGAGCAGGTGCAACCAGTTGGCGTGTACCGCAAGCGATGCGAACGCCGCGGTGATCGCCTTCAGCAGCATCCCCGCCTGCGGCGTCGACCACAGCGCGGACAGGATGCCCGGCGTCATGCCGAAGCGGACGAGCGCGGCGCGGCGTTGCGTCTCGTCGAGCGACTCGAGCAACAGGAAGCCGCCGACCGCCAGCAGCGCGATGCCGAGGGTCGCCCATGGCAGCCGGTTGCGCGGGCGTGTCTCGATGCGGACGAACACGGCGGCGGCTGCGTGCGAACGCTAGCGCGGCAGGCGCGAAAGCAGGAAGCGTTGACCCTTGGCGACGAGTACGACGCCGTCGCTGCGAATCTCGGCGACCTCGAGATCGCCCGCGCTCTCGCCTTCGTGCAGGCGTTTGCCGTCCAGGATCACCACGCGCTCGCTCGGGGCCGCGCGATACAGATGCATGTTGAGCACCAGCGGCGGCAGCGATTGGCGGACCGCGAGCGGCAGTGCGCTGAGATCGGGCAGGTCACTCGCCGGCGACTCTTCCAGTACTTCCGGTGGCGGTGGAGCGGCCGGTTCCGGCGCCGGAAGCGCGGCGGGCTCGGTCGCGACGACGGCCGGCGGCGTGGTGTCGGGAGATGCGGCCGGTGCAACCGGTGGCGCGGAGCCGTCGGTGGATGGCAGCGGCCCTGCGGTGGAAGTAACCGCGGGATCCGGCGTCGGCGTCGAGGGGATGGGCGCGGACTGTGGCTCCACGGGTACCGGCGAGCGACCCACGACGGTGTCCGGCGGCAACAGCGGGGCAGTGGGGTCGGGCGGCATTGGCTGCGTTGCAGGTGCCGGGGCGTGCGCCTCCGACTGCGCAGGCGCGGCGACGCCGAGCAGCGACGGGATGCCGTCCAGCGCTGGCGCGGGCCGCAATGGCCGTGGAGGAGTTGCAGTCGCGGTCGGTGCAGCCTCGCGCACGGCGACGACACGCGCCTCCCGCTCCGATCCGCGCGAGCCGAACCACCAGGCTGCCCCGCCAACACCCACCAGCAACAGACCGATCGCCGCGACGACGAACACTCGCGGGACCGCGTGCCGCGGCGCAGGGCCGACGAATTCGGGCGGCGGTGCAAGCAGGTCCGGAGCCTCGCCGAGGCGGCGTTCGGCTTCGGATCGCTTCAGGGCTTCGAGGATCAGCGACATGGCATCAACATGGAAATCAGGGCTGCGAGTCTAGGGGAGGCCGCGGCGAGACAGGCGGACCCCGCCCTTCCTCCGCGAATTGCCGTTCGGCGGACGCCAGTCGACTGGCCAGGATCCACTGCGTTTCGCGTCCCACGATGCCGTCTTCGCGCAGGCCAAAGCGCCGCTGCACGCCGCGCACAGCCGCGACGGTCGCGGCATCGTATCGGCCCGCGACGTGGGTGGCGTCGAGCGGCGCGTCCGCCGCGGCCAGCGCGCGCTCCACCCAATCGACGATCGACCCTTGCGCGCCGAATGCGAGGGTGTCGGGCAACTCGGGCGGGGTACTCCACAGCGCGCGGAACTCACCGAGCCAGCGCTCCTCGAACGCGGCGCGCGCCACCTGGCGAACACCGTCGCGCGCGGCGAAGGACAGGACATCGTCCTCCACGGCAACCAGCAGCAGGCGCCGCGGCGCGCCATCGATTTCCACCGTAGTCAGCACGGGCGCGCCAAGCCTGCGCAATTTTTCGAGGCTACCCACCCCTTCAAGACAATGCATCGACGGCGCAAGTTCGGCGCGGCAGCCTTGCGGCGCCAGCGAATCCGGCATTCGCCACGTGGCCAACAGCCTCACCCAGGCCTCGTCGTCGAGCAATGGCACGCGTGCCACAACGTCAGCCACCGCGAGCGCATCGATGTCGCCCGGTACCTGTGCGGTTGCGATCGGCTCGGCGACGACGGGCTGGCTGACGGCGCGCGGCGTGGTGCCGCCGGCGACTTCAAGGGCTGCAGGCGGCGAAGGCGAACGCGGCGCCCCCAGCGCCAGCAGGAGCGTGCCGAGCACCAGCACTGAACCCAGCGCCAGCGCGAACCATGGCTTGCGGCGGGTGGATGACTCCCCGAGCGCCTCGTCGGCAGCCCGTTGCACGAGGTCGACTCCCACCTCGTTCGCCTGCAGCGCATAGGCGCCTGTCAGTGCACGGTCGGCGATGATGTTGATGCGGCGAGGTACGCCACCGGCGCGCGCGTGCAGCGCACGAACGGCGGACGCTGCGAACGGAAACCGCTTCGCGCCCGCGACCGCAAGCCGATGCCGCAGGTAACTCTCCGTCTCTCCCGGATCCAGCGGACTCAGGTGGTACCTCGCCGTGATGCGCTGCGCGAGTTGTGCGAGGTCCGGGCGCGCCAGCACCTCGCGCAATTCCGGCTGGCCGAGCAGGATCACCTGCAGCAGTTTCGCGGTCGGGGTCTCGAGGTTGGTCAGCAGGCGCACCTGTTCCAGCGCCGAGGTCGAAAGGTTCTGCGCTTCGTCGACCACCGCAACGACCTGGCCGCCGCGCGCGTGCGCCCGGAGCAGGTGCGCATTGAGCGCATCGACCAGCGCCTTGTCCGATTCGCGCGATGCCGCATCGATCTCGATGCCCAGTTCGTCGCACAGGCTTTGCAGCAGTTCCCGCGGTGAAACCCGGGGGTTGAGCAGGAGGGCCGGTTGCGTGCCCGCCGCCAGTTGCCCCAGCAACAGGCGGCTGAGCGTTGTCTTGCCGGTGCCGATGTCGCCGGTGAGGAGCACGAAGCCGCCGGAGCCCCCTTGCGCAATCCCGTAGCGCAGGTGCGCGAGCGCCTCCCGATGCCGCCCGGACAGGAACACGAAACGCGGATCGGGCGTGATCGCGAAAGGCGCCTCGCGCAGGCCGAAATGTTCGAGATACATGGGCCTACGATAGTGGGTGGGGCGGCCGCAAGTCGTGCGGGGCGCGAATCCCGGTATCGCGGGTGCCGGGGGAGGGAAGCGGGCCACGGCTCGCGCGGGGCTGTACCTGCGGCCGAACCGGCGCAAGATGGCCGCTACCGCGTTGCGGCCGGTGGCCCGCGCGGAGCCGGTGGCAAGCATCCATCGGGTTTTGCGTATCTGACTGTGAGCGGACCACAACCAAAGGGGGCATACCATGAACCACAGGAAACTTTCCCGTCGAACGACGTTCTGCGGCACCGCGGCAACGCTGCTCGCGCTGGCCATCGTCCCGACGCTTGCGCTCGCCGGCGAATCGGGCGGCACCTGCCGCAAGGACGGCGAGGAATTCAAGTTCGTCGATGGCGTGTTTTTCACCGAGCCCAATACGTTCGAGGAGACCGAGACGGACCGCGTGCTCGTGTTCTCTTCGGTGGCGCTCGACAAGGTCGCGATCGGTCGCGCGGAGGACAAGGAGGATGCGATCCGCGACCAGGTGTGGAACGCGGAGAATGGCGCACGCATCCAGTTGTCGATCAACGAAGAGGACGAAGTCTGGGCGATGCAGTTCAACGCGGGCGGCAGCAGCCTCTCGCAGTCGGGCAGCGGCATCGGAGTGCTGACGCTCAAGGACAAGAGTGCGGACAGCCTGAGCGGGACGTTCAAGCTCGAGGGTGAGGCGGACGACCTGAATTGCGAGCTGCACTTCGGACTCGCCGCCGGTGAAACGGCTGCCGCGGTCGCCGCGGCGCCGCCTTTGCCGAAGGGCAAGGCGCTTCCTGCCGGCGGCGGGGAGATCGGCAAGGTCTACATGGCCAATTTCGCGGCGATGCAGAAGGGCGACATCGATGGACTCCTCGCCACCGCCGGTGCGGAGACGCGCGCGCAGATGGAGGAGGCCCGCAAGGATCCCGAATTCCCGAAGATGCTCGAGTTCATGAAGGCATTCGCGCCGTCTTCGATCAAGATCACCGGTGGACAGGACTTCGGCGACACCGCGGAGTTGACCCTCGAGGGTACCGACGAGGGCGGTTCGAAGAGCAAGGGCACAGCGCAGATGGTCAAGGAAGGCGGCGCCTGGAAAGTCGTCAAGACCTCCATGAAATCGGGGTGAGCCGACGCGCTTGCGCGCCACTGGCGCGCGCGTCGGCGAACGCCACGGGCAGGATGTCCGTGGCGGGATGCGACTTGGCGAGCGCAGGATGCGCGGAGGCTGGTCGCCGGGTGCAACTGGCGAAGACTTCGTTGCGCTTGCGCGCGGCGCATCCATGGCGTGCTCGAAGAGTTCCTGCAGATAGCCAGTCTCGTCTGCTTGCGCGGCGAAGCGTACCTGTCGAACGTTTCCGCGCTCGACGACCTGTCGAGGAACACCGGCGATGTCGAAGCGGGGTTGGCGCGCCATGGCGTGTTTCCCGCAGGCGCCGTGGTGCGATGCTCGCATGCGCAACGATGCGGGCGCCGCGCGAGCTTACTCAAGCAAGGGCGCTTCATCGTTTGGGAAATGAACCTGACCCCGTTCCCCCCCCCCTTTCCCCGTGGCTCGAACTAATCCTCGATCGGCGCGAACCCCGGACGTCCGAGGTCCGATACCTGCTGCGGCACGCGCAGCACGCGCGTCCTGTCGAACCCGTTCGTGGCCAGCACATCGAGCGCTGCGGAATACGTCGCGTCGTCGATTGCCCGCGTGCGCGCGAATACCCACGCCAACTTGCGGTCGGCACCGCCGGCGACGATCACGCCCTTGTCGGCGTCATGCTGCAACAGTGCCCAGTCGAACTTGAGCGGGCCGAGGAAGCGTGTTCGCCACTGCGTGTTGGCCGGCGGGTTGAGCGACCACGTCACCGATTCAATGGTCTTTTCGGGCGCATCGAAACCGCCTTTGCGCGCAATGTACAGATCCTGGTATCGGCCGTCGGGCCGCCGGTTGTACTCGACGCGCGCGTCGACCTTGTTGCGTTCGAGCGCATACGGAATGTTGGCGATCACGTGCCAAGTGCCTGCGAATTCGGCATCGCTGATCGTATCGGGTGACTTCAGCCCCTTCATGTCGCTGCGGGAACCCATGGTTCCGCAGGCGGCCAGCAGCACGGCGATGGCCGCCGAAGCCACGAACAAGCTCAATCGATTGCGCACGGGTGGATTCCTGGGATCCAAACCCCGATTGCAACGTGAGGGTCGTGAAACCGATGTGTCGTAGGCGCTCGGTGGCAGCCCGGAACGGGCAGACCGGGGCGATCACACCACGAAACTCTACTCGTCGAGGGTGAGGAGCGAGGCGTTGCCTCCGGCTGCCGTCGTGTTGATGGTAAGCACGCGCTCGGTGGCGAGGCGCGGCAGGTAGTGCGGGCCGCCGGCCTTGGGCCCGGTGCCGGACAGGCCTTCGCCGCCGAACGGCTGCACGCCGACCACCGCGCCGATCATGGTGCGATTGACGTAGCAGTTGCCGGCCTTGGCGCGCATCGAGATCCGCTCGATGGTCTGGTCTATGCGCGAATGGATGCCGAGCGTCAGTCCATAGCCGGTGGCGTTGATCGCGTCGATCACCTTGTCGAGGTCGTGCGCTTGCCAGCGGATCACATGCAGC
>JBBRIE010000074.1:0-12811 GCA_038221545.1 Lysobacterales bacterium
CGGCATCACCAGCACCTCGACCGGGTCGAGGCCGATCGTCTCCAGCGCGTCGATCTCCTCGCGGTTCTTCATCGCGCCGATCTGCGCAGTGAAGGCGCTGCCCGAGCGTCCGGCCACGAGGATCGCGGCGAGCAGTCCGCCGAACTCGCGCAGGAAAGCGAAGCCGATGAGATCGACGGTGTAGAGACCTGCACCGAACTGTTCGAGGACCGTGGCGCCCAGATAGGCCACCACGGCGCCCACGAGGAAACTCAGCAGGGCGACGATCGGCACGGCGTTGAGCCCGGTCTGCTCAAGGTGGTGGACCACCGACGTCAGCCGCCAGCGGGCGGGGTGGGGCAGTACACGCAGCCAGGTAGTGATCAGCAGGCCCAGGAACCCGAGCAGCTGCCGCGACTGCGCGACGATCGACAACACGGCTTCGCCAATGTTGGCGAGCAGCTGGCGCAGTGCGCCGCGACCGGCAGCCGCCGTGCTCTCGCCAGCCACCGCCTGCACCACCCGCCGCACCAGCGCGGCACGCTGCGGGGTCAGTCCGTCGAGCATGGCGAGATCGGGCAGGCCTTCGCCGTCACGCGGCAGCGTGCGCAGCAGCAACATGGCGCCGGTCGAATCGAGGGCGTCGATGGCGCTCGCATCGACGCGGACGCGACCGGCTGGCGGCGTCGCCAGCCCCAATGCTGCGATGGCGCCGGCATGATCCACCGTCCAGGCGCCGCGTGCGCGTGCGACCTCGCCATCGGCAGTGCGCTCGAGTTCGAGCAGTGGCGTGGCGAGCTGGGGCCGTGTCATCCGCCCAAGGCTAGCATTCGCCCGGTGAAGGCTTCGCGGGCGCGAAGGCATGGCGAGCGGCGGCAAGTGCTGCAAGCGGGCGCGAAACCGCCGGGCCGGGAGGTACGCTATGCCGATGCCCACCGCACCGCTCCCGTTCGCGCCATCCGTCGAGGAGTTCGACGCGCGCGTGCGCTTCGTGACCGAACTCGCCAGGCAGTTGCATGCCTACGGCACCTCGTCGTTCCGTCTGGAAGGCGCGATCGGCAAGGTGTGCAGGCAGCTGCAGCTCGATTGCGACATCTGGGCCAATCCCACCGGCATGATCCTGTCGTTTCACGGCGGGGCGCGACGCGTGGACAGCGATGAACAACTGCCGTCGCCGTTCCCGGAGCGGACGCTGATCGTGCGACTTGAACCGGGCGGCACGGATCTCGGCTGTCTCGCCGCGGCCGACGGTGTTGCCGAGGAGGTCGTGGCCGGACGGCTCGATGCCACCGCAGGCTATGCCGAATTGCGCAAGCTCGCCGGCAGCGCGCCCATTGTTCCCAAGTGGGTCTATGCGCTGACTTTCGCCCCGGCCGGCGGTGCGGTCGCGGCGCTGTTGCGGGGTGGCTGGGCGGAGATCGCCGCGTCGACCGGCATCGGCCTCCTGATCGGCCTGCTCTGGTGGGGCGCGCAGCGCAGCCGCAACGTGCAGGTCGCGTTCGAGGCGTTGGCGGCGCTCGTGGCCGCCTTCCTCGCGGTTTGCCTGCATGTCTTGTGGACACCGCTGTCGCTGACCTCGGTGCTGGTGTCGAGCCTGATCGTGCTGATGCCCGGCATGACCCTCACCACCGCGGTGACGGAACTCGCGACCCAGCACCTCGCTTCGGGCAGCGCACGCTTCGCAGGCGCGCTGACTTCGTTGTTCAAGCTGGCTTTCGGAACCGCAGCGGGTCTCGGGGCGGGGCACCTGCTCGTTGGCCAGGGACTCGAGTCGGTCGTCACCGTGCCGGCCGCTGCCTGGCTCGAACCCATCGCGCTGCTGGTGGGCGCAGCCATGTTCGGAATCCAGTTCAAGACCGCGTGGCGGGATTTGCCTCTCGTGATGGGCTCGGCAGTGCTGGGATATTCGATCACGCGATTCGTGGGATCGGAGCTCGGCGCTCCCTCGGGGGTTTTTCTGGCCGGTCTCGTGGTCGGTTCGGTTGCGAATATCTACGCACGCTGGCGCAATCGGCCGGGGGCCCTGGTCCGCGTTCCCGGAATAATCCTTTCCGTTCCCGGAAGCGTCGGATTCCGGACGTTGATACTGGTATTTGGCGGCAATCTGGTGAGCGGACTGAATACCGCCGTCACGTTGCTGCTGATGCTGGCTGCGGTCGCCGGCGGATTGCTTTTCGGCAACCTGCTCGTGCCGCCGCGCCGCTATCTCTGACGACCGGGCACCGGCAACGCCGGTGCCCGGTCGTCCATTCGCGCGAGGCGCGTCGTCGGACTCAGCCGATCAGCAAGTCGCTTTCCTTCGTGCCTGCGGTCAGGGCTGCCTGAAACCAGCGCGGTCGCTTGCCGCGGCCGGTCCAGGTCTGCGTTGCGTCCGCCGGGTTGCGGTATTTCGGCTTCACGGCGATCTTCGCCTTGCCGCCCGGCGAGCCGTACAACTCGTCGAAGGTGAAACCTTCGGCCTTGAGCAGGTCATTCACCTTGTTGCGGATTTCACTGCGGCGGCTGCGCTGCAATTGCACAATACGTTCCTGCGCCTTGGCCACGACCGCCTGCAACTCCGCGTGACTCATATTCTCGAGATCTTTCGACATTCTTGTTCTCCTAATCTGGAGGCGCGACCAGATTCCAGCTGTCTCCGCCCATTGGTTCCACTGTGGATTCAGTGCGCCGGAATTGCCCGTACGCTTAAATCGCATATTCGACAGCAGGATTCAAGCCGTGTACCCGCGCGTCGGTGAATAGTAGGCGCGAACCGGCCGCATTGACGGGGCTGGGCGCTGCGGGATTCGGCGATTCGTCCTAACGCGGTTGTGGCAGCGGTGTCCGCCTGCAAGAATCAAGCTGTCACGCCTGTCGACCATCCGCGGGGCAACCGGGTCGATGGGTGCAGGGCTGGGGAAGGAGTCGATGAGCTGGCTGGATGATCTGGAAGCGCAGGCGCAGGCACGCCGTGCGGGTGGCGAGAGCGCCGAGCGCTCGCGCGAAGCGTGCGAATCAGCGTACCGCGACCAGCTGGTGCCGGCGATGCGCGAGCTGCACGAGTACCTGCAGCGACTGGTCGAATCGCTTGCGTACCTGAAGCCCGTGGTGAAACTGGAGTATCCCGTGCCGGGCTACGGCAACGTGCCGGCCCAGCTCGCACACGACTACGAGCTGAGAATCGACAGCCAGGCGCGTGCGACCGAGATCCACCTGAAGTCGGCCGCCAACGTGCTGACCGAGGACGCCGCGATCATCTCGATCGAAGGCGCCGCCAAGGTCCGCGCGATCAACGGGGCCTTCCAGAAGGTGAGGCTCGCGGGCCTGCAGGACTTCCGCAAGGACGATTCCGGCGAGATGGTGTCCGGCCAGTTCCGCGCGCGCGGGAAGATCCCGCTGACCGCGGACATCCGCGCCGACGCCGATTCCGGCATGGTCAAGATGACGTTTCTGAACCACGACGACTGGGGCACCCGGGCGCGCAGCTATTCGGCGGCGCAGATGGACGCCACGCTCTACGACCAGCTCGGTCGCTACATCTCCCGGCAGTCGGACGATCTTTTCCGCGAGGAACTGTCGGCATCGATCCGCCACAACCTGCAGCAGAAGATCCAGCAGAGTCAGCTGCGCCGCAAATGGGAAGACAAGCTGGCCGTGCAGCAGCGCGAGGAACTCGAGCGGTTGCGGCGCGCCGGCAATGTCGACCCGATGCTGCCGACGACCCTGATGAGCCGACTGCGCGGGCTGTTCCAGCGCTGATTGCACGCGAATGCGCTGGCCGCAATCGCGCTCGCTGTTTGTCCACTCTCCGCTTGCGATGAGAGGCTGCCCGAACGGCGAGTGAGGGGCAGGCGCTAGCGGAAGGCGGCCACCCCATCAGGCATCAGCACGTTCCCCGGTGTTCACGGAGACAAGGAAAAGCGATCGAGAGCTAGTTGCGCAGGCGAGCCAGCAGGTCGCCGCGGGTCAGCGCCTCCGCGTCGCCGCCGGCTCGGGATTTGTACTCGTAGGTGCCGGCGGCGAGCCCGCGTTCGGAAACCACCACGCGGTGCGGGATGCCGATGAGTTCGATGTCGGCGAACATCTGGCCCGCGCGCAGTCCGCGATCGTCCAGGCAGGCGTCGATGCCGCCGGTGACGAGTTCCGTGTAAAGCGCGTCCGCCGCCGCCGCGACCGCGGCGTCGTTCTTCGGATTGATGACGCATACCGCGACCTGCCATGGCGCCATGGCCGCCGGCCAGCGGATTCCGGCCTCGTCGAAATTCTGCTCAATCGCCGCGGCCACGATGCGCGACACGCCGATGCCGTAACAGCCCATCTGCAGCGCTCGCGCCTTGCCGGTCTCGTCGAGCACGGTCGCGCCCATCGCCTCGGCGTACTTGTTGCCCAGCTGGAAGACATGCCCGACCTCGATACCACGCGCGATCTCGAGCGTGCCCTGGCCATCGGGCGAAGGATCGCCCGCAATCGCGTTGCGAAGGTCCGCGACCTGTTCGGGCTCGGCGAGGTCGCGGCCCCAGTTCACGCCCCGCGTATGCAAGCCTGACCGGTTCGCGCCGACGACGAAATCCGCCATCGCCGCAACACTGCGGTCGGCGATCACTCGAACTCGACGGTCCACCTTTTTCTCCACGCGGTCAAAAGCGCCAGCCGTGACCATTTCCGGACCCTGCGTGGTCACTCGCTCGGGCAGGCCGACCGGCCCGAGGAAGCCCGGCTCGACGCCGAACAGCGCGCGAACCTCGTGTTCATTGGCGAGCCTGTAGTCACCGAGGATCTTGCCCAACTTCACTTCGTTGACGAAGTGATCGCCCCGCACCAGGGCCACGACGAACTGCGGATCGGCCGCGTCGTCGACGCAGATCGCGATCGTCTTGACCGTGCGCGCGAGCGAAATCCCGAGCAGCGCGGCGACGTCCTCGCAGGTCTTTTGTGTCGGGGTGGAGACGTCGCGCTTGTCCTCGAGCGGCTCGGTGCGAGACTCGATCGCGATACCTTCGGCGAGTTCGACGTTGGCCGCGTAGTCCGAGCCGGTCGAGAATGCGATCGCATCTTCGCCCGAATCGGCCAGAACATGGAACTCGTGCGAGGCGCTGCCGCCGATCGCGCCGGTATCGGCCGCGACGGCGCGGAAGCGCAGGCCCAGGCGCGTGAAGATGCGCTCGTACGCCCGGTACATGTTCCAGTACTCGCGATCGAGATCGGTCGCGTCGACGTGGAACGAGTAGGCGTCCTTCATCAGGAACTCGCGCGCGCGCATCGCGCCGAAGCGGGGCCGGATCTCGTCGCGGAACTTGGTCTGGATCTGGTAGACGTTGAGGGGCAGCTGCTTGTAGGAGCGCAGCTCGTTGCGTGCGAAATCCGTAACCACCTCTTCGTGGGTCGGGCCGTAGCAGTACTCCGCGCCCTTGCGGTCGACGAGCTTCAGCAGTTGCCCGCCGAACTTCTGCCAGCGCCCCGTTTCCTCCCACAATTCCCTGGGCTGGATCGAAGGCATCAGCATCTCCACCGCACCCGCCCGGTTCATTTCCTCGCGCACCACACCCTCGACCTTGCGCAGCACGCGCAGGCCGAGCGGAGTCCACGAATGGATGCCGGCGGCGAGTTTGCGCAGCATGCCCGCGCGCAGCATCAGCCGATGGCTTGCGATCTCGGCGTCGGCGGGGACTTCCTTGACGGTGGCGAGGTGGAATTTCGAGAGGCGCATGCGGGATCCGGATAAGGTCTTGGCGCGGGCAGCGCGCAGCCGCGCATGATAACCGCCGCGGCAACGCGGGGCGGCCTCAGGGCCGGCTAACCGTACTCGCGCCGCAATCTACTCGAATCCGTTCCGGAACAGCGTGTCCAGTACGTCGCGGAGATCGAAGATGAACACGTCTTCGTTGCCGTCGTCGGGTTCCTGCAGCAGGGAGTCGGGACTACGCACGATGACGAAATCGCCGTCGGCTGACATCGAGGGGAAAACCGGTTCACCAAGCCCGGAATTGCCGAGCCGGTTGACCACCGTGCGCCGCCCGGATTCGCGGTCGAGCAATACCAGCCGGTCGCCGCCCGGGCCACGGATCAGGTACACGATGCGCGAGGCATCCGCGGACATCGAGAAGCCGTCCGTCGACAGGTCGAGTTGTTCCCCGCCCAACTCGGTGCTGATGCGGACGGTGGAACCTTCCTCGCGGTCGTGCAGGAACACGTCCGAGGTGGCGTTGCTGTCGGCGAATACGAGGTTCGATGCTTCGGATCCGAACAGGATGAAGCGCCCGTTGTCGGACACCGGCGCGTGCTGCGCGAGGCTCGAACTGCCGTTTGGCATCGCGCCGTCCAGCCCCAGGCTGACGCGCTCGGTCGTGCCCAGCACCCGATCGCGCAGGAAGACATTCGACAGGATCGTTTCGGGCGACCCCATTTCGCTCGAGTTCGACACGAAGGTCACGTAGCGGCCGTCCCCGGAAATGGACGGATGGCTGTTGGTGCCGAAGGACTGCGCCCCGCCGGTCGCGACGCTCGCGCGTTCGATCGAGGCGTTCGTCATGTCGCGCACGAAAATGTCGATGATGCCGTTGGTGTCGCCCGGCACGAGGTCGCCCGCCGTGCTGTCGAACGCCACGAACCGCCCGCCCGCGGAGACCGAGGGACGCACGCTGACCTCACCCGCGCTGTTGCCACCCACCGCACGCTGGTTGACCCGCTCGATCCCGCCGGTCGCCAACTCCAGCTGGAACACGTCCTGGGCCATGGTGTCGCCTTCGACCAGGTTGGACTGCCGCGACAGAAACACGACGAAATCCGCGCCGCGGGTCAGCACCGGGAACGTGATCGACCGGCTGCGCAGCGCGGGCTGCACCAGCCATCGCGTGGTGCGCGCCGTGCGGTCGCGCAGGACCGAATACGGCACTTCGAGGCCGTCGTCGAAGTCGCCGGGAACCAAGTTCGAAGCCAGTGTCGTGAATGCGACCAGCATCCCGCCATCGGCCACGGAGCCCGGGTCCGATACGCGATTGCCCTGGACGCCCGCGTCGTTGACGCTGACGCGCTCGATCGGATCCGCGAGGGCGCCCGTGCAGAGCAGCAGTGTGGATACGACGCAGGCCGCGATCCTTTTCATGTTCAGTTCCCAGTTTTCGCCGGCGCTACTTCGGCTTCGTTGATGTCGGTTGGTTTTCGCGAAGACTAGAACAGCCGCGATGAAGTCGCGAGCGCGTCGCCGCGGGAACGGCTTGCGGGCACTAAGGCTCGGGGACCCCGGGTGTCCGCACCACGTTGCGGTCGGGGCGCACATCGGCCTCGACGTAGGGGCGATCGGAGGGCGGCACGTCGGTGAAGTGCACCACGCCTGCCGCATCCGTCCATTTGTAGAGCGGCTTGCCCGTTGCTGCTTCGGCATCGGCATCGGGCGCATTCGTGGCCGAGGATGTGCGCGCCGGCGCGTCTTCCGCCACGGCGGCGGCGCGCACGACGGCAGGCGAGGACGTACCGCCTTGCGCCAGCCACCACGCACCGGCCAGCGCGGCCACCAGGCCGATCGCGACCATGCCGGGATGGATCTCGCCGCGAACCTGCCGCGACCCGGGACGATGCGAAAGAGCGTGCATCGACTGCACCCTCATGCCTGCCGCGCCGGCGTCAGGACTCCGCGCAGTAGATCTTGGCCTGGGCGCGGCGACGCTCGAGTTCCTCGATTTGCTCCTGCGCCGACAGGCTTTCCTGCACGCCGTCGCCGTCCGAGTCGATGGTGACGCGCGGACTGTTCTCGAGCACGGTGACCGCGTCGCGCGCCGCCTTGCAGTTGGCGCTGCCGGGGCCGATGAAGCTGTCCCCCTTGGCCGCCGTCTTGATGCCGGCGGCGCCGTCGGCGGCGGGCGCGGTGGGCTGGGGGTCGGTCGGCACGGTTTTCGAATGGCGCACGGATACGCGCTCGGCTACCACACCATCGGGGGCGTTGCTGCTGAAATGCCAGACGCCCTGGGCATCGCGCCATTTGAAGATCTGGTCCTCGGCGAAGGCGCCCGCGCTGGCCAGGGTGGCGAGGAGCAGCAGTGCGATTCTGGGGTTCATGGGCGCGTCTCCGAATCAAGATCGCTTGATTAGCACCCGGCGCGCGTGGACACAAGCCGGCCGCTGCGCAACTGCGGGTTCGGACACAGGCCGCAGCCTCGCCGTAGCCGGGGGACGCGGCTTTCGACGCGACCTTGCCCCAACGCTACACTCGCGGCACTTCCGGATCGCGATGTCCATGAACGAGCTGCCGACTGCGGCGCCGCGCCGTCGCGGCATCTACCTCCTGCCGAACCTGCTGACCACCGGCGGGTTGCTGGCGGGGTACTACGCGATCGTCGCCGCAATCGGCGGGCGCTGGGTCGCCGCAGCCGTTGCCGTGTTCGTCGCGGGCCTGCTCGATGGCATCGACGGTCGCGTCGCAAGGATGACCAACACGCAGACCGAATTCGGCGTGCAGTACGACTCGCTCGCCGACCTCGTCAGCTTTGGGGTCGCCCCTTCGCTGGTGATGTTCACCTGGTCCCTGTCGACGCTCAAGGCCGTGGGTCCCGCGTGGGGCAAGATCGGATGGGCCGCGGCGTTCCTGTATGCGGCTTGCGCCGCGCTCCGGCTCGCGCGTTTCAACACGCAGGTGGGCAGCCAGGACAAGCGCTACTTCCAGGGGCTGGCGAGCCCCGCTGCGGCCGGACTCATGATGTCGTTCGTGTGGATCGCCAACGAGTACGAGTTCGAGGGCCATCAGGTCGCATGGGCGGCACTTGGCGTGACGCTGGTGGCGGCACTGCTCATGGTCAGCCGGGTGCGGTACTTCAGCTTCAAGTCGGGCAAGCGCTCCGACCGCGTGCCGTTCTTTGCGGTGCCGCTCGCACTGGTGGCGCTGGTGGCGATCGCGATCGAGCCCGCGCCGATGCTGTTCGGCATCTCGGTACTGTACGTCACGAGCGGCCTCGCGATGACGCTGTGGGGCATGCGCCGCTGGCGCTCACGGCGGGAGTCCGTCCGTGCGGATCCCGCGGCAGCGGACACCGGGGCGCCCGAATGAGTACCCCGGCCCTGGCCGTCGACGAGCCCGTTTCCAGGGCGCCCGCGATCGGGGTCGAGGCCGGCATGCTCGCGTCGCTGGCGGACCTCAGCCAGGCGCTGGCGCGCTCGGTCGACATCGGCCGCACACTGCAACTGCTGGTGACGCGCGTCGCCGAGACGATGCACGCGGAGGCCGCATCGATCTTCCTCGTCGATGCGTCGGGCACGCAGCTCGAATGCCGCGCGTGCGCGGGACCCACCGACATCGTCGGCCTGCGCGTTTCGATCGAGACGGGCATCGTCGGCCGTACCTTCGCCAGCAACACCTGCCAGATGGTGCGTGACGCCTCGCACGATCCCGACTTCGCCAACAAGATCGACCAGAAGACGGGCTTCGCGACGCATTCGGTGCTGTGTGCCCCGTTGTCCGCAGCCAACGGCCCGATCGGCGTCATCGAGGTGCTCAACAAACGCGACGGCGCGCGCTTCGACCATTCCGATCGCGAACTGCTGCGCATGCTCGCCGCGCCGGCCGTGCTGGCCATCGGCAACGCGCAGATGGCCACCGAGCTGCTCGAACAGAACCGGATCCTGCGCGAGCTGCAGCTGGCGCGCCGCATGCAGCGCATGATGCTGCCCAAGCGCCGCCGCGCCGGCTACCCGATCATCGGCATCAACCGTCCGGCTCGCGAGATGTCGGGCGATTTCTACGATTTCTTCGATCTGCCGGACGGGCGCGTCGCATTCACGGTAGGCGACGTCGCCGGCAAGGGACTCGATGCCGCACTGGTCATGATCCGTACCGCCAGCCTCATGCGCTGGATCGGCAAGGAAGGTCGGCACTCGCCGACGGAGTGGCTCGGGCTCGTCAACGCGGAGCTGGCGAGCACCGTGTCCGGAGGCATGTTCGTGTGCGCGGTCGCCGGCTATTACGATCGCGAGAATGCGCGGGTGACCTGGTCCAACGCCGGCTTTCCGCCAGCGCTGCTGCGGGATGCCCGCGGCGAGCTGCGGGACATGCTCGCGAGCGGTCCACCGCTCGGCATCATGGACGACGCGACGTGGCAGGACGAGACCGTCGACCTCAACCAGGGCAGCCTCTATTTCTACAGCGACGGCGTGACGGACGTGGTCCAGGCCAGCGGCGAGCGGCTTGGCGTGGCCGGCGTGCGCACGCTCGTCAGCGGCCTCGCGCACCTGCCGCCCGAATCCCGACTGCGCTCGATGCTGGGAATCCTGCGCCGGCTCAAGCTCGCCGACGACACGACGATGTTGCTGGTCGAGGGTTCACGATGAGCGGCCCCGCGCTGCTGCGGCTCGACCTGCCCGCACGCGCGGAGACCCTCGGCGACCTGCGCGTCGCGTTGCGGGAGGCATTCGCGCGCGCAGACATCGAGCCTGCGGCCTCGGAGCGGCTGGTGCTCGCGATCAACGAGGCGGTCTGCAACGTGATCCGGCACGGTTACGCGGGCCGCGACGACGGCGCCCTGCACCTGCGCATCGAACGCGCGCGCGGGGTCCTGCGCATGCGCCTGCGGGACGCGGCGCCGCCGGTCGATCCGGCGACCATCAAACCGCGGGACCTGGACGAATGCAGGCCGGGAGGTCTCGGCATCAATTTCATCGACGCCACGATGGACAGCTGGCGGTTGCGCCCGCTGCGCAGCCGCGACGGCAACGTGTTGACGATGCGTAAACGCCTGCGCGACGTACGCTTGCGCGCGAAACGGGACAGGGGAACGCCATGAACAAGTGCGAGTCCGAGGATGCGGGAGGCCTGCGGCTGGTCAGGGTGACTGGCGAGGTCGACATGTCGTGGTCGCAGGACCTGCGTCGCGAAATCCTCGACGCACTGTCCAAGTCTCCGGTGGTGGGAGTCGAGCTGTCAGCGGTCAGCTACATGGACTCCTCGGGGATCGCGGCGCTGGTCGAAGGCTTCCAGCAATCGCGCTCGGCCAAGAAGCGATTCGCGCTGATCGCGCCGAGCGACTCCGTCCGCAGCGTGCTCGAACTCGCGCGACTCGATCGCGTATTCCCGATCTTCGACACGGCCGCGGCTGCGCGCGGTGGCTGAAGCGACGCGCCGCAGGCAGGGCGCTGCCGAACGCGTCGGGCGCGCCACGGTCGGCGTCGCCGACGGCCTGGGCTATGCCGGCATGCTGCTGTTCGAGAGCATCGGCTACCTGCTCGTGGGTTGGCGTCGCGGGCAGCCGGTGCGGCCGCGCGCGATCGCCGAGCAGATGCGCCAGGTCGGCATCGAGGCCATTCCCATCGTCCTGATGCTGTCGATGACGGTCGGACTCATGCTCGGCATCCAGTTCATCTCGGCACTGGGCGAGTTCGGTGCCGAGAGCGAAGTCGTGATCGCGGTTGCGAAATCCGTCACGCGCGAATTCGGCGTGCTCATCACCGGCATCCTCGTGGCCGGTCGCTCGGGCTCCGCGTTCGCCGCGCGCATCGGCTCGATGACGGTGTCGCAGGAAGTCGACGCTCTGGCGGTCATCGGCGTCGAGCCGGTGCGTTACCTGGTTGCGCCCGCGCTTCTGGCGATGCTGGTGATGATGCCGATCCTCACCATCTTCGCCGACGCCGTCGGCTTGCTCGGGGCGGCGCTCTACTGCTCGCCAATCCTCGATGTGAGCGTCTCGTCGTTCATGATGATGGCGCTGAAGACGCTGACGTTCTGGGACATCGGGCAGGGCCTGGCCAAGAGCGTCATGTTCGCCCTGCTCATCACGCTGGTCGGCGTCGCCACCGGCTTCGGCGTCAGCGGCGGTGCGGAGGGCGTGGGCCGCGCCACCACGCGCGCGGTGGTGCTTTCGATTTCAAGCATTGTCGTAGCCGACATGATCTTCAGCTTTTTCGTCAATCGATGAACGCCGTGCGCGCGGCTCCGCACCGGAACGACGCCACGGCGCCGATCATCGACGTGAAGGGCCTGTGCGCGTGGTTCGGTCGCCGGCAGGTGCTGCACGACGTCGACTTCCGCGTCGATGCCGGCGAGATCCGCGTGATCATGGGCGGCTCGGGCTCGGGCAAGAGCACGCTGCTCCGGCACCTGCTCGGCCTGCTGCGCCCGCGCCGTGGCGACGTGACAATCCTGGGTGTCGACGTGGCGCACGCCGACTCGCGCACGCTGATCGACCTGCGGCGTCAGATGGGCGTTTCGTTCCAGGGCGGCGCGCTGTTCACGTCGATGTCGGTCGGCGACAACGTGGCGATGCCCCTGCGGGAGCACACCGACCTCGACGAGAGCACCATCCGCATCATGAGCCGGCTAAAACTCGAGGTGGTGAACCTCGGCGGATTCGCGGAACTCATGCCGAGCGAATTGTCGGGCGGGATGGTCAAGCGCGCCGCGCTGGCGCGCGCCATCGTGATGGATCCGAAGTTGCTGTTCTTCGACGAACCGTCCGCCGGGCTCGATCCCGTGGTGTCGGCCGAGCTCGACGACCTCATCCTCAAACTGCGCGAAGCCATGCGCATGACCATCGTCGTGGTGACGCACGAACTCGAGTCGGCGTTCAAGATCGCCGACAGCATCACCGTCCTCGACCAGGGGCGCATTCTCCTGACCGGCTCGTCGGCCGAGGTCCGCGCGAGCGACAATGAGCGGATCCAGGACCTGCTGAACCGGCGTCCGCGCGAGGTGCATGTGGATGCGGACGCCTACCTCAAGCGACTGACCGAAGAGGAAGCGTGATGGTGCTAGAGTTGCACGGGGTATTCGACAACATGCCGTCATTCCCGCGAAAGCGGGAATCCATTGGGACTTTTGCGCACACACAGCAAATGGATTCCCGCCTGCGCGGGAATGACGGCGATGGCTATTTTG
>JBBRIE010000075.1:0-12771 GCA_038221545.1 Lysobacterales bacterium
CTTGACCACGACGAAGCTCGACGAGTCGGGCGTCGCTCCGCCCGGGACCGGTCGTCCGCTCGCGGCGTAGTCGTTGAAGAACACGTTGTCTTCGATCACGACGCCATCGACCGAATTGACGTCGATGTGCTCGTCGCTCGAGCCCTGGTTGTAGAACAGGTTGCCCTGCACCAGGACTTCGCTCGCGCCGTTGTTGATCTTGAGCACGTCGTTGTTGAAGCTGTCGTGCAGGATGTTGTCGCGGAAGGTGATGCGCCGCGTCTGCGTCGCGAAGCCGTCCTGCACCTGCACCACGACCGGCGCGCTGCCTGCGCCTGCGTGCGCGACGTCGAATCCCTCGATTGCGATGCCGGCGATGTCGCTGTTGTCGTCGAAGATCGTCAGCACGGTTTCGGTGTGGCGCAGACGCGCCTGGTAGCGCTGCTCCGAGCGCACGGTGACGCCCTGTGCGAAGTTGCCGCGAATGCGGGTGCGACCGTTGTAGGTGCCCGCGCGCACGAGGATCAGGCTGCCATCAGGGACGTTGTCGAGCGCAAAGGTGATCGTCGCCCAAGGGTTGCCTGTGGTACCACCGCCGAGTGCGTCCACGCCGTTCGTCGCCACGTAAAACGTTTGCGCCGATGCGTCGGCAGCTGCAAGCAACAGCCCTGCGAGCAGCGCCCGGAACATGATATGAGTCGCGTGGCTCGCCATGTCGCCCCCAAACCTCGTCGTTTCGAGGCCTTGCCAGAATGCTAGCGAAGTTCCGACGCGGCGGCGTGACGGGTAAGAGGAAACAGAAGGGTCAGAGACATTTTCACGCGGGAGACGCGGCATGGACGAACGCGTAACGTCGACGAATCAAGGTTCCCGCCCTATCCCGACCACGCATTGTGCAAGACGACGGCGCGCCGGGTCAGATCGGAGAGCAGGCGCCGAGTCAGAGTGCAGTTTCGCGGTGTCGCCGTGTTCTCCGACGCAGCCCCGCGAGCGCTCTTCCGAAAAAGTCTACTCTGACCCTCCTTTTGCTCTGCCTACGGAGCGACCACTACGCGCCCGTCCTTCATCACGAAGCGCATGGATTTCAAAACGCGCACATCCGCGAGTGGATCGCCCTCGACCGCGATGAGGTCGGCCTGCTTGCCGGCCTCCAGTGAGCCGATGCGATCGGCAAGGCCGAGGAGGTCCGCCGCGTTTCGGGTGGCGGCGAGGATGGCTTCGGCCGGGCTCATGCCGTTCGCCACCATCAGCTGGAATTCGTCGGCGTTGCGGCCATGCTTGCTCACGCCGGCATCGGTTCCGAATGCGATCTTGACCCCAGCCGCATGCGCCTGGCGCAGCGACTTGCCGGTAATGCCGATGCGCCAGTCGATCTTTTTCCGCACTTCGGGCGAATAGGCATTTGGATTGGACGCGATGCGCTCCTTGTAGCCATTGACAGTGGAAAGCGTCGGAACGTAATAAGCGCCGTGCTTCTTGAACAAGTCGATGCTGTCGCGCTCCATGAGGGTGCCGTGCTCGATCGACTCGGCGCCTGCTGCCAATGCCAGTGCGATTCCGTCGTTGCCGTGCGCGTGCACCGCAACCTTCTTGCCGTAGAGGTGCGCCGTCTCGACCAGGGTGCGCGCCTCGTCCTCGAACATCTGGCGACCGAGGCCTGCGCTGATGCGACTGTTGACGCCCGCCGTGGTCGCGATCTTGATAACGTCGACGCCCCGCGCAACCTGCATCCTCACCGCACGCCGGCAGGACTCGACGCCATCGCAGAGATTGTCGCGCGCGTGCATCGCATCGTGCAGCTCATCGCGAACACCGAGCGTGCCGTCCATGTGGCCGGACGTGGTGGAAATGCCGCTGCCAGCATCGAGGATGCGCGGTCCTTCGACTTTGCCGGCGGCGATGGCGTCGCGCAGCGCCAGCGTGACGCCATTGCCATCGCCGAGGTTGCGCACGGTGGTGAAGCCCGCCTGCAGCGTCTTGCGTGCGTTAGCGGCGGCTTCATAGGCCTGCGTCGCGTCACTGGCGGTGAATCCCGAGAGCGTGCCTTCGACGCCGCCCAGGTCGGAAGTCAGGTGCACATGGCTGTCGATGAGGCCAGGCAGCACGAAGCGGTTGCGCAGGTCGATGACCTCTGCCGCCTCGGGCACTCCATCGAACGCCGATGCCGCGAGGTGGCCGTCGCGCACACCCACGATGACGTCGTCGCGGATGAGCACCGTACTCGCGCCGCGGGGCGCGCGCTCGGGGCGGTCGAGCAGGGCGCCGGCGTGAATCAGCTGCCAGCGTTCCTGCGCCGACAAGGAAGCGCAGAGCAGCAGCATGGATACAACGAGGACCCGCAGGGGCGCGTTCGATGCAGACATCTGTCGGTTTCCTCGACGGGCGAGCGGCCACGGTAGCAGGCGGCCGGGTGGCCTCAGCCTTGCCGAATGATACGGTCAGCGCGCCGGGCAAGTACGCATCATGAGCCGCCGCCGCGGCGTTCACGCTGGCTCGTCGACGCACAGCTCGCACTTGTATCGAAACAACAGGCGCAGCACATGACTTTGAATAATCGGCCAAGGTTCGGTGCCCGGCTGCTAACCGTGACGCTCGGAACCTCAGCTTTCAGGCATGCCGCTTGCCTTCCAGAGTCTGGCGCGAGCGTCTTCAAAGCTCAGGTATCTGAAGTCCGAGCGATCGGGCTCTCGAAGACCCTTCGCGTGCATGGCGAGGCCGAGCGCTTCCGGGCCCGGCGTCAGCAACTCGCGGCGAAATCCCGGGGTCGTGGACTTGAGCAAGTTCTTCGCGTCATCTCGAAGCATTTGCGTCGTCCTCGAGCAAACGGCTGTGCCATAGGCGGAAGCAAAGGATTGCATCCGCGCCGCACAATTCAGTGGGTACCCCACGAAATCGACCTCGTTCATCTCCTCGAGAATGGTTTCGGGTTGTAACCGGATCGCTTCGCCGATCGCGATGCCAACCCCATATCCCGGCGGCACTGCGTAAGCGCTGTCTTCCGAGAGGTACCAGTAGTTCCTGTGGAGATGGATCGCCGCGTCGAGTGCATGAGCCAGGCAGACGGTCAGATCCAGAGTGTCATCAGGCTCCCAGACCAACAGGAAACCATCGCCGAGGAACTTGTGGAAAGCATGATGATGGTCGTTGCAGATCTGCCCAGCACGTTCGATCTGCGTCGTCATCAGATCCCCGACGTTTTCAAGCGGTTGTTCGTCGCACCACTCAGAGAAGCCCCGGATGTCGGCGAAGAGGACAACGACGTCCTGTTTCTTGCCTGCGAAAAAAACGGGGGTCAGAGTGCACTTTCCTGGGCGCTTGTATTCACGGTCGTCCGAAGACTGGGCGGTGGGACGACATTCGCAGCTCGCGAGCGAGGTGCAAGCCGAGCTTCGATAGCGGCTGGAAATCTGCTTTAGCCGGGCGGGGATCCTTTCGGCACGTTCGAGAAAGTCCACTCTGACCCCACTTTGTTCCGCCCCTGGAGAGCGGACGGTGCGAACGAGTCGCTTGCGGTGGCCCGAACGCTGCGTTTATGCCAGCCTTTTGCCATGACGCGGACCATCATTCTTTACGCACTGGCGCTGGCGGCGGCCGTCACGCTGCTCGAGTTGATCGAGTATCGGCATGTCACGCGCGCCTTCTCGACCGAGATCTACATCGCCTTGCTGGCGGCGGGATTCATCAGCCTGGGTATCTGGGCGGGTAGCCGGCTGACACCACGCCACGCGCCGCGCGAGTTCAAGCGCAACGATGCCGGCATCGCGTCGCTCGGCCTCACCGCAAGGGAGCAGGAGACACTCGAACTCCTCGCGTCCGGCCAGTCCATCAAGGAAATGGCGCGCGTGCTCGGTGTCTCGCCCAACACGGTCAAGTCGCACGTCGCCAAGGTGTACGAGAAGCTCGAGGTAGGGCGGCGCGTCCAGGCGATCGAGAAGGCCCGCTCGCTGGCGCTGATTCCTTAGTCCGTGCGGGTCAATGGTGCGAAATCACCCGTTCGGGCGATAGGCTGGGCCTCGATTCCGGCACATAGTCGGCCGGCACTTCAACAAGGGGAGATCAAGATGCCGGTCGTCGGAATGGGTGGGTTCTTCTTTCGAGCGCGGGATCCGCAGGCGCTCAAGGCCTGGTACCGGGAGCACCTCGGGGTAGGGGGCGGCATCGGCGTGGACGAGAACGGGCAGGCGAACGAATACTGCTGGTACCACGAGGGTGGTCCGATGGTGTTCGAGCCGTTCCAGGACACCAGCGATTATTTCGCGGCCGACCGGACGGCGATGATCAACCTGCGCGTGAGCGGGCTTGACGACCTGCTGGCGCAGCTGCGCGCAGCGGGCGTTGCGATAGGCCGCGAGGATCGCGACACCGAGGCCGGCAACTTCGCGCGCATCCATGACCCCGAGGGTAACCCCATTGAACTCTGGGAGCCGCCGACGCCGGTATCCGGGGGTAAGGCATGAAATACATACTGACCTACGGACTGCTGTCGGGCCTCGTGATCATCGCGACGATGGTGGCGGGGATCGCGTTCTCCGAGCAGGGCGACTTCTTCAGCTCGGCCTACTTCGGCTACACGGTGATGCTGGTCGCGCTCAGCTTCATCTTCGTCGGCGTCAAGCGCTATCGCGACATCGAACGCGGCGGCATCGTCAAGTTCGGCCCTGCCTTCGGGGTCGGCCTTGGTATCGCGGTTTTCGCGGGCGTCGCCTACGTCATCGGCTGGGAGATCTACCTCGCCGCGACGGACTACCGCTTCATGGACGAATACATCGCCGGCGTCATGAAGGCGCGCCAGGAAGCAGGCGTCTCCGCCGAGGCAATCGCGAAGGAGTTGGCGAAGCTCGAAGGGATGCGCGTCAGCTACGCCAAGCCGTTGTTCCGCATCCCGATGACATTCCTCGAAATCTTCCCGGTGGGGCTGCTTGTGTCGCTCGTCACCGCAGCGTTGCTCCGAAACCCGAAGCTGTTGCCGGCACACCGCTGACCGCGCGACGGCCCGGAACGCGGCAGCGCGCGTACCGGGCCGGCTTTGCGAACAGATCCGGTTACGCCGCGCGGCGGAGTGCTTCGGCTGCCCATTGGTTAAGACTCTTGCCGCTCAACTCGGCAGCCCGCTGCGCTGCGGCGTGAATCTCGGGATCGACACGCAACATCAACTTGCCGCTTGCGGCCCTCTCCGGTGGTTGCCCAAGCTTTCGGCACGCAGCCACGTAGTCGACCACCGCCGCATGAAAAGCGTGTTCCAGTTCATCAACAGTCTTGCCATGGAAACCCACGATGTCGCGAATGCCGGCCAGATGGCCGACGAAGATGCGATCCTCGGGATCGAACTCAATGCGGGCCGCGTAGCCCTTGTACGTCATAGTGTTCACGGGGCGACTCCAGTGCGTTGCAAATAGGCACGTGCGTCCCTGACGCGATATCGCAGTGCTTCCTTGCGCGGATGCGGGCGGTGAAAGAAGGCCTTCGCACCGTCCTTCTCGAAGGTCACCGACGAGCCGGTATGAGCGCGAGCAGGAGATTTCTCACGCGGCGAGCGTAGCATTCGTCCGCGTGGAAATGGCAGTCTCGCCCTGTCGACATAACTCTCCGGGAGGCACTCGTGAAAGCGATCCATGTGCAACGGCTGCTCGCTCTGGTCTTCATCGGTCTCGGGGGCTGGTGCCTGCTGTTCCCCGCCGTGGTCGAATCGCTCGTAATGCGGCCGGAGTACTACGTCGGCAACAGCACCAGCGAACTGTTCGTGGCGTGTTTTGGCGCGCAGGCTGTCCTGGTGGGCGTCGTGATCTACAGCGCCCGCTTCCTGCCGAGCACGTTCCTGACTTTCGGCATCGTCGGGTCGGTGCCTTTCTTTGCGTTCAACTACTACTTCTATTTCGTGCGCGGGATGTTCAACGACTGGATGCTGCTCGACTTCGTCGGCAACGTCTTCATCCTTGCCTGCGGCCTCTATGGCTACCGCTTGAGTCGCAACGAGGCCGCAAGCTCATCAAGCTGACCCGTGCCCACGCAAGTACTGAACCCGGCACCGCCATTTTCTGCGGCATCGCTAATGTCCAGCTGATCGTTTTGGATCGGAGAAACCGGGGTCAGAGTGCAGTTTCGTGGTCACCGTCGCTTGCTCCGACGCTGCCCCGCGAGCACTCTTCCAAAAAGTCTACTCTGACCCCGCTTTTCTATTCCTCGCTGTCGCAATCAAGAGACTTCGCGCCGGGCGAACGCCCATAGCGCCAGCGCACTCACCACCGTTGCACCGACCAGGCTGGTCAACAACACGATTGCGATCTGCGGATGCTCGGTCAGTGGCTGCAGCGGCATCGTCCAGGGAAACCACGGGCCGTAATCGGCGGACTGGCCGATGCGCGTGCCCATCACGGTAGCGCTCATGCCGACGATGACGACGACTGTGAAGCTGCGCCAGTGCAGCGCGATCGCAGTGTGCAACGCGACGATCAGGAAGCTGCACAGGTAGATGCGCCAACCGGTATCGAGCCAGGTGGCGACCGGCGGCCAGCCCGTGAGTGGCAGCGGGCCGAGCTGGCCGAGCAGCCAGCCGCCCAACGGCATCAGCACCACGATCAGCAGCAGCATCGCCGCAAGCAACAACGCCGCCAGCGTGACCAGTTTGGCGAGGTAGTGCGCACCGCGCGGCAGTGGCAGCGCGAGCAGGTGCTTCCATTGTTGCGCACCGTGCTCGAGGGCACCGAGCAGCGCGGCCTCGAGCGTGATGAAAAGCGGCAGCATGAGCATGGACCACAGCGCGAGGCAGGTCTGGCCGAGCTGCATCCACGCGGCCTCGCTGTCCGGCATCACCTTGGGTGGCTTCTGGAATGCCATTTGCAGGACGTACAGGCCGACGATCACCGCGGGTGCGATCAGGCTGAGCCATAGCGCGAGCGTGCCGCGCAGTTTCAGCTGCTCTGCCCACAGCGCGCGCCCCAGGGCGTGAACACGGCTCATGCGGAGCGCCCCGGTTGCCCGGTGAGTTCGAAGAATGCCTGCTCGAGCGAAACCGGCGGGCGGTGGAGTTGCGAGACCGCGATGCCGTGCTCGACCAGGTGGCGATTGATGGCGTCGTCGGGAAGTGTGGTGGTTTGCACCTGCAGCAGCTCCGGCGTCCCCCGATTCACCCGGCAGCCGATCTGTTCGAGCAGGGTGGCGGCGCGCTCCGGCGCGTCGCAACGAATGTCCAGCGTCGACCGCAAACTGGCACGCAGCGCGGCCAGTGCTCCCTGGTAACGCAGTCGCCCGTCGTGCAACACGCCGATGTGATCGGCGACCTGTTCCACTTCGCTGAGCAGGTGACTCGACACGAACACGCTCAAGCCATCGTCCTGCACCAGGGAACGCAGCAGCACGCGCATGTCCTGGATTCCCGCCGGATCCAGTCCGTTGCCGGGCTCATCCAGCACCAGCAGTCGCGGCCGCGCCAGCAGTGCCAGCGCCAGTCCGAGTCGCTGGCGCATGCCGAGGGAATACTCGCGCACTTTGCGCTGGCCATCGCGCGCGAGGTCCACGCGTGCCAGCACTTCCGCGATGCGTTTGCGATTGACGCCGCCGAGCAGGCGGCGGGTGACTTCAAGGTTGTCGATGCCGCTCAGGTGCGGATAGAGCGAAGGCGACTCCACCAGCGCGCCCACGCCGGACAGGGGCATGCCGCGTTGCGGCCGACCGAGTACTTCGATCTTGCCCGTCTGCGCGCGCAGCAGGCCCAGCAGCAGGCGGATCGTGGTGGTCTTGCCGGCGCCGTTGGGTCCGAGGAAGCCGTAGACGCAGGCCTTGGGCACTTCGAGATCGAGCTCGCGCACGCCGTGGCCACCGGGAAACACGCGACTCAAGCTGCGGGTCTGGATGGCCAGTGCGGACATTCGATTCCTCGTGCGGGAGCCTGCAATTTCCCACACTCCGTGCGCGCACGATCGTGCCAAAGGTTTGGGCCGCGAGCGATGGCCGCGGATCGACTTCGACGCGCGCGGGTGGAGGTCAGGCCGCTGATCACCCGGGACGAGTGGCCCATTCAATCGCAGACCCGAAGGGGTACGATCCGTCGACGCCATGGTATGGCGTCGCGGGCATTTTCGCGCGCGCGGGTCGCGCTGGCATCGACACAACAAGGGGATATACATGAGTTCCAACATCAAGCCCGGCCTTCGCGCCCGGCTGTTCGGGGCCACGCTGATCGCGGTGACGGCGCTGTCGCCTGGCCTGGCGCTTGCTGCGGCCAAGGTCGACGTGCCTCAGCAGTTCCCGATCCGCGATTTCTTCAGCAATCCCGAGAAGGCGTACTTCCGCCTGAGCGAGGACGGCAAGACGCTCGGCTTCATGCAGCCGGTGGCTGTGGACGGCAATCCACGGCGGCTCAACGTGTTCGTCCAGGCGCTCGACGGCAGCAAGCCGGTCGGCGAGCCACGCCGGCTCACCGGCGAAACCGCGCGCGACATCGGCATCTATTACTGGAAAGGCAGCAATACCATCCTGTACGAGAAGGATTTCGGCGGCGACGAGAACACGCACGTGGTCGCGGTCGACGTGGAAAGCGGCAAGATCACGGACCTGACGCCCGGCACCAAGGTGCGCGCCGGCATCCAGGACGACCTGCCGGATGATCCGGGCCACATACTCGTGATCCACAACCGTCGCAATCCGGAGGTGTTCGATGTCTATCGCGTCGAGCTCAAGTCCGGCAAGGAAACGCTGGTCGCGAAGAATCCGGGCGACATCATCGGCTGGCAGACCGACCACGCTGGTCGCCTGCGCATGGCGGTCCGCACGGATGGACTCAATACGATCACGCTCTATCGCGACGACGAGAAGTCCGAGTTCGAGCCGATCATCACGACTGACTACAAGACCGAGGTCGCCCCCGCGTTTTTCGCCGCCGACAACGAGAAGTTCTACGCGATCAGCAACCGGGGGCGCGACAAGAAGGCGCTGGTGCTGATCGATCCGTCCAAGCCCGATGTGGAAGAAGTCCTGTACGTGCATCCCGAAGTGGACCTCGACGGCGCCACGTGGTCGCGCGCGCGCAAGAAGCTGACGCGGGCCGACTATTTCACCGCAAAGGCCGGGCGCAAGTTCTTCGATGACGAGAACGAGGCCCTGTTCGCGCGGCTGAAGCGGAAGCTGCCGGGAATGGAGATCAACCTGCAGGCCAACGACAAGGCCGAGAACAAGTTCATCGTTGCCGCCGCCAACGATCGCACGGAGGGCGCGCGTTACATCTACGACGCGAAGGCCGACACGCTCTCGAAGCTTGCGGACCTCAACCCGAAGCTTCCGGAATCCGCCATGGCGCCGGTGAAGCCGATCCAGTACCAGAGTCGCGACGGGCTCACGATCAACGGCTATCTCACACTGCCGCTTGGCGTTGCGCCGAAGGACCTCGCGTGCATCGTCAATCCGCACGGCGGTCCGTGGGCGCGCGACGTCTGGGGCTACAACGCCGAGATCCAGTTCCTCGCGAATCGCGGGTACTGCATCCTGCAGGTCAATTTCCGCGGCTCGACCGGCTATGGCCGCGAGTTCTGGGAAGCGAGCTTCGGGCAGTGGGGCCTCAAGATGCAGGACGACATCACGGATGGCGTGAAGTGGCTGATCGCCGAGGGCATCGCGGATCCCAGGCGCGTCGGCATCTACGGCGGCAGCTACGGCGGCTATGCCACGCTCGCGGGCGTCGTCTACACGCCTGACCTTTACGCGGCGGCGGTGGACTATGTCGGCGTGTCGAACCTGCTGACCTTCATGAACACCATTCCGCCGTACTGGAAACCGATCCTGCCGAAGTTCCAGGCCATGATCGGCGATCCCCAAAAGGACCTCGTGCGGATGCAGGCGACGTCGCCGGCGCTGCACGCCGACAGGATCAAGACGCCGCTGTTCATCGCCCAGGGCGCGAACGATCCGCGCGTCAACAAGGCCGAGAGCGACCAAATAGTCGAGGCGCTGAAGAAGCGCGGCGTCGAGGTGCAGTACATGGTCAAGGACAACGAAGGCCACGGCTTCCGCAACGAGGAGAACCAGTACGAGTTCTACGGTGCGATGGAAGCGTTCCTCGCCAAGCACCTGAAGCCGCGCGCAGTCGCGGAACCAGCGGCAGAGTGACCGCCACGCTCCGGCCCGCGCAACGCGGGCCGGAGTTGCGACGTTGATTCCGTTGCCGTGGATGCGGTGCGCTGGACAAGCGCGGGGGAGGCGAGAGCGTGGGTGCGAGCCCCACTCGGGTTAGCGCGCAACGAGCGCGCCCATGTAGACGCCGTAGCCGACGAGGAGCGCCGCGCCATCCCATCGACTGAGGATTGATCCGCGCCACATCAACGGCAACAACAGCAGAGCGCTGCCCGCGAGAACGGCCACGTCGAGCGTCGACAGCCCTGCGACGCGGACGGGATGGATCAGCGCAACGAGGCCGAGGATGCAGAGGATATTGAGGATGTTGGACCCGAGTACGTTGCCGAAGGCGACGTCGGCCTCGTCCCTCAACGCCGCCACCACCGAGGTCGCCAACTCCGGCATGCTGGTGCCGATAGCAACCACCGTCAGGCCGATCACGACCTGGCTCATGCCGAGTTGCAGCGCCACGACCGTCGCGCCACTGACGAGGAACTTTGCTCCGAGCAAGAGAGCAGCCAGGCCTGCAGCGATGTACAGGCCGTCAATCCAGCGCGCGCGCGTGACCGGTCGCGTCATGTCCTCGAATTCAGCGGCGACAACAGGGTTGCTGTCCCGCCTGGCCAGGACATAAGCACCGATGGTGTAGGCGATCGAGCTTGCAAACAGCAGTGCGCCCTCGAGGCGCCCGAGCACGCCGTCGAGAAGCATGAGGCAGAGTACGAAGGTCACCGCGATCATCAGCGGTACTTCGCGCCGCAGCAGGCTCGAGCGCACGCGCAGCGGCCGCGCCAGCGCTGCGCAGCCGAGGATCAGCCCGACGTTGCTGATGTTCGAGCCGACAATGTTGCCGAGGGCGATGCCGCTGTTCCCGGTGATCGCCGCCTCCACGCTGACCAGCAACTCCGGCGTTCCGGTGCCGAACGCAACGATCGTCAGTCCAATGACGAGCGGCGTGATCCCGAGGCGTAGGGCGACGCTGGTGCTGCCGCGAACCAGACCTTCCGCGCCCAGCGCCAACAGCACGAGTCCCGCGAGTACAGAGAGAAGGGGATAGAGCACGGAACTCCTGTCGTGTAGCGGGCGCGGTTGCGTAGCGCAGGCGAACGGTGATCGCGTTCATGCAGGCACTCAAGACTGCCGGAGCCCGAGGCGAACGGCAACCGTCTGGTCGACGGTGCCTGCGCTGCTTCGTCCCGTCATCGATTGAACCGATCCCGGACATGCAGGCACCTAGTATGCAGGTGAGCAGAAGCGTGGCGGCCGGTGATTCGAGACAGCGAGCGGATCTTCGACGAGTACCTGGTGGCGGCCGCGGTGACGGGCGACCAGCCAGCGCTCGCGCGCCTGGTCGCCCGTTGGCAACCGAGGCTCCTGCGCCACGCCTGGCGGGTCACCGGCGATGCCGAGCGCGCGAAAGACATGGTGCAGGAAGCCTGGGTGGAGATCCTGCGCGGGCTTGCGCGCCTCGATGACGCGGCCGCGTTCCCCGCATGGGCGTACCGGATCGTCACGCGTCGCTGCCAGCGGTCGTTCCATCGCAGGGGTCGTGACCTGATTGAGCAGGAAGAGGTCGAACCGGCAATCAAGTTGCGGGTGTGCGGGCACGAGCCGGGCGAATTCGCCGCCGAATTGTCGATCGTCATGGACGCGATCGGCACGCTACCGGGACCACAGCGCGCGGCGCTCGCGCTGTTCTACATCGAAGAGATGAGCGTGGCGGAAATCGCCATCGCGCTCGACGTGCCACCGGGAACGATCAAGACCCGGCTCATGCATGCGCGGCGCAAGGTCCGCGCGTTACTGGAAGGAGAACATCCATGAACAAGATCGACGATCTGATCGGCCAGGCCCTCTCGGACGAAGACCGGGCGCTGCTGGCAAGGCACGGCGAACCGGGCTACATCGCGCAGGCGTTCGGGCTGTTTCGCGGCCCACTGGCGTGGGTGATGTGGGTGGTGTATTTCGCGGCCGGGGTCTCGTTTGTTGTCGGCCTGTATGCGCTGTGGCAGATGTCCGGGGCGTCCGACGCGCTGGTCGCGGTGAAGTGGGGCGTGGCGTCGCTGTTCCTGTTCCAGGTCACCACGATGTGCAAGGGCTTCATGGGCAATCGCATGGAAACCAACCGGGTGCTGCGCGAACTCAAGCGCGTGGAACTGCAGGTCTCGCTGCTGCGCAATCCATGATGCGCTCCGGCCCGCGCAACGCGGGCCGGGGCTGCGCCGATGATCGCGTCGCAGTGTTGTTCCGGTGTGCGGTGGATCGCGCCTTGCGGCGCTCCTGCAGGCGGCATTACGGGGGCGGCTTGCGGGCGGGGTCGCCTGTGCGGGTGGGTCGTCATGATTCACTGGGCCTATGGGAACCATCGGCAACAACAACTTCACCTATGGGCGAGATAGGTCCAAGCTCTGGGGCCCGGCAGGTACCGACCCGAAGAGAGGACCAGAGAATGTCTACCGAACTAAAGTGCCCGTACTCCGGCGCCGCCACGAATCCCGCGCTGCGGCACGTCCGCGCGAACAGCGGCTGGTGGCCGGAACAGCTGAGCCTCAAGATCCTCAACCAGCGGTCTTCGCTGTCGAGTCCCATGGACTCGGACTACAACTACGCCGAGGAATTCAAGACACTCGACCTCGATGCGGTGGTCAAGGACCTCACGGCGCTGATGACGGACTCGCAGCCCTGGTG
>JBBRIE010000076.1:0-12444 GCA_038221545.1 Lysobacterales bacterium
CGGTCCTGTGCTTCACGACGCAGGCGTTGAGCCTGATCCGGCGCAGGAGAAAGTGCACTCTGACCCGGCTTTATCCAGAGAAAGTGCACTCTGACCCGGCTTTATCCGTTCAGTCCTTGGGGCGCTGAGCCGCGTTGTCCCCGACGTAATGTGACTCGGCGTTGTGCTTGATCGAGTCGTCGTAGTCGCCGGGGACGCCATTGCCACGCTTGTCGCGCAGGTGGTCGTGTACCTTCGCTCCTCGCGATGTCAGGTCGACATTCCCGACTCTGTCTTCGATCCGCTTGTCATCCGAGGGCTGGTGCAGTCCGATCTTCTTGCCGCTCGCCGTGCCCTTGGATCGCGCGGTCGAATCGGTCGAGGTGTTGGAAGGATTGCTCATCGACTATCTCCTTTTTTGGGCTGCGGCAGCAGCGCGCCAGGCGCGCAAGCGGAATCCGCCGCCGGACAACCACCCTCGCACAGTGGCTGTGACCGCAATGCGAGTACTGCCCCGAAAACCCGGGTCAGGAAACCCGGGTCAGAGTCCACTTTCATTCGAGTTCACTTTCTTCCACTGCGAGTCCAGCGTCCTTCCGCGGGCGACCAAGGCGGACCGCGCCAGCTTGCTCCGGTCCTGTGCTTTACGACGCAGGCGTTGAGCCTGATCCGGCGCAGGAGAAAGGGCACTCTGACCCGGCTTTATCCGGTTTTGACGGCCAGTCACGCGGCGTTTGCGACTGGGCGTCCACACTGCCCCAACGACATCGCGATGCGAACATCCGCGGCGATGCCGTCCCCCTCGGTTGTCGATATTCAAGCGTTCTCCCCCTATCCCGAGTCCAGCGGAGCCCCCATGCAGAATCTCAAAAGCGTCCTCATCGATCTCAAGTCGCGACAGGCCGATCCCGCCATCAGCATCCTGATGCCCACCCACCGCACCTTTCCGGACAACAAACAGGATCCGATCATCCTAAAGAACCTGATCAAGGAGACCGAGGATCGACTGTTGTCTCGCATGGAAAAGCGCGAGGTCTGGCCGATCATGGAGGCCATCAACGCACAGGTGGATGCCCACGACCATGCCTTGAACCTCGACGGCCTGGCGGTGTTCGCGGGCGCCGACGGTGCCAGCATCGTCCGGTTGCCCTTCCCGGTGAGGGAACGCGCGATCATCGACAGCAGCTTCGCCACGCGCGACATCACCCGTGGCCTGTTCGATGCGGTGAGCTACTTCATCGTGGTGATCTCGCGCGAGTACGGCCGGTTGATCCATGCCTACAACGATCGTCCGGTACACGAGTTCGACCGCAACACCGACCTGGAGGGCTACAGCTTTCCGATCAAGAACAACTCGCTGTACAGCACCAGCGGCCATGAGCGTTCGCAGGCGCAGAGCGAGGACAACCTGCTCAAGGAGTTTCTCAACGTCGTCGACAAGAGCCTGCAGGAAATCCAGGGCAAGAGCGGCAGTGACAGGCTGCCGGTCATCGTGATGGGCGATGCGCGCAACGTGGCTTTGTTCAAGCAGCTTTCCGACCGGCCCGACGACGTCGTCGGCCAGGTCACCAACTCGCCGGATCTCGAAGCCGACGCGCTCGCCCTGGTAAGCGATGCGCAGGAAGCCGTTGCCACCCACCGCGCGTCGGCTGAGGCCACCGCAATGGGCCAGTTGGGCCAGGCACGCGGTGCCGGCAGCCTTCGGACCGACCTGTCCGCGATCTACCGCGCCGCGACCGAAGGCAATGCCGAACGCCTGTACGTCCGTCGTGGCTATGTGCAAGCCGGGGTTATCGACAGCCAGGCGCGCACGGTGACGGCGAATGACGAGGCGGGCGCCGAAGGTGTCACCGATGACGTGGTGGATGAACTGATCGAACTGGTCCAAGCCAACGGCGGCGACATCGCCTTCCTGTCCGAGCAGACGCTGGGCGATGCAGGCCCGCTGTCGCTGCAGACGCGCTACTGAGAAAGCCCGTGGCTCAAAACCCGTAAAACCCGGGTCAGAGTTCACTTTCTTGCAGGGCGAGTCCAGCGCCCTTCCGCGGGCGACCCCTCTTCGCCGGCCTGGCTCGGCGACCCAGTCGTGTTTCGATCGTCGCGCGGAACCGGTCGGTTCCGCAGGCGTGCTGGCGCTGAAGGTGATGGCGGATGGCTGTGATGTCGCGCCGACCGAGCGACTGCATCAGGCGCGCGGCCTGTCCGAGCTTCCGTCGGCGTCATCACCAGATGCACGTGGGAGGGCATCAGCACCTGCGATGCACTGGGCAGCCGACGCGCAGGGGCGGCCTCGCAGGGCGACCAGGTAGCGAACACGATCGCGACGTCTGCGAAGATCGTAGCCTGCGGATCGTTGCCGCGCTGGACGATATGCCGGGCAACGTCGGCGAGATCGAGTCGTGGCTTGCAGGGCATGGGAGGCGATCTGCTTGAGGTGGCGTGCGCCACCCTGCTCCCGTCATGTGCGACCGGGCGTAGGCATTGCGACGCAGGCGTTGAGCCTGATCCGGCGCAGGAGAAAGTGCACTCTGACCCGGCTTTACACGTACTCCGCCTTAGTAGAAAGTGCACTCTGACCCGGCTTTACATGACCCGGCTTTACATGACCCGGCTTTACAGCAGGCCCAGCAGTGCCTTGGCCGCGGCTTTCGAGGACGCGGGGTTCTGCCCCGTCACCAGGTTGCCGTCGACGACGACATGGTCGGCCCAGTCCGCCTGCTTGCTGTACTGACCGCCATTGGCCTTGAGCATGTCTTCGACCAGGAACGGCACGACGTCGGTCAGGCCCGACGCGGCTTCTTCGCTGTTGGTGAATCCGGCCACCCGCTTGCCGTCGACCAGCGGCGTGCCATCGGATTTGCGCGTATTCTGCAGCACGCCCGGGGCATGGCAAACGAATGCGACCGGCTTGCCCGCGGCGTAGTTCGATTCGATGAGGCGGATGGAATCCTTGTCGTTGGCCAGGTCCCACAGCGGGCCGTGGCCGCCGGGGTAGAACACGGCATCAAAGTCGTCGCTCGCCACATCAGCCAGCACGCGCGTCGCTGCGAGCACGGCGGTAGCGTCGGCATCCGCACGGAAGCGGCGCGTGGCATCGGTCTGTGCGTCCGGCTCGTCACTCTTCGGATCAAGCGGGGGTTGGCCGCCCTTGGGCGAGGCCACCGTGATCTGCGCGCCTGCATCCTTGAACACGTAATAGGGCGCAGCGAACTCTTCCAGCCAGAAGCCGGTTTTCTTGCCGGTGTCGCCCAGCCGGTCATGGGACGTCAGGACCATCAGGATCTTCATGGAGCGCTCCGCTCGGGTAATTCGCCATTTTGCAGAAGCGTCCTTCAGCCCGACGTGAAAGGAAAAACAATCATCACGGACGCAAGGCACACCAGGAACAATCGGAGAAGGACAACCGTAGACGGAGGGAACCGGGCTCCACATGATTTGTTCCAGAAACCCGCGTCCACGCGCTTGCATCGGGCATTCCGGATGGGCAGGCAGGGCGCGCCGTGCTGCGCGTGACCGCAGCGCTACTGTGCACGGCATTCATCCGATCCCGGTTCTTGCCCGACTATAAGGATGCAACCGCATGACGTTCGACCCGGGCACCCCCCCCATCGCTGCGCTCTCGACCCCGGCCAATGCGCTCATAACCGGAGCGAGCAGCGGGATCGGACTGGCGATGCTGCGGCAGCTGCTCGGCAACCAGCACGTTGCGCGCGTGTTCGCAGTGTCGCGATCGGCAGGTTCGCACCCCGCGCTTGCCGCGTTGCAGGACGTGCATGGCGAACGGCTTGAATGCGTCGCGGCCGACATCACCGACGAAGGCGATCTCTCGCGCCTCGCCGGCATCGTGCAGGACGTCGACGCGCTGCACCTGGTCATCAACGCTGCGGGGGTATTGCATGGGGAGGGCCTGGCGCCCGAAAAGTCGATACAACAGGCCAGCCGCGCATCGCTCGAGCGCGTGTTCGCGCTGAATGCGTTCGCGCCGTTGCTGCTGGCGAAGGCGCTGCTGCCGCAGCTCTGTCGCGGCCAGCCGGCAGTGTTCGCCTCGCTGTCGGCGCGCGTGGGATCGATTGGCGACAACCGCACGGGCGGCTGGTACGCCTATCGCGCGTCGAAGGCGGCGCAGAACCAGCTGTTGCGAACATTTGCCATCGAATGGAAGCGACGCAACCCCCTCGGTGTCTGCCTGCTGCTGCATCCGGGCACGGTCGATACGCCACTCTCGATGCCATTCCAGGCGAGGGTGCCGGCCGAGCGCCTGTTCGATCCGGATCGCGCGGCCGCGCAACTGCTCGGCGTCATCGCCGGCAGCACGCCCGCGGACAGCGGCCACTTCTTCGCATGGGACGGGCAGCCGATCCCGTGGTAGGCAGATCGCCACACGGCAGACGGTTATCCCTGTGCCTGTCCTAGAACGCGCGGCGCGGTGTCGACATGGCAGGCGCGCAGCGCAGCGGCGCGCTACGCGCCAGCGTGAGCGAGGGACGACAGCAGTTCCCGCATCACCGCCCGGGCGCGATGAAGGCGGGATTTCGTCGCCGCCAGTTCCAGGCCGAGTCGGCTCGCGGTTTCGTCGAGCGTTAGTCCGTCCACGTCGCGCATCAGCAGGATCGTGCGGTAGTGCTGCGGCAGCGTGGCCATGGCGCGGCTGATGTCCATCCGCAGTTCCAGTGGTTCCGGTGTCAGCACCGGCTGGATCGTTTCATCGATGTCCTGGTTGGTCAGCAGGCGCCAGCCGCGGTGCATGCGGTTGCACTCGCGCTTCACGATGCGGAACAGCCATGACGTGAAGGTCTCCGTGCGTCGCAGGTCGCCGAGGTGGCGCGAGGCCGTGAACAGGGTCTCCTGCACGGCATCCTCGACATCGTTGACCACGCAGTGATACTCGGCATAGCGGCGCAGGTCCTGGCGCGAGCGGGCCAGCAGCTCATTGAGCGCGGCCGGGTCGCCGGACTTCGCGGCATCCACCACGGCTGGATCCATTGCCTTCATCCCCATTACCGTTCACCCATCTCGATAAAAAACACCGGACCGCGAATCCTTTTGGCTGTCTGTCCCCTCTTCTACGGCAGCCAGGGATGTTCTGCCTGACACCACGCCTTTCGCACCGGAAAACCGCATGCCCCGCATCTCCCCACGCTGGATCGTCCTGCTCGTAGTCGCCGTCGTGGCTGTCGTGCTCTGGCGCAGCGGTCTGCTGGCCGAGTTGAACCTGCAGGCACTGAAGGAGCGCCAGGTGGCTCTACAGGCCTGGACCGCAGCGAATCCATGGCTGGCCGCGGGCGGTTTCTTTGCAGTCTACGTGGTGGCGACGGGTGTATCGCTGCCCGGCGCGGCCATCCTGACGCTTGCGGGCGGCGCGCTGTTCGGCGTCTTCGAAGGCACGCTGCTGGTGTCGTTTGCCAGCACGCTGGGCGCAACGCTGGCGTTCTGGGCGTCGCGCTTTGTCCTGCGTGACGGCCTGCGGCGCAAGTACGGCGAGCGCCTGCGTACGTTCGACGAGGGCATCTCGCGCGACGGCGCCTATTACCTGTTCACGCTGCGGCTGGTGCCGGTGGTGCCATTCTTCCTGATCAACCTGCTGGCGGGCCTGACCGCGCTCAAGACGCGCACGTTCTACCTCGTCAGCCAGGCCGGCATGCTGCCGGCAACGATCGCCTATGTGTACGCGGGTACGCAGCTCGCGCGGATCGAAGCCGCGAGCGATGTGCTCTCGCCCGGCCTCATCGGTACCTTCGCATTGCTGGGCGTGTTGCCGTTGATCATGCGGGTGTTCACGCGCTGGCTCGCAGCGCGTCGCGTCTACAAGGGCCATGTGCGCCCGCGCCGCTTCGACTTCAACATGATCGTCATCGGTGCGGGCTCGGCGGGGCTGGTGTCGTCGTACATCGCCGCCACCGCGCGCGCCAAGGTGGCGCTGATCGAGCGTGACCGGATGGGTGGCGATTGCCTCAATACCGGTTGCGTCCCGTCCAAGGCTTTACTTCGCAGCGCGCGACTCGTGGCCGAGGCGCGCAATGCCGAGCGCTACGGGATTGCGACGGTCGCGGCCGAGGTCGACTTGGCGCGCGTGATGGAACACGTGCAGTCGGTGATCCGCAAGGTGGAGCCGCACGATTCGATCGAGCGCTATACCGCTCTCGGCGTCGACGTCATCCAGGGCGAGGCCCGCATCGTCTCGCCGTGGGAAGTCGAGGTCGCCGGCAAGCGCATCAGCGCGCGCAGCCTGATCATCGCCACCGGTGCGCGGCCGCTGGTGCCGCCGATCCCCGGCATCGAGACGGTCGAGGTGCTGACCTCGGACTCGCTGTGGGATTTGCGCGCGCTGCCCAAGCGGCTGGTGGTGATCGGCGGTGGCCCGATCGGCTGCGAGCTGAGCCAGGCGTTCGTCCGCCTCGGAAGCAAGGTCACCCAGGTGGAAATGGCGCCGCGGTTGTTGCCGCGCGAGGACGCCGACGCGGCGACCCACATCGAGGGCCGCTTCCGCGAGGAGGGCATCGAAGTGCTGACCGACTGCAAGGCCGTGCGCGTGGAACGCGACGGCGACGGTGGACGGCTGATCTGCGAAAAGGACGGGAAAGAAGTGGTGCTCGCCTTCGATCGCCTGTTGCTGGCGCTGGGCCGCAAGGCAAACGTCGAAGGCTTCGGCCTGCAGGAACTCGGCGTGGTGATGAGCAATCGTGGCACGGTCGAAACCGATGCGTTGATGCGCACCAATTTCCCGAACATCCTCGTGGCCGGTGATGTCGCCGGCCCGTACCAGTTCACCCACGTAGCCGCGCACCAGGCCTGGTATGCGTCGATCAACGCATTGCTGGCGCCGTTCTGGAGCTTCAAGGTCGACTACCGGGTGATCCCGTGGGCGACGTTCACTGACCCGGAGGTTGCGCGCGTGGGTCTGTCCGAGGACGAAGCGAAGGAGCAGGGCGTCGAGGTCGAGGTCACCAAGTACCTGCTGGACGACCTCGACCGCGCGATCGCCGATTCTGCCGACCATGGCTTCGTCAAGGTGCTCACCGCGCCGGGCAAGGACCGGATCCTGGGAGCGACCATTGTCGCCGAGCACGGCGGCGAGCTGCTTGCGGAGCTGGTGCTGGCGATGAAGCACGGCATCGGGCTCAACAAACTACTGGGCACGATCCACATCTACCCGACGATGAGCGAAGCGAACAAGTACGTGGCGGGGGCATGGAAACGCGCGCATGCGCCGCAAGGGCTGCTGAAACTTTCCGAACGCTTCCTCGCCTGGCGGAGGGGCTGACCCGGTGCGTGCCCTGATCGGATTCCTCATGTTGCTGGGTTCCGCATTGGCTGCTGCGATTCCGACCGGCGCGTCGTTCGACAGCACCCATGGCGCGTGGAACCGGCTGCTCGCCGCGAACGTCCACTGGAATGCGGCGGGTACCACGACCACCGTCGACTACGCCGCATTTGCCCGGGATCGGACGGCGCTGGCGAACTACATGCAGTCGCTGGCCTCGGTAAGCGAGGCGGAGTTTGGGCGCTGGCCGCTGGCCGAGCGACAGTCATTCCTCATCAACGCCTACAACGCGGGCACGGTGACACTGGTGCTGACCCGTTACCCCGGGCTCAAATCGATCAAGGAAATCGGCGGGTTGTTCGGATCGCCATGGAAACAGGACGCGCTGGTGCTGCTCGGAAAGCAGCGGACCCTGGACGAGGTCGAGCACACCTTGCTGCGGGGCGCGCCGGAGTACGCGGAACCGCGCATCCATTTCGCGGTCAATTGCGCGTCGATCGGCTGCCCGGCGCTGCGACCCGAGGCATACGTGGGTGTGAAGCTGGACCGGCAGCTCGATGACCAGACGCGACGCTTCCTCCGCGATCGCAGCCGCAATCGCAACGACCCGCGCGCGGGCCTCCGCGTGTCGAAGATATTCGACTGGTACGGCAGCGATTTCGACGCGCACGCTGGCGGCGTGGGTGCGTTCCTGGCGCGTTACGCGGCGGAACTCGGTCTGGATCGCGCGACTGCGCAGCGGCTCATCTCCGGTGCGGAGTCGGTGGGCTTCACGCCCTACGATTGGCGCCTGAATGGCAAGCAGCCATGACGCGCCGGCATCATCCGCGCGAACCTGCTGGCCTGGCTGATCACGCTGCCCGCTGCGGGTGTCCTGACCTGCGCACCACGCGATTTCTGCGGTCCCGTTATCACCTGGAAATGCCATGAACATGCCGACCGCACACGAAGACGTCCGCCACTACTACGGCGAAGTGCTGCAATCCACTGGCGACCTTAAGACCGGCGCCTGCTGCCCGGCCGAAACCATGCCAGAACGATTGCGCTCGCTGCTGGCCGATATTCATCCCGAGGTGACGAGCCGATTCTACGGCTGCGGTTCGCCGTTGCCGCCGGCGGTCGAGGGCATGACGGTGCTGGACCTTGGCTGCGGCACCGGCCGCGATGTGTTCCTGCTGTCGCGACTGGTGGGCGAGCAGGGCAGGGTCATCGGCGTCGACATGACCCCCGAGCAGCTCGAAGTCGCCGAACGCCATCGGCAATGGCACGCCGAGCGCTATGGCCATGCGCAATCGAATGTGTCGTTCGTCGAGGGCCACATCGAGCAGCTCGATGCATGCGGTATCGCCGACGCGAGCTTCGACGTCGTCGTCTCCAACTGCGTACTGAATCTGTCACCGCAAAAGGAGCGGGTGTTCGCCGAGATCTTCCGGGTGCTCAAACCTGGCGGCGAGCTGTACTTTTCCGACGTGTTCGCTGACCGGCGCATCCCGGCAGCGTTGCGCTCCGATCCCGTGCTGCTGGGCGAGTGCCTGGCGGGGGCGCTGTACACCGAGGACTTCCGCCGCCTGATGGAACGCGTCGGCTGCGCCGATGCACGCAGCGTCAGCCAGGCACCTATCCCGATCTACGACCCGCAGATCGAGGCGAAGATCGGCATGGTCGGCTTCCGCTCGATCACCATGCGGGCGTTCAAGACGCCGCTGGAGGATCGATGCGAAGACTACGGCCAGACGGCGACCTACCTCGGCACAATCGACGGACTGCCGCATGCCTTCGTGCTCGACGACCACCACCGCTTCGAGACCGACCGGCCGATGCTGGTGTGCGGCAACACCTTCGACATGCTGGCGCAATCGCGTTACGGAAAACACTTCCGCCTGACCGGTGATACCCGCACCCACTTCGGCCTGTTCGATTGCGCGCCCGGAGCGGTGTCCGCGTCGACGACCCCCGGTGCCTGTTGCTGAGGCCGATGAACCCCGATCTCGCCATCGTTGTTCCCGCAGGTCCCGGTGACCGTGCGTGGGAAGCGCTGCTGCCGCAGTTGGCGGCGGCGGGCGCCCGCGAGATCGTGCTGGTGGTGCCGGAGGGCGATGCGTCGGCAGCGGCGGTGTTGCCCGCTGGCGTGCGCCTCGTCGAGGCGGCCGTCGGCAGGGCGCAGCAGCTCAACGCCGGCGCCGCGGCGACCACCTCGCAGTGGTTGTGGTTCGTGCATGCCGATTCCCGGGTGGATGCATCGACGATCGACGCACTGCACTGTTTCATCGCCGCGGATGCCGCCGCGATCGGTTACTTCGATCTGCGCTTCCTGCGCGACGGGCCGCGCCTGACCGTGTTGAACACGATCGGCGCGCACGTGCGCAGCCGCTGGCTGGGCCTGCCGTTCGGCGACCAGGGTCTGCTGATGCCGCGCCGCGTGTTCGATGCACTCGGATATTTCGATCCTGGCCAGCCGGGGGGCGAAGACCATGCACTGGTCTGGGCCGCGCGCCGCGCCGGCGTGCCACTCAAGCCGGTGGGTGCGCCGATCCACACCAGTGCGCGCAAGTATGCGCAGCGGGGCTGGTGGGCAACGACGCGGCTGCATCTTCGCCTGACTTGCGCGCAGGCATGGCGGTACTCGCGCATGGAGCGCTCGCGGTGAGCTCCGGCGTCGCCATCTTCGTCAAGACGCCGGCGCTGTCGCCGGTCAAGACACGCCTTCGGCCGGGGCTCGGCCAGCAGCATTCCGTCGCTCTTTATCTGATCTCCGCCGAGGCCGTCGCCTCGGTGGCGGAGGCCGCGCGTCAGCAGGTTGACTTGCAGGTCTACTGGGCCGTGGCTGAAGCCGAAGCCATGCACGGCGATGCCTGGCTGGAGCTGCCGCACCTGTCGCAGGGCGAGGGCAGTCTTGGCCAACGCATGGCAGAGGTCTATCGAATGCTGCGCCTGCGTCACAGCGGCGCCCTCCTGATCGGTGCGGACTCGCCGCAACTGGAACCCGCTGCGCTCGAACGTGCCGCCCGCTGGTTGGACTCCACGGAATCGCGGCTGGTGATGGGGCGCGCGGAAGATGGGGGCTTCTGGTTGTTTGGCGGCAATATCGACGTGCCCGACGATGCGTGGCTCGTGCCCCGCTACAGCACGGCGAACACCGCCAGCGAATTCATCGCTGCGCTGGGTCCAGCCGGCCATTGGCTGCAGCTTCAAACCCTGCGCGACATCGATACGGTTGAAGACCTGCCCGGCGTGCAGGCCGATCTCTCGGCGCTGTCGTCGCCGACGGCCGCACAATCGCGACTGCTGCAGTGGCTGCATGGGCTGCCGGCGGCGCTGGGGACGCGCGCGTGACCACGTGGCTGCTTGCGCACCAGGGTTTTACACGCATGGCGATCGTGGGCGGATTGCTGTTGCTGCTGCTGGCATGGCAGCAATGGCGACCGCGACGCGGGGAGGCCGGAGGGAAACGTCGCCAGCTGCGCAACATCGCAATGACGCTGGTCTCCTCTGCACTGGTGTACCTGATCCTGCCCGTGACGGCGGTGGCATTCGCCGCGCAAGTCGCCGCCATGGACTTTGGATTGTTCAACGCGCTGTCGTGGCCCGTTGGCGTGGAAATCGTGGCGGGCGTCATCCTGCTCGACCTCGCGATCTACTGGCAGCATCGATGGTCCCACCTCGTGCCCGTGCTCTGGCGCATGCATCGCGTCCACCACAGCGACATCGGCTTCGACGCGACCCTGGGCCTGCGCTTCCATCCTGCGGAAATCCTGCTGTCGATGCTTTACAAACTGGCGCTGGTGGCCGTGCTGGGCATCGCACCGCTGACGATGCTGCTCTACGAAATCCTGCTGGCATCCTTCGCGCTGCTCACCCATGCCGATGTCGCCATTGCGCCGCACTGGGACCGGCGACTGCGCCGCGTGTTCGTCACCCCCGACTGGCATCGTGTCCATCACTCGGTGCATCGCGACGAGACCGACAGCAACTACGGCAACATCCTCGGCATCTGGGACCACCTCTTCACCAGCTATCGCGCGCAACCGCGCGACGGTCACCTTTCCATGGTGATCGGCCTGCCACAGTTCCGTGATGCGCAGGCGCAAACGCTGCCCGCACTGCTGCGCCAGCCACTGGCCAGCGTTCCCCTTGTGACCACCCACCGGTAATCGCCATGCACGACACCTGGCCCCTGCTGCAGCACAGCGACTTCCCCGACATCGAACGCGGTCGGGTCACGACCCTGCAACTCAACCTCGGTTACCTGTGCAACCTCAGGTGCATCCACTGCCACGTCAACGCCGGTCCGCGGCGTACGGAAATGATGGACCAGGCAACCATGCACCTGGCACTGGACGTGGCTGCGCGCCTCGGGGTCGATACGCTCGACCTCACCGGCGGATCGCCAGAGATGAACCCGCACTTCCGCTGGCTGGTGGCGGAGGCGCGGGCGCGGGGCCTGCGCGTCATGGATCGCCTCAACCCGACCATCATGGAAGAGCCCGGTTACGAGTGGGTCGGTGAGTTCCTGGCCGCACACGCGGTCGAGGCCGTCGCGTCGCTGCCGTGCTACAGCCAGGACAATGTCGATGAGCAACGCGGCAATGGCGTGTTCGAAAGCTCGATCGTCGCGTTGCGCAAGCTCAATGCACTCGGCTACGCCGCACCCGGCAGTCCGCTCACGCTCAATCTGGTCTACAACCCGAATGGCGCATTCCTGCCGCCGGAGCAGACCGGGCTCGAGGCCGAGTACCGGCGCCTGCTGGGCGACAATTTCGGCATCGTCTTCAATCGCCTGTTCGCGCTGGCCAACATGCCGATCCAGCGCTATGGCTCGTGGCTGCTTTCCAAGGGAAAATTCGCGAGCTACATGGAGACGCTGCGCGCTGCGCACCAGGACGCCAACCTCGAGGGCGTGATGTGCCGCTCGACGCTCAGCGTCGACTACAACGGCAATCTCTACGACTGCGACTTCAACCAGATGCTCAAGCTCCCGCTCGGTGGCTTGCAACATGCCACCCATCTGAGTGACCTGATGCACGATGCACTGCCCCGACGCATCGGCGTCGCCGGTCACTGCTATGGCTGCACTGCGGGGCAGGGGTCCAGCTGCGGTGGCGCGTTGAACTGAGGGCCGTCAAAACGAGCTTGAGTGTTCGCCCCGGATCCGTGTGCAGACATCGGCTCGCACCGGCGACGCCGCAGTGTCTGACACTAGCAGT